>CP000699.1:3158333-3501666 GCA_000016765.1 Rhizorhabdus wittichii RW1
CCACAGCAGCATCAGCAGCATCGGCGGGGCGAGCGGCAGGCAGTGGAGCGCGCCGCGCCACAGCGCCTCGGCATAGCCGCGCCCCTCGACGTCGCGCATCCGCACGATCTCGGCCGAGAAGGCGAGCAGGCCGAGCACGCCCCAGGCGAAGCCGTGCGCCAGCCAGACCAGGCAGCCGATCGGCACGAACAGGATCGCGCGCAGCCGGATCCGCCCCATCCGCGCCAGATAGAGCCACAGCGCGAAGGCGTTGAGCGCGAACGCCATCGCCAGCACATAGTTGATGAAGCCCCACTGGAACGGCCAGCAATAGGCGAAGGGCGCGACCAGCCCGGCCGTCGCCGGCAGCCGGCCATGGACCTCGCGCGCGATCAGCAGGAAGCCGGTCAGCGTCAGCGGCGGCACCATCATGACGATCAGCTTCACGCCCAGCTCGAGCCCGAACAGCTTGGCCATGGGCACGATCAGCAGGTCGACGCCGAGATTGCCCATCAGCGCCCATTGGAAGCTGAAATAGTCGGTGAGCAGCGGCGAGGAGGGATCGGACAGCTCGACCCGGTAGCGCCCCATATGTCCCATCAGGTCGACCAGCGGGGGAACCTCGGGCCGGATCAGCGGGATGATCGATATGATCGCGAGGACGGCGATATACCAGGGTCGCGTCCACCAGCCGGACGGCGGCGTCAGAGGCGGTGTGGACCGGAACATCGGGACTCGCCCTTATGTCGGGCGCGGAAGGACGGCAAGGGGTTGGCGCGATTCCGGCGGGAATATCGGCTGCCTCGTCGGCGTATATCGCCGTTTCAGGACCGTCGCCGCCACAGCCGCAGCGTACTGCCCTCCAGCGGCACCGGTTCCAGCCAGGCCGGCACTTCGCCGCGCAGCAGCCGGGCCGCGAGCCCGTCGTGCGACGCCCCGGCATAGAGGTTGGTCTCGGTGCCGGTGGGGTCGATCAGCAGATAGGCCATGCCGTGCGTCGCCATGATGCGGCGGGCGACCTCGGGCGGCTGGGTGAAGGCCAGGATCACCCGGCGGATCGCCTGCGGATCGCGGTGATGGCCGCTGCCGGCATAGCTGTGCGGCGTGGCGATCAGCAGGCGCGGGGTGAGGTCGAGCCCGGTCAGGATGGTGCTGCGCGGCAGCCGTGCGAGCGGATCGAGGCTGGTGCAGGGGGCGAAGCAATAATGGACCGGCGCGGTCGCCTTGGCGGCGTTCGTGGCAGGGGCGGTGCGGTCGACGACCAGCACGCCCGCCGCGACCGCTCCGATCGGCGACAGTGCGAGGAACGCCGTGGCCGAGGCGACGACGCGGGCCGGCATGCGCCGCCAGCGGTCGATCGCGCCCAGCAGCCGGGCGAGCAGCCAGGCGGTGCCGGGCAGGGCGCAGCCATGGGCGAAGCCGCCGGCGCGCTGGACGAGCAGCGCGACCGCGAAGGCGGCGGCGAGGATCGCGGCCATGGTCAGCCAGTTGCGCGCCTCGGCGCTGGTCCGCGCGCTGCGCCAGGCGGCGAGCGTGCCGAGCAGGCCGACCAGCGGAAAGCCGATCAGCATCGCCGCATTGTCGGCCGGCTGCCGCCAGACGGGCAGCCCTTCGAGGACATTGTCGTACCAGAAGTGGCGCGACACCGGATCGAGCGTGGCGAACGGCCCGGCGAGGCAGGCGGGCGCGGTCGCCGCGAGCAGCGCGACGCCGAGCGCCCCGGCCAGGACCAGCGCCGCGATCCGCGCGCCGACGCCGCGCCGCGTGGCGATCCGCAGCCCGATCGCGGCGGTGATCGGCGTGACGATCAGCGGCCCGAACCAGGCGGGGCTGACCGCGTCGCACCAATATTGGCCCCAGCCGGCGCGCCCGTGGAAGCCGGCGAACAGGAGCAGGCTGGCGCCGCCGAATGCGGCCGCGAAGGCGCGGAGCCGCTCGGTCTCGCCCCAGCACAGGCAGCGCAGCGCCAGCAGCAGCGCGATCGCCGCCGCCGCCGGCAGCGCTTCGAGCGAAATGGCGAGCCACAGCGCGGTGACGATGCCGCCCATGGTCCCGCCGCGCAGCGGCCGGCGGTCGAAGCAGGCGGCGACCGCGAACAGGCCCAGCGCGGTCTGCCAGCCATGATGGTCGATCCGCATCGGCAGGACGTGGAACAGGATCATCGGCGCGGTCGCGGCGAGCGTCGCCGCGAGCAGCGCCGCGCGCCGGCCGGCGAGCCGCGCGGTGGCGAGCGCGACCGCCGACAGCGTCCCCGCGAAGGTGATCAGCGGCACCGCGCTGGCGGCGACGCGCTCGGCGCTCGCCCCGCCGAGCAGCGGCTGGAGCAACAGGATCAACCCGGCGATCGGCAGGTCGACGATCCGCGACCAGTGCATCGGCACGCCGTGCGGCGGATCGATGCGATATTGGGTGACGTCGAAGAAGCTCTGCCCGCCCAGCCAGTCGCGGACCTGCTGGAGCCGCAGATAATCGTCGGGGTCCCACATTTCGAGCGGCGCGATGCGGCTGTATGCGACGGCCAGCAGCACCGTCGCCGCGAGCGCCCAGAGCGCGGCGATGCCGAGGATCAGGCGGCGGGGAGAGAGGGAGGTATCAGTCATGTCCCCCCTCCCTTTCAAGGGAGGGGCCGGGGGTGGGTGCGAGCGCAGCGAGCCCGCCTCGATCGTCCCGCAAAACTCCGCCAAGGGGGATCGACCCCCTTGGCTGCGTCACCCACCCCTTGCCCCTCCCTTGAAAGGGAGGGGAAGGACTGAGGGTCACGCCGCCTTCCTGTCGGCGATCCGGGTCGGCACCGCGCGTTCGGAACGGAGCGCGGCGGCGACGCCGGCATCGTCGCCCTCGCGGCCGGCCTCGTGATATTCGGCGTCCTCGTTGACCGCCCAGACGTCGTGGCGGCGGGCGCCGGCGGCGATGTTGCGGGCGGTCAGCATCGCCGTCATCATCGCATGGTCCTGGTTGTTGTAGCGGTGCATGCCGTTGCGGCCGACGAAGTGGAGCGTCGGGTAGCGCGCCTCCAGCTCGCCGCGCACCGCCGCGACATGGGCGGCATAGTCGTCGTCATAGACCGGATAGGCCTTTTCCTGGCGGACGACCGCGCCGCCGGCCACGGCGGCCGGGTCGCACAGGCCGAGCTGCGCCAGCTCCCGCGTCGCCAGCGCGACGAGGTCCTCGTCCGACGACGACCACAGGCCGTCGCCCTCGAAGCAGAAATATTCGAGCCCGACGCAGGCCAGCGCCGGATCGGGCACCATCTCGGGCGACCAGCTCCGGAAATTCTGGATGCGGCCGACCTGCACCCGATCGTCATGGATGTAGATCCAGTTGTCGGGGAACAGGTCCTCCGACCGGATCATCAGCGCGACGGTCAGGAAGTCGCGATAGTGGAGCGCCATCGCGTCGGGCAGCGTCGCCGGCAGCGGGTGGATGCGGCTCGCCAGCTCGCGCATCGGCGCGGAGCTGATCACATGGTCGGCGGTCAGCATCGCCAGCCGGCCGTCGCGCGCCATCGCCGCGACCCGCCACAGCCCGGCGGTCTCGTCCCACGACAGCTGGTGGAGCATGTGTCCCATCAGCAGGTTGTTGCCCTGCTCCAGGATGCGATCGCGCGCGGCGTCCCACATCATGCCGGGGCCCTTGCGCGGATAGCGGAAGCTTTCGAGCAGGGTCTTGGCCTGCATCCCGTCATTGGGCCGCCTGTTGAGGCCCAGCGAGCGGCGGACGCCGTCCCACACCGCCTTGCCCAGGCTCAGCCCCTTGATCCGCTGCGCCGCCCAGTCGGCCGACATCTCGTCGCACGGCATGCCCCACACCTTCTCGGTATAGGTCTTGAAGAAAATGCCGAACAGGCGGGCGCCGAACTGGTTGACGACCCATTGCTCGAAGCTCTTCACCTCCTTGTGGGGGAACAGCTTCCAGCGGAAGAAGCTGGCCATGCACAAGGTCGACTGCCACAGGCCCAGGTTGCGCAGCGCCTCGAAGGCGCGCAGCGGGTAGCTGTAATATTTGCCGCGATAATAGATGCGGCTCATCCGCGGCCGCTCGATGAAGTCGTCGGGCAGCAGCTCGTTCCACAGGTCGACCACCTCGCGCGACTTGGAGAAGAAACGGTGGCCGCCGATGTCGAATCGGAAACCCTCATGCTCGACGGTGCGGCTGATCCCGCCGACCTGGTCGGGGTCCTTCTCGATCAGAGTGACGGTGAAGCCCTGCTTGCCGAGCATGTAGCCGGCGGTCAGCCCCGCGGGGCCCGCCCCGATGATCGCGACGTCGACATGGTGGGAGGCGCGCGGCATCAAAGGTCCCTCATATCCGGATATCCGCCGAAGCCATGGCCGACGAGCCGCTAAGACATGGTTAACGGCGGGGGTTCTGCGCCGCGCCGCCGGCCGTCGCCTTTCTGTCATCGGACTGTCTTATCGAGGGGCGGGACCGACGATCCGGGGATGGACATGCTGAACAGGACGCAGGGCAAGGCGAAGCCGCGGGTCGTCGAGTTCGATCCGGTGCTGGCGGCGCTGGTCGCCGAGCGGCTGGCGCAGGGGCTGCATCCCTCGCTGATCGCGCTGCAGCTCGCCCAGCGCGCCGATCCCGAACTGGTCGGCGCCTATGCGCGCGAGATCGAGGGCCATCCCTATTTCCAGGGCGCGATGGCCGTCGCCGACGCGCTCCGCAAGCGCGACTGGATTCTCGACTGCCAGGCCGCCTCCTGGCGCCGCTCGCCCGACGCGACCCGGATCGCGCGGCGCGAATCGCTCGATCCCGAGACTTTCCTGCGCGACCATTATGCCGGCCAGCGGCCGGTGGTGATCGGCGGCCTGGTCGATCATTGGCCGGCGCTGTCGCTGTGGACGGCCGATTATCTGGAGCGGCGGATCGGTCGGGAGACGCCGGTCGAGGCGCAGAAGGGGCGGGAGTCGCGCAAGGATTTCGAGCGGCGCAAGCTGGAGCTGCGGCGGACCGTGCCGTTCGGCGAGATCGCCGACGCGCTGCGCAGCGCGGAGCCGTCGAACGACCTCTACGTCACCGCCAACAACGGGGCGGGCAACCGCGCCGCCTTCGAACCGGTCTGGGGCGATTTCGGCCCGATCGAGGGCTATACCGTCCCGCGCGACGGGCAGGACGGCTATCTGTGGATCGGCCCGGCGGGCACGATCACCCCCTTCCACCACGACCTCACCAACAACCTGCTGGTCCAGGTCCGTGGCCGCAAGCGCGTCCATATGGTGCCGAACTGGGAAGAGGCGCGGATGAAGACGGCCCGCCGCATCTTCAGCGACTGGACGCTGGAGGCGCTGCAGGAGGCGGGCGACAAGGGGCCGGTGCTGCTGGAGACGGAGATCGGTCCGGGCGACGCGCTGTTATCCCGGTCGGCTGGTGGCATCATGTCGTCAGCCTCGACGCGAGCTGCTCGGTGCTGTTCACCAACTTCGCCTGGCCGAACGATTTCGCGACCCCCTTCATGGAAGGGCGCTGACGCCGGGCGCCGGGACTGGTCAAAGCCGGTCCGCTGGCTTAGCCATCGCCATGTGACCCTATCTGTCAGGAACCGGCCTTTCCGGATCGCGCTGCTGTCGCTGGCCCTGTTGTCGCTGGCCGGTGCCGCGCCGCCCGCGAACCCCGACGAAGCGTTCAGCCTCTATGCCGACGCGACCGTCATCGACGGCACCGGCGCTCCGCCACGGGCGCATCAGGACATCCTGGTGCGCGGGCAGCGGATCGTTGCGGTCGCGCCGCACGGCACGATCGCCGGCGCGGATGGGGCGAAGCGGATCGACCTGTCGGGGCGCTTCGTCATGCCGGGGCTGATCGACACCCATGTCCACCTCGCCACCCCGCCCGACGACGACAGGGCGCGCGCGATCCTGCGGCGCAACCTCTATGGCGGGGTGACGGCGGTGCGCGACATGGCCGACGACGTGCGGCCGGTGGCCGAGCTCGGCCGCGCCGCGCTGGCCGGGGAGATCGCCGCGCCCGACATCCATTATGCCGCGCTGATGGCGGGCCCGCCCTTCTTCCAGGACCCCCGCGTGCTGGCGGTGACGCTGGGCGTCACGCCGGGCAAGGCGCCCTGGATGCAGGCGATCGACGATCGCACCGACCTCAGGACCGCGGTGACGCTGGCGCGCGGTACTTCGGCGACCGCGATCAAGATCTATGCCGATCTGCCGCCGCGCCTCGTCAAGGCGATCACGGCGGAGGCGCATCGCCAGCATTTCCGGGTCTGGGCGCACAGCGCGGTGTTCCCGACCCGTCCGGCCGACGTGATCGCGGCCGGCGCCGACACCGTCAGCCATGTCTGCTACCTCGCCTATCAGGTCGAGCCGGTGATGCTCGCCGCCTATGAGGACCGCACGCCGGTCAATGAGGCGTTGCTCGCGTCCGAGGGCGACGATCCAGTGATCGCCGGCCTCTACCGCGCGATGCTGAAGCACGGCACGATCCTCGATGCGACCGGCAGCCTGTTCGTCCGCACCGACAAGGCGCGGCAGCAGCATCCGGAGAAGCGGCGGCTGCGCTGCACCGGCGCCACGACGACCCGGCTGACTCGGCAGGCGTGGAAGGCCGGGGTGCCGATCTCGACCGGCACCGACTTCGTCCAGGGCTATCGCAGCGACTGGCCCGACGTGCATGAGGAGATGTTCTTCCTCGCCCGCGACGTCGGCATGCCGCCGATCGAGGTGATCCGCTCGGCGACGCTGGTCGGCGCGCAGGCGACGGGGCAGGCGGCCGACATGGGGTCGATCGAGCCCGGCAAGCTCGCCAATTTCCTGGTGCTGGCCGCCGATCCGGCCGCCGACATCGGCAATATCCGGACGATCGAGACGGTGGTGAAGCGCGGCCGCGCCTATCCGCGCGGCGACTATCGGCCGACGACCAGGGTGGAAATGGGGGACGGCGATGACGATTGAACGGCGCGAATTCCTGGCGCTCGCCACGGCGACGGCGGCGACGGCGGCCCTGCCGGGGCCGCTGCTGGCGGCGGCTGCGGCCGATCCGCTCACGGGCCGGATCGTCGTCAATGCGCTCGGCGGGCTGGGCGATCCCAACGACCGGGGCGACGGCCTCGTCCCGCGCTTCAGCCCGCGCGTGCTGGCGGAAGCGCATGCCTCGGGGCTGACCGCGGTCAACATCACGCTCGGCTATGTGGCGGGCCCCGCCGATCCGTTCGAGGCGAGCGTCCGCGACATCGCCGCGACCGATCGGCTGGTGCGCGAGCATGGCCGCGACCTGGTCAAGATCCTCACCGCCGCCGACATCCGCCGCGCCCGGACGGAGGGCAAGGTCGGGCTGATCTACGGTTTCCAGAACGGCGCGATGATGGGCAAGGACGTCGGCCGCGCCGACATCTTCGCGAATCTCGGCGTGCGCATCTTCCAACTCACCTACAATCCCGCCAACCAGATCGGCGACGGATCGATGGCGCCCGAGAATCGCGGGATCACCCCGTTCGGGCACGAGCTGATCGCCCGGCTCAACGCGCTGCGGGTGATGGTCGACCTGTCGCACAGCGGCGAGCGGACCTGCCTGGAGGCGGCCCGCGCCTCGCGCGCGCCGATCTCGATCAACCACACCGGCTGCCGCGCGCTGGTCGACCTGCCGCGCAACAAGACCGACGCCGAGCTGCGGCTGGTGGCCGAGCGGGGCGGCTTCGTCGGCATCTATTTCATGCCCTTCCTCAACGCGACCGGCCATGCCCGCGCCGAGGACGTCGTCGCGCATATCGACCATGCGGTGAATGTCTGCGGCGAGGACCATGTCGGCATCGGCACCGACGGCGACGTCACCGCGATCGACGATCTCAAGGCCTATGAGGCCACGCTCGCCAAGGAGATCGCCGAGCGCCGCGCCGCCGGGATCAGCGCGGCGGGCGAGCGGCCCGACACCTATCCCTTCGTCGTCGACCTGCGCGGGCCCGACCAGTTCCGCACGCTCGCCCGGCTGCTCCAGGCGAAGGGCTATGGCAGCGCCCGGATCGAGAAGATCCTGGGCGCCAATTTCCTGCGCTATGCCGAGACGATCTGGGGCGCCTGACCGGCGGGTTCAGGCGGGCACCGGCTCCGCCGCGAAGGAGGCGAGCTGGGCGGCATGCGCCGCCTGGAAGGCCGGCCGCGCGGTGCAGCGGTCGCGATAGGCGGCGAGGGTCGGGAATTCGGCCATCAGCGCATCGTCGGACACCTCGCGCAGCACCGTCGCCATGACGATGTCGGCGGCGGTGAAGTCGCCCTCCAGATAGTCCTTGTCGCCAAGCCAGCCGGCGAGCGCGGCGAGTCGTCCGCGCAGCGTCTCGATCACCTGCGGGCGGCGCAGGCGGCCCCATTCGGCGTCGGGGTTGAAGGTGTCGATATTGACGAGGTCGAAGACGAACGGCTCGACGCTGTTGAGCGCCGCCGTCACCCAGGTCAGCACCCGGGCGCGGCCCTGCGCGGTGCGCGGCATCAGCCGCTCGCAACGCTCGGCGATGCGCAGCACCATCGCGCCGCTCTCGAACATCTGCACCTCCTCGTCGCGATAGGCGGGGACCTGGCCGAACGGCTGCTCGCGGCGATAGTCCGCGCCCTTCGCCGTCTCGAAGCCGATCAGCCGCTCGCGATAGCCGAGCCCGGCCTCCTCGCAAGCCCAGCGCGGCCGCAGGTCACGGACGAAGCCGCGGGCGAAATCGGGCACCCAGGCGAAGCCGGTGATCTCGATGGCGGCGTTCTGGTCGATCGGCATGACGGACTCCTCTCTCTCGCTCTGTCGGACGAGAAGGGTTGATATCAACATATTGGGGCGCTGTCAAAGCACGGGCCGGAATCGTCTAGCCCAGCGCGGCCTTGAGCTTCTCGCGGTCGAGCTGGCCTTCCCAGCGGGCGACGACGACGGTGGCGACGGCGTTGCCGACGAAGTTGGTGAGGCTGCGGCATTCGGACATGAAGCGGTCGATGCCGAGGATCAGCGCCATCCCCGCGACCGGCACCGACGGCACGATCGACAGGGTGGCCGCGAGGGTGACGAAGCCCGCGCCGGTCACCCCGGCGGCGCCCTTCGACGACAGCATCGCCACCAGCAGCAGGCTGATCTGCTCGCCCAGCGACAGGTCGACGTCGCAGGCCTGGGCGATGAACAGCGCCGCCAGCGTCATGTAGATGTTGGTGCCGTCGAGGTTGAACGAATAGCCGGTCGGCACGACCAGCCCGACGATCGGCTTGGCGCAGCCGGCCTGCTCCATCTTCGCCATCAGGTTGGGCAGCGCGCTTTCGGAGGAGGAGGTGCCGAGCACCAGCAGCAGCTCGTCCTTGAGATAGGCGATCAGCCGCAGGATCGAGAAGCCGGCGATCCGCGCGATGATGCCGAGGACGACGAGGACGAAGCCGATCGAGGTCAGGTAGAAGCACAGCACCAGCCCGCCGAGATTGGCGAGGCTGCCCAGCCCGAACTTGCCGATGGTGAAGGCCATCGCGCCGAACGCGCCGATCGGGGCCGCCTTCATCAATATCCCGACCAGCCGGAAGACGACGGCGACCAGCCGTTCGAGCAGGTCGGTCACCGGCTGGGCGCGCTCGCCGACCAGCGACAGCGCGATGCCGAACAGGATCGCGACGAACAGCACCTGGAGGATCTCGCCCTGCGCCAGCGCCGAGAGCAGCGTGTCGGGGATGATCGCCATCAGGAAGCCGACCAGCGACTGGTCGTGCGCGGCCTTGGCATAGTCGGCGATGTGGCTGCTATCGAGGTCGGCGACGGCGATGTGCATCCCCGCGCCCGGCTGGACGACATTGGCGACGAACAGGCCGACGATCAGCGCGAGCGTCGACACCGCGAGGAAATAGCCGAACGCCTTGAGCGCGACCCGGCCGAGATCGCCGAGATGGCTGAGCCCGGCGATGCCGGTCACCACGGTCAGGAAGATCACCGGCGCGATGATCATCTTGACCAGCTTGATGAACGCGTCGCCGAGCGGCTTGAGCTGCGCGCCGACATCGGGCGCCAGCCAGCCGAGCAGCACGCCCAGCACGATCGCCAGCAGCACCTGCGCATAGAGCGATCGCCAGAAGGGCGGACGAATGGCCGGCGCGGCGTCGCTGTCGATGATCATGGGATGATGGGGCCCCCTCCGAATGGAAGCGGACACTGCCCTTATCCCCCCTCCCTTTCAAGGGAGGGGAAGGGGGTGGGTGCGAGCGCAGCGAGCTTCCTCGCTCGTCCCGTAGAACTTCGCCAAGGGGGATCGACCCCCTTGGCTCCGTACCCCACCCTTTCATCCCTCCCCTGAAGGGGAGGGAGAATTTTTGGGAGCTACCGCCTGTACTTCAACGCCACCCACAGCGTCCGCGGCGTCGCGCGTTCGACGGTGCCGTCGGCGCCGACGGTCGCCTCGACGCGCTTGTTGGCGATGTTCTCGCCGCGCAGCTCGGCGGTGAAGCCCCGGCCGAGGTCGAGCGCGGCGACCGCGTCGAAGGTCAGCGCGTCGTCGAGGCGGCGGCTGTTCTGGTCGTCCTCATATTGGCTGGCGACATAGCGCGCGGTGACGCCGATCCGGGCGGTGTCGGGGCGGTTCCACTCGATCGAGGCGCTCGCCTGGTCGCGCGGCGTCTGGGCGGGGCGCAGGCCGGCGAGGCCGAGCGCCGCGCCGGACGCGCGGACGCGCGGGTCGATGTGCGAATAGCTGGCGATCGCGCGCCACTCGCCCAGCGTCGCCATGCCGTCGACCTCGATGCCGCGGCTGCGGATCGCGTCGACATTCTGGCGCTGGCGGGTGTTGGGCGCGATGGTGACGTTCGAGATCGCGTCGTCGAGCCGGTTCCAGAAGATCGTCGCCCCCAGCTTCCATCCGGGCAGCGGCGCATATTCGGCGCCGCCCTCGATCCCCTTGACCCGCTCGGGATCGAGCAGCGGGTTGGCGATGGTCGAATCATTGCCCGCGCGGAACGGGCGGTAGAGCTCGTTGAGGGTCGGCAGGCGCCAGCCGGTATAGGCCGCCGCGCGCAGGCTGACCGCCGCCGCGCCCGGCGGGCTCCAGGCGATGCCGGCGCGGCCGGTCGCCTCGGTCCCCGACCGGTCGGGATAGCGCGCGCTGTTGGCGGCGATCAGGGCGCCGGTCGCGCGGCTGATCTCGGTGCGCTGGCCGTCGCGGAGCTGCCAATGGTCGACCCGGCCGCTCGCGGTCAGCGTCAGCCCCGTGGCGGGCAGCAGCGCCAGTTCGGCGAAGCCGCCGAAGACATTCTGCTCGCCGCCCGCGACGCGGTTGGCGTTGGTCGAGACGACGCGTTCCTCGGTGCGTCCGTTGACATGGCGGGCGTCGCCGCCGATCCGCAGGCTGATCCCTTCGCCGAGCGGCGGGCGCAGCTCGATCCGCCCGCCGAAGCCGTTGGCGGGGACGTTATACTGGTCGAGCGACTGGCTGACGGTGGCGCGGCCGGCGCCGATGCTGGCGAAGCCGCTCGAGAATTCGCGGTGCTGGAGCCAGGCGGTCGCCTCCCACCCCCAGCGGCCGCGCCCGACCAGCCGGATCGAGCTGTCGACCGCGAGGTTGCTGTTGCCGGTGAAGGGGACGCCGCGGTCGCGCCGGTCGAGCAGGAAGGAGCCGTTGGCCTGCAGCTCGGTCTCAGCGCCGACCGGGATCACCGCGCGGGCGGCGGCGCGGCTCTGCTTGTAGCGCGCGGCGCGGTCGATCGGGCCGCGATCCTCCTCGACGACGGGGATGAAGCCGTCGCCCTGCGCATGGCCGCCCGACAGCATCAGGAAGCCGCCGCCGAGCCGCGCCGTCACCGTCGCGTCGGCGTCGATCGAGTCGCGGCTGCCATAGGCGACGCTCGCGTCGACGGCGTGCGCCTCGTCCGGGCTCATGCTCGACAGCTCGATCGTCCCGGCCAGCGCGCCGGGGCCATAGACGCCGCTGCCGCCGCCGCGCGTGACGCGGACATGGCCGATCCGCGCCGGATCGAGCGCGGCCCAGCTCACCCAGCCGCCGAACGGATCGACCATCGGCACGCCGTCGAGCAGGATCAGCGCGCGGGTCGAGGCGTTGCCGCCGAGGCCGCGCAGCGTCGCCCCCTGGCTGGTCGGATGCGCCGATCGCGCGTCGGAACGGCGGAATTGCTGGAAGCCGGCGGCGTCGCGCAGGATGTCCTCCATCCGCCCGCTCGCCGACGCCTCCAGCCGGGCGCGGTCGATGCTGATCACGTCGAACGCGGCGTCGCCGGGCGAGCGTGGCAGGCCCTGGCCGGTGACGACGATCTCCGCCGCATCGTCGGCCCAGGCCGGGCCGGCGATGAGCCCGACGCAGGCCGCGGTCAGCAGGAAACGAAGATGCCGCACGATGATCCTCCCGGAATTGCTTTGAGGGCGGATCACCACTCCGGGGCGGCGGCGTCAATGGGTATAAAGGCCAAGACGCCTCCGTCATGCCGGCGGAGGCCGGCATCTCCGGAGAGAGGAGAGAAGGTCGACGCTGGAGCCGCCCGAGGTCCCGGCCTCCGCCGGGACGACGCGTGACGGGGTCTTACGCCGCGACCTCGAAGCGCTGGGCGTAGCGGGCGGCGATGCGGGCCACGGGCATCAGCACGAACACGTCGATCGTGTTGAAGGCGTGGTCGATATAGGCGCCGTCGCCGACCTCGGCGCCGACCCGCAGATAGGCCTTGATCAGCGGCGGCAGCCGGCGCGAGGCGATGCGCGGGTCATAGCCGCCAAGCGGCAGCGGGCCGAGCGGGATGGCATGCGCGCCGATCGCGCGGGCGCGCAGCTCGGGCACCGCCATGTGGTTGTGGGCGAGCAGCGACAGGCCCTCGGCATGCTCGGCCGGGTCGGTACCGGGAAAGCTCGCGCAACCGAACATATGGCCGATCCGGTGGCGCTGCAGATAGTCGGCGATGCCGCGCCACAGCAATTGGATGGTGCCGGCGTCGCGATAGGCGGGGTCGACACAGGAACGGCCGAGTTCGAGCAGCTCGACGCCCTCGCGCCGGCCGTGCGCGATCACCGCCGACAGGTCGAACTCGTGCGCCGAATAGAAGCCGTCATGCGCCTCGGCGACGCTCTGGCGGAGCAGCCGATAGGTGCCCACCACCGGGCTGCCGGCGCGCGCATGGTCCTCGACCAGCAGATGGTCGCACAGCATGTCGTAAGGGTCGACGTCGCGGCCCTGGCCGGCGTCGGCCGCCTGCGGCTCGGGCGTCGCGCCCATGTCGCGGAAGAAGATGTCGTAGCGCAATCGCTGCGCCGCGACGACGTCGGCCGCGCCATCGGCGAGCCGGACGGCAAGGCGGCGTTCAACCCGATCGAGGGCCTGCGTCATCATGGCGTCCCCTTGCTGCAACGATGACCCGGCAATAATGGCGCAATGCGACACGGCGGCTACCGCATCGCGATCGATTTGCTACAACCATGTTCCACCGCCGTGACGATGGCGGCACGACCTTCCCGGCGACCGCCGGACCACAAGGAGAATCCGCAGTGACGTCACCGAGCGAGAAGCTGCTGTTGTTTGGTGCGACGGGAGACCTGTCGCAGCGGATGCTGCTGCCGTCGCTGTACGGGCTGGCGGCGGATGGGCTGCTGCCGTCGGGTCTGGCGATCGTGGGGACGGCGCGCAGCGGGCATGACGACGCGGCGTTCCGGGGGTTCGTCGAGCAGGCGCTGCGCCGCTTCGTGCCGGCCGAGCGGCTCGACGAGGCGGCGCTGGGCGGCTTCCTCGCGCGGGTCGGCTATGTCCCGGTCGACGCCTCGAAGGAGGGCGACTTCGCCGCGCTCGCGGAGAAGGTCGGGTCGACCGAGCGGGGGCTGTCGATCTTCCTGTCGACCGCGCCGTCGCTGTTCGGGGCGACGATCGACGGTCTCGCCAAGGCGGGGCTGGCGGGCGAGGGGGTGCGGATCGGGCTGGAGAAGCCGCTCGGCTACGACATGGCGTCGAGCCGCGAGATCAACGACGCGGTCGGATCGGTCTTCCCCGAGGAGCGGATCTTCCGGATCGACCATTATCTGGGCAAGGAGACGGTCCAGAACCTGCTGGCGCTGCGCTTCGCCAACGGGCTGTTCGAGCCGCTGTGGCGCGAGGGCGGGATCGACCATGTCCAGATCACCGTGTCGGAGACGGTCGGGCTGGAGGGCCGGGTCGGCTTCTACGACGGGGCGGGGGCGCTCAGGGACATGGTGCAGAACCACATGCTCCAGCTGCTGGCGCTGGTGGCGATGGAGCCGCCGGCGCGGTTCGACGCGGCGGCGGTGCGCGACGAGAAGGTGAAGGTGTTCCGCTCGCTGCGCCCGATCGACCGGGCGACGGCGGCGAGCCACAGCGTGATCGGGCAATATGGCGCCGGCGCGGTGGCGGGTGGTCCGGTGCCGGGCTATGTCGACGAGCTGGGCAAGTCGTCGGACACCGAGACCTTCGTCGCGCTGAAGGCGAACATCGACAATTGGCGGTGGAAGGGGGTTCCCTTCTACCTGCGCACGGGCAAGCGGCTGCCGAGCCGTCAGTCAGAGATCTTCATCCAGTTCAAGGGCGTGCCGCACTCGATCTTCGACGGGCGGGGCGCGGTGCTGCAACCCAACAAGCTGATCATCCGTTTGCAGCCCGACGAGAATGTCCGGCTGCTGCTGATGGCGAAGGAGCCGGGGCTCGACCGCGACGGGATCAGGCTGAGGGAGGTGCCGCTCGACATATCGATGCCGAACGCCTTCGCCGACAGCCGGCGGCGGATCGCCTATGAGCGGCTGCTGCTCGACCTGGTCGAGGGCGACCAGACGCTGTTCGTGCGGCGCGACGAGGTCGAGGCGCAATGGGAATGGGTCGACGCGATCCGCGACGGCTGGGCCGCCAATGCCATGAAGCCCAAGCCCTATATGGCCGGTACATGGGGCCCCTCCGCCGCCATCGCCCTCACCGAACGCGACCGCGTCACGTGGCATGATTGACGTGGAATTATTCCTCCCCACGTGAAACGTGGGGAGGGGGACCACCCATAGGGTGGTGGAGGGGTTGGGGTCGCAGACCCCTCCACCGCGCTTTGCGCGGTCCCCCTCCCCGCGCTAACGCGCAGGGAGGATTTGGAAATAGAAGGACAAGGAAGACGATATGATCGAGGCCGAATGGTGGGACTATGAGGACCCGGCCGAGCTTGCCGAAGCGGTGGCGGGCGATGTCGGCTTCATCATCGAATCGGCGCTCGACGCGCGGGGCCAGTGCCTGCTCGCGCTGCCGGGCGGCCAGACGCCGCTGCCGATCTACGAGAAGCTGGCCAAGGCGAAGATCGACTGGAAGCGGGTGACGATCATCCCGACCGACGAGCGGATCGTGGCGATGACCGATCCGCTGTCGAACGCCGCGGCGCTCGCCAGGGTCTTCCTGCCGAAGGGCGCGCGGGTGGTGCCGGTGATCAGCGAGAAGGCGCCCGACTATCGCAGCGCCGGCATGGCCGCCGACGCCCGGCTGCAGGATTTCCCCTGGCCGCCGGACCTGGTGTGGCTCGGCGTCGGCACCGACGGCCACACCGCCTCGATCTTCGCCGGGCCCGACCTCGACGACGCGCTGGGCGCCCCCAAGGCGCGCCGCGCGGTCGGGGTGATGCCCGATCCGCTGCCCCCCGAGGCCCCGGTCGCGCGGGTGACGCTGACCAAGGCGGCGATCCTGTCGGCGCGCACGGTGATGCTGGTGCTGACCGGCAAGGAGAAGAAGAAGCTGCTCGAAAGGGCCCTCAAGGAAGGGGCCAGCTCGAGCCTGCCGATCGGCCGGGTCCTCGCCGACGCCGAGCAGGCGATCGACATCCACTGGAGCGAATGAGGACCTGCGACCAGCTGCCTTGACCCGTCATGCCGGCCTCCGCCGGCATGACGGGAGTGGGGAGGTCACTCGAATTCGAGGATCACCGCGTCGACGGCAAGGCTGTCGCCGGCCTTGGCGGCGACGGCCTTGACCGTGCCGGCCTTCTCGGCGCGCAGGATGTTCTCCATCTTCATCGCCTCGACCACCGCGAGCGGCTGGCCGGCCTCGACCTTTGCGCCCTCGGCGACGTGGATCGCGGTCACCAGGCCCGGCATCGGGCAGAGCAGGAAGCGCGACATGTCGGGCGGGATCTTCTCGATCATGTGGTGCGCCAGCGACGCGACGCGCGGGGTCAGCACGCGCAGCTCGTGGCTCGCGCCCCGCGTCGTGAAGCGCCAGCCGGTGCGCTTGCGCTCGACCCGGATCGACAGCGGCTCGCCGTCGATCACCGCCTCGACCAGCTTCTGCCCCGGCACATAGGGGGCGTCGACCACCACCGGGGTGCCGTCGACGCTGACCGCGTCGCCGAGGATCTCGATCTGGCGCTCGACCTTGTCGAGGGTGACGACCCAGCTCGTCGAGGGATCGGCAGGGCCGTTGAGCCGGCCGTCGATCTGCGCCGCGCGGGCGGTGTCGATGCTGGCCAGCACGCCCGCCACCGCGGCGAGGTGCAGGCCCAGCTTCGCATCGGCGGCGGCGCCGGTGAAGCCTTCGGGGAATTCCTCGGCGATGAAGCCGGTGGTGATGTTGCCCGAGCGGAAGCGCGGATGCTGCATCAGCGCCGACAGGAAATCGACATTATGGCCGATGCCGTCGATCTCGAACCGGTCGAGCGCGGTGATCTGCCGGTCGATCGCCGCCTCGCGGGTCTCGCCCCAGGTGATCAGCTTGGCGATCATCGGGTCGTAGAACATCGAGATCTCGGAGCCCTCATAGACGCCGTCGTCGACGCGGACATTGTCGACCTCGGCCGGCGGCCGGTAGCGGACGAGGCGGCCGGTCGACGGCAGGAAGCCGCGATAGGGGTCCTCGGCATAGACGCGGTTCTCGACCGCCCAGCCGTTGATCTTCACGTCGGCCTGGGTGAAGGCCAGCTTCTCGCCATAGGCGACGCGGATCATCTGCTCGACCAGGTCGAGCCCGGTGATGCATTCGGTGACGGGATGCTCGACCTGGAGCCGGGTGTTCATCTCGAGGAAGTAGAAGCCCTGGCCGGTCTTGTCGGCGCCCGAGACGATCAGCTCGACGGTGCCGGCGCTGAAATAGCCGACCGCGCGGGCGAGCGCGACGCACTGCTCGCCCATCGCCTTGCGCATCTCCGGGCTGACGAAGGGCGACGGCGCCTCCTCGACCACCTTCTGGTGGCGGCGCTGGATCGAGCATTCGCGCTCGTTGAGGTAGACGATGTTGCCATGCTTGTCGCCGAGCACCTGGATCTCGATGTGGCGCGGGCTCTCGATGAACTTCTCGATGAAGACGCGGTCGTCGCCGAAGCTGTTCAGCCCCTCGCGCTTGACGCTGTCGAAATTCTCGCGGACGTCCTTCTCCGAATAGGCGAGGCGCATGCCCTTGCCGCCGCCGCCGGCCGACGCCTTCATCATCACCGGATAGCCGATGTCGTTGGCGATGCGGACGGCATGGTCGGTGTCGTCGATCTCGCCGACATAGCCGGGGACGACGTTGACGCCGGCCTCCATCGCCAGCTTCTTCGATTCGATCTTGTCGCCCATCGCGGCGATCGCATTGGCCGGCGGGCCGATGAAGGCGATGTTGGCGGCGGCCAGCGCCTCGGCGAAGCTGGTCCGCTCCGACAGGAAGCCGTAACCGGGGTGGACCGCCTCGGCGCCGGTGTCCTTGCACGCCTGGATGATCCGGTCGGCGATCAGATAGCTCTCCGACGCGGGCGAGGCGCCGATATGGACGGCCTCGTCGGCCATCTCGACATGCGGCGCGCGCGCGTCGGCGTCCGAATAGACGGCAACGGTCTTGATGCCCATCCGGCGGGCGGTCTTGATCACGCGACAGGCGATCTCGCCGCGATTGGCGATCAGGATTTTCTTGAACATCGTCGTCCTTCTTAGTCCGAACCGTCATCCTGAACTCGTTTCAGGATCCACCAGGCCACGAGCGCCGGGGCGTGTTGCTGGGTGGATGCTGAAACAAGTTCAGCATGACGAAGAGAAACGGTTACTCCGCCGCCAGCTCGACCTTGCACTCGGCCGCCATCGGCGTGACGCCGAGCCGGGCGAACAGCGCGGCGTCCCTGTCGTCGCCGGCATTGTCGGTGGTGAGCAGCTTGTCGCCGGTGAAGATCGAATTGGCCCCGGCCATGAAGCACAGCGCCTGCGCCGCGTCGGACATGCTCTCGCGGCCCGCCGACAGGCGGACCATCGAGGCCGGCATGGTGATCCGCGCGACCGCGACGGTGCGGACGAACTCGATCTCGTCGATCTTCGCCAGCGGCGTGTCGGCGAGCATGTCGCCGAGCACCGTGCCCTTGACCGGCACCAGCGCGTTGACCGGCACGCTCTCGGGATGGACCGGCAGTGTCGCCAGCGCATGGATGAAGCCGACCCGGTCGGCGCGCGTCTCGCCCATGCCGACGATGCCGCCGCAGCAGACGTTGATCCCCGCCTCGCGGACATGCTCGAGCGTCTCGATCCGGTCCTCGAAGGTCCGGGTGGTGATCACCTGGTCGTAACGCTCGGGCGCGGTGTCGATATTGTGGTTGTAATAGTCGAGCCCCGCATCGGCGAGCGTCCGGGCCTGGTCCCCGGTCAGCATGCCGAGGGTCATGCAGGTCTCCATCCCCATCTGGCGGACGCCCTTCACCATCTCGACGATGGCGGGCATGTCGCGGTCCTTGGGGTTGCGCCAGGCGGCGCCCATGCAGAAGCGGGTCGAGCCGGCGTCCCGGGCCTGCGCGGCGGACTGGAGCACCGCGCGCACGTCCATCAGCTTGGTCGCCTTGAGGCCCGTTTCCGCATGGACCGACTGGTTGCAATAGCCGCAATCCTCGGGACAGCCGCCGGTCTTGATCGACAGCAGGGTCGAGAGCTGGACCTCGTTCGCCGCATGGGCGGCGCGATGCGCGGCCTGCGCCTGCCACAGCAGGTCGTTGAACGGCAGGTCGAACAAGGCCGCGATCTCCTCGCGCGTCCAGTCGGACCGGACGGCGGGGCGGGGGTTGGCATGGGCATTCATTCAGCGGCCTCCTCGAAGCCTTCGGGCGGTTGGTTGTGACCCAACAGCCGTAGCACTTCGGTGGCCGCGTTGACGAGATTCGTGCCGGGGCCGAAAATCCCCTGCACCCCCGCGTCGCGGAGGAACTGATAATCCTGCGCCGGGATGACGCCGCCGGCGACCACCTTGATGTCGCCGCGCCCGGCATCCTTGAGGTGCTGGATCAGCTCGGGGATCAGCGTCTTGTGGCCGGCGGCGAGGCTGGACGCGCCGACCACGTCGACATCGGCCTTGAGCGCCAGCTCGGCGGCTTCCTTCGGGGTCTGGAACAGCGGCCCCGCCACCACCTCGAAGCCGAGGTCGCCGAACGCCGAGGAGACGAGGTTGGCGCCGCGGTCGTGCCCGTCCTGGCCCATCTTGGCGACCAGCATGCGGGGCTTGCGGCCCTTGCGCCGGGTGATCGTCTCGACCCCGTCGACCAGCCCCGCCCAGCGGCGATCGTCGCCATAGGCGCCGCCATAGATGCCTTTGACCGGGGTCGGGTTGGTGCCGAAGCGGCCGAACACCGCCTCCATCGCCGCCGAGATCTCGCCCAGCGTCGCGTGGGCGCGGGCGCAGTCGACGGCAAGGGCGAGCAGGTTCGCGCTGCCCTGCGCGCCTTCGGTCAGCGCCGCGAGCGCCGCCTGGCACGTCGCCTCGTCGCGGCCGGCCTTGACCGCCTGGATGCGGCGGATCTGCGCCTCGCGCACCGCGACATTGTCGACGTCGAGGATGTCGATCGGGTCTTCCTGCGCCAGCTTGTACTTGTTGACGCCGACGATCACCTCCTCGACGCGGTCGATCCGCGCCGCCTTGGCGGCCGAGGCCTCCTCGATCATCGCCTTGGGCCAGCCGGCCGCCACGGCCTTCGCCATGCCGCCCTCGGCCTCGACCTTCTCGATGATCTCCCAGGCGCGGTCGACCAGCTCCCGGGTCAGGCTCTCGACATAATAGGAGCCGCCGAGCGGATCGACGACCTTGGTCATCCCGGTCTCTTCCTGGATGACGATCTGGGTGTTGCGCGCGATCCGGGCGGAGAAGTCGGTCGGCAGCGCGATCGCCTCGTCGAGCGCATTGGTGTGGAGCGACTGGGTGCCGCCCAGCATCGCCGCCATCGCCTCGATCGTGGTGCGCATGACGTTGTTGTACGGGTCCTGCTCGGTCAGCGAGACGCCCGAGGTCTGGCAATGGGTGCGCAGCATCTTCGAGCGCTCGTCCCTGGCGCCGAGCTTCGTCATCACCCGGTGCCACAGCACCCGCGCGGCGCGCAGCTTGGCGATCTCCATGAAGAAGTTCATGCCGATCGCGAAGAAGAAGCTGAGGCGCCCGGCGAACTTGTCGATGTCGAGGCCCGAGGCGACGCCGTATTTCACATATTCCATGCCGTCGGCGATGGTGAAGGCCAGCTCCTGGACCTGCGTCGCCCCGGCTTCCTGCATGTGATAGCCCGAGATCGAGATCGAGTTGAACTTGGGCATGTTCGCGCTCGTGAAGGCGAAGATGTCCGAGATGATCCGCATGCTCGGCTCGGGCGGGTAGATATAGGTGTTGCGGACCATGAACTCCTTGAGGATGTCGTTCTGGATGGTCCCGTCGAGCTGGGCCATCGGCACGCCCTGCTCCTCGCCCGCGACGATGAAGAAGGCGAGCACCGGGATCACCGCGCCGTTCATCGTCATCGACACCGACATCTGGTCGAGCGGGATGCCGTCGAACAGGATCTTCATGTCGTCGATCGTGTCGATCGCCACGCCCGCCTTGCCGACGTCGCCGGTGACGCGCGGGTGGTCACTGTCATAGCCGCGATGGGTCGCCAGGTCGAAGGCGACCGACAGGCCCTTCTGCCCGGCCTTGAGGTTGCGATGGTAGAAGGCGTTCGATTCCTCGGCGGTCGAGAAGCCGGCATATTGGCGGATCGTCCAGGGACGGCCGGCATACATCGATGCGCGCACCCCGCGCGTGAACGGCGCGAAGCCGGGCAGGCCGGGGTCGATGCCGGCCACGTCCGCAGCGGTGTAGAGCGGCTTGACCGCGATCCCCTCGGGCGTGTTCCAGGTCAGGTCCTTGCCCTTGACCTCCTTGGCGGCGGCGGCCTCCCAGCGGGCCAGATCGGGCTTGTCGTCGCTCATCGCTGCTTCCTTCCGAACCTCAGGGGCGCCGTCAGTGGCTGACGCCGGGTCGCGGGGTTTCCATGATCTCGGTCAGCACCCCGCCCATGTCGCGCGGGTGGACGAAGAAGATCAGCGTGCCGTGCGCGCCGATGCGCGGCTCGCCCAGCACGCGCGCGCCCTTGCCCTCGAACCAGGACTTGGCGGCGTGGATGTCGGGCACTTCATAGCAGATATGGTGCTGGCCGCCCTCGGGATTCTTGGCGATGAAGCCCGCGATCGGGGAGGATTCGCCGAGCGGCTCGATCAGCTCGATCTGGCTGTTCGGGGTGTCGACGAAGCAGACCTTCACGCCCTGCGCGGGCAGGTCGAACGGCTCGCGGATCACCTCGGCGCCCATCACGTCGCGGTAGAAGGCGATGCTCTTCTCGATCGACGGGGTGGCGACCCCGACATGGTTGAGCCGGCCGAGCTTCATGCGCAGCGCTCCACCACCATGGCGATGCCCTGGCCGCCGCCGATGCACATGGTGATCAGGCCGTAGCGGCCGCCGATGCGCTCCAGTTCGTAGACGGTCTTGACGGTCAGGATCGCGCCGGTCGCGCCGACCGGATGGCCGAGCGCGACGCCCGATCCGTTCGGGTTGACCTTGTCGGGATCGAAGCCCAGCTCCTGCGCCACCGCGCAGGCCTGCGCGGCGAACGCTTCGTTCGCCTCGATCACGTCGATGTCGGCCAGGGTCAGGCCGGCGCGCTCCAGCGCGATCGGCACCGCCTTGACCGGGCCGATGCCCATATAGAGCGGCTCGACCCCGGCATGGCCCCAGCTCAGGATGCGGGCGAGCGGCTTCAGGCCCTTGGCGTCGACCGCCTTCTTCGTCGCCAGCACGACCATCGCCGCGCCGTCGTTGATGCCGCTGGCATTGGCGGCGGTGACGGTGCCGTCCTTCTTGAAGACCGGACGCAGCTTGGCCAGCTCCTCGGCCGAGACGTCGCCGCGGACATGCTCGTCGGTGTCGAAGGCGACGACGCCCTTGCGGGTCTTCACCTCGACCGGGACGATCTGCGCCTTGAAGCGGCCCTCGGCGATCGCCCTGGCGGCGCGCTGGTGGCCCTGCAGCGCCAGCGCGTCCTGCGCCTCGCGGGTGATCTGGTAGCGTTCGGCGACATTCTCGGCGGTGATGCCCATATGGACCTTGTCGAACGGATCGCTCAGCGCCTCGATCAGGCCGTCGGTCATCTCGACATTGCCCATCTTGGTGCCCCAGCGCGCGCCCTTCACGACATGGGGGACACGGCTCATCACCTCGGCGCCGCCGGCGAGGACGATGTCCGACTCGCCCAGCACCATCGCCTTGGCGCCGGTGACGATCGCCTCGACGCCCGAACCGCACAGCCGGTTGAGGGTCAGCGCCGGCGTCTCGATCGGCACGCCCGCGGTCACGCCGACCATGCGCGCCAGATAGGCGTCGCGCGGTTCGGTCGGCATCACCTGGCCCATCACCACATTCTGCACGTCGCCGGGTTCGAGCCCGGCGCGCTCCAGCGCCGCCCTGGCGACGATCACGCCGAGGTCGGCCGGGGGAACGTCCTTCAGCGCGCCGCCGAAATCGGCGATCGCGGTCCGCGCGGCGCCGACGATGTAGATGTCTTCCATTCCACTCACTCCATGCCCCGCTGCCGGGAAAGATGCTTCATCGGAACCGTCTTCTCGTCATTCCCGCGAAAGCGGGAAGCCATGGACGGCGGTACCGCCAGATATCGAACGCTCCGTGACTGTGGATTCCCGCTTTCGCGGGAATGACGGGTGAAAAGACCTCACAAGGGAATGTTGTCGTGCTTCTTCCAGGGATTCTCGAGGCTCTTGTTGCGCAGCTTGCGCAGGCCGAGCGCGATCCGCCGGCGGGTCGAATGCGGCATGATCACCTCGTCGATGAAGCCCTTCGACGCCGCCACGAACGGGTTGGCGAAGCGGTCCTCATATTCCCTGGTGCGCTCGGCGATCTTCGCGGCGTCGCCGATGTCCTTGCGGAAGATGATCTCGACCGCGCCCTTGGCGCCCATCACCGCGATCTCGGCGGTCGGCCAGGCATAGTTGAGGTCGCCGCGCAGATGCTTCGACGCCATCACGTCATAGGCGCCGCCATAGGCCTTGCGGGTGATGACGGTGATCTTCGGGACGGTCGCCTCGCCATAGGCGAACAGCAGCTTGGCGCCATGCTTGATGATGCCGTTATGCTCTTGCGCGGTGCCGGGCAGGAAGCCGGGCACGTCGACGAAGGTGACGATCGGGATGTCGAACGCGTCGCAGAAGCGGACGAAGCGCGCCGCCTTCTTCGACGAGTTGATGTCGAGACAGCCGGCCAGCACCATCGGCTGGTTGGCGACGATGCCGACCGGGCGGCCCTCGATCCGGCCGAAGCCGATCACGATATTGCCGGCATGGTTCGGCTGCACCTCGAAGAAGTCGCCCTCGTCGACGACCTTCGCGATCAGCTCCTTCATGTCGTAGGGCTTGGTCGCGCTGTCGGGGATCAGCGTGTCGAGGCTCGGCTCGGCGCGGTCCCAGGGGTCGTCGGTCGGCCGCTCGGGCAGGTCGTGCCGGTTCGACAGCGGCAGGAAGTCGACGAACTCGCGCACCGACAGCAGCGCCTCGATGTCGTTGTCGAAGGCGTTGTCCGCGACCGAGGTCTTGGTGGTGTGGGTGACGGCGCCGCCCAGCTCCTCCTGCGTCACCACCTCGTTGGTGACGGTCTTGACCACGTCGGGGCCGGTGACGAACATGAACGAGCTGTCCTTCACCATGAAGATGAAGTCGGTCATCGCCGGCGAATAGACCGCGCCGCCCGCGCAGGGGCCCATGATCACGCTGATCTGCGGGATCACGCCCGACGCCAGGATGTTGCGCTGGAACACCTCGGCATAGCCGCCCAGCGAGGCGACGCCCTCCTGGATGCGGGCGCCGCCCGAATCGTTGAGGCCGATCACCGGCGCGCCGACCTTCATCGCCATGTCCATGATCTTGCAGATCTTCTGCGCGTGCCGTTCCGACAGCGCGCCGCCATAGACGGTGAAGTCCTGGCTGAAGACGAAGACGAGGCGGCCGTTGACCGTGCCCGATCCGGTGACGACGCCGTCGCCGGGGATATGCTCGGCCTCCATGCCGAAATCGGTGCAGTTGTGCTCGACATACATGTCGAGCTCCTCGAAGCTGTCGGCGTCGAGCAGCACCTCGATGCGCTCGCGGGCGGTCAGCTTGCCCTTGCGGTGCTGCGCCTCGATGCGCTTCTCGCCGCCGCCCAGCCGCGCCGCCGCGCGCTTCTCCTCGAGCTTCTGCAGGATCGCCAGCATAGGACCATAGGCTCCTTGGGATTCTTGAATGCGGCCCCCTTTTCAAGCTTTGCGCGATAAGGCAAATGTGAACTTGCGGACTTGCGAAGTTCCTATTTGCAAAATTTGCGGGACTCTGTTTCACTCGGAGGCGACGAGGAGGCCCCGGCATGGCGCGACGCACCGGCACCAGATTGTTCGCGGGGCACGAGCTGCGCGCGCTGCGGCAGCGGGTCGGGCTCGGCCAGGCGGCGATGGCGGCGCGGGTCGGGCTGTCGGTCTCCTATCTGTCGCAGCTCGAGAATGACGACCGGCCGATCACCCCGGCGGTGGGGGAGGCGTTCGCCAAGGCCTTCCCGATCGACTGGAACCGCGACACCGCCGGCGATGCCGAGCGGCGGCTGGCGACGCTGCGCGAGGCGTTCGCCGACCCGCTGTTCGCCAATGCCGAGGTCGGGCCGCAGATGCTCCACCGCATGGTCGAGCAGCAGCCGGTCTTCGCCGACCAGTTCGTCCGCCTCCACGATGCCTGGCGCCGGGCCGAGGAACGGCTCCAGCTCGTCGACGACCGGATCGCCAGCGGCGTGCCCGGCGACGACCGGCTGCCGTGGGAGGAGGTGCGCGACTGGTTCCACGAGGAGGGCAATTATGTCGACGCGATCGACCGCGCCGCCGAGGCGCTGGCCGACGATCTCGACGCCGAGCCGCTGCCCGAGGCGCTGATCGCGCATGCGCTCAAGCGGCGCCACGGGGTCGACATCGTCACCGCGGCCGACGACGGCGGCGGCATGCTGCGCCGCTTCGATCCGGGGCGCGGGCTGCTGACGATCGGATCGGCGCAGCCGCCCGAGACGCGCCGCTTCATGATGGCGCACCAGCTCGTCCAGCTCGACCTGCGCAGCGAGATCGCCTCGGTCGCCGCCGAGGCGCGCTTCCGCGCGGCGGAGGCCTTCCCGCTGCTGTCGGTCGGCCTCGCCAACTATGCGGCGGGGGCGCTGCTGATGCCCTATCGCCGCTTCCGCGACACCGCGCGCGGGCTGCGCCACGACATCGACCGGCTGTGCCAGCGCTTCGGGGTCAGCTTCGAGCAGGCCTGCCATCGGCTGTCGACGCTCCAGCGCCCGGCCGAGCGCGGCATCCCATTCTTCTTCTGCCGGGTCGACATGGCGGGCAACATCACCAAGCGCCATTCGGCGACGCGGCTGCAATTCGCCCGCTTCGGCGGCGCCTGCCCGCTGTGGATCGTCCACGAGGCGGTGGCGATCCCCGACCGCATCCTCGTCCAGCTCGCCGAGATGCCCGACGGGGTGCGCTACGTCCAGATGGCGAAGGGGCTGGTCAAGCCGTCGGGCAGCTTCACCCGCGCGCCGCGCCGCTTCGCCGTCGCCTTGGGCTGCGAGGTCGAGCATGCCCGCGACTTCATCTATGCCGACGCGCTCGATCTCGGCAATCCGGGGGCGGTCACGCCGATCGGCATCTCGTGCCGGCTGTGCCCGCGCGAGCATTGCGACCAGCGCGCCTTCCCGCCCGCCGGCCGGCCGATCGAGGTCGACGCCGACCGCCGCGACGTGGTGCCCTATCGGCTGAGCTAGGGAACGGCTATATCCTGTCGGCAGGACAGGGGGAGAGGACCAGACCATGCGACCCGTCACCCGTGCGATCGTAACCGCCACCGCCCTGTCGGGCTCGCTCGACCTGCTCAGCGCCTTCGCGTTCAGCGCGGTCAAGGGCGTCGGCCCGCTCCGCGTGCTGCAGGGCGTCGCCGCCGGGCCGTTCGGCGATCCGATGATCCAGGGATCGAGCGTGCCGGTCGCGCTCGCCGGGCTGATCGTCCATTATGCGCTGATGACGGTGATGGTGGCCGTCTTCATGATCGCCGCGCGCCTGCTGCCCTTCATCCTCCGGCGGCCGCTGCTATGGGGCACCGTCTACGGGCTCGGCCTCTATCTGGTGATGTACTGGATCGTCCTGCCGCTGCGCTGGCCCGAGCTGTTCCCGCGCACCGGCGCCTGGGACGTCGGCAACGCGCTCTTCTCCCACCTGATCTGCGTCGGCCTGCCGATGGGGTGGGTGGCCGATCGGGTGCTGCGGAAAGAGGTGTAGGTGCTCCGACCCTCCTTGGTCATCCCGGCGGAGGCCGGGATCTCAGGAGAGAAGCGTTACCGAGGTCTCCCGAGATTCCGGCCTCCGCCGGAATGACGATCCTTTCTACCCCGCCACCGGCAGCTTCACCGCACCGTCCTCGTCGCGTTCCAGCGGGCCGTAGGCGACCAGGCTGTCGAGCGTCAGCACGTCATAGAGATGCGGGAACAGCGCGCCGCCGCGCGACGGCTCCCAGCGCAGCGCGTCGCCGAACGCCGAGAGGTCGACCGCGGCGACGAACAGCCCGTCCCGTCCCGCGAAATGCTTCGCGACGGTCGCGTCGAGCTGGGCCGCGGTCGACAGGTGGATATAGCCGTCGGCCAGGTCGACCGGCGCGCCGGCGAAACGGCCATCGGCTTCGAGCCGGGCCATCTCGTCGGCGAGCAGCACCTTGTAGGCGATCTGGTCGGCCATGGCGGGTCCTTCCGTGCTCAGAAGCTCGGGACCGGGGTCTCGCCCGAATAGTCGTAGAAGCCCT
The DNA here is from genome assembly GCA_000016765.1 of Rhizorhabdus wittichii RW1. Taxonomy (NCBI): domain Bacteria; kingdom Pseudomonadati; phylum Pseudomonadota; class Alphaproteobacteria; order Sphingomonadales; family Rhizorhabdaceae; genus Rhizorhabdus; species Rhizorhabdus wittichii. The sequence continues at coordinate 3,185,331 of CP000699.1, forward strand.
TGCCGGTCTTGCGGCCGAGCCAGCCGGCCTCGACCAGCTTCGACAGGATCGGGGCGGGGCGATATTTGGGATCGCCGAAATCGGACTGGAGCACGCGCAGCACCTCGATCAGCGTGTCGAGGCCGATCATGTCGGCCAGCGTCAGCGGGCCCATCGGATGGCCGAGGCCCAGCTTCACGCCCGCGTCGATGTCGGGGATCGAGGCGAGCCGCTCGCCCACCGCGAAGAAGGCCTCGTTGAGCAGCGGCAGCAGGATGCGGTTGACGACGAAGCCGGGGCTGTCGGCGGCGAGGATCGTCGTCTTGCCGGTGCGGCGGCCGAATTCCTCGGCGGCCTCGACCGCTTCGGGGCTGGTGGCGAGGCCCTTGATCAGCTCGAGCAGCGGCATCAGCGGCACCGGGTTGAAGAAGTGCATGCCGATGAAGCGCGCCGGATCGGTCGACGCCTGGGCCAGCCGGGTGATCGAGATCGACGAGGTGTTGGTGGCGAGGATCGCGTGGGGGGCGAGCACCTTGCCGATCGTCTCGAAGATGGTGCGCTTGACCGCCTCGCGCTCGGTCGCGGCCTCGATGATCAGGTCGGCGGCGCGCATCGCCGACAGGTCGCCGACCGGCTCGATCAGGTCGACGGCGGCATCGCGCTTGCCGGCGTCGAGCTTGCCGCGCTCGACCGCCTTGTCGAGCAGCTTGACGATCCCGGCCTTGCCCTTGGCGGCAACGTCGACCGACACGTCCGACAGCAGCACCTTCAACCCCGCCTGGGCCGCGATCTGCGCGATCCCCGCGCCCATCTGCCCCGCCCCGACGACTCCGATGATGTCCATGCTGTTCCCTCCGACGACTCTCTTCGGGGCCGCCTGTTATCGGGCGGCGGGCGCGGCCGCAATCTCCGCGTCCCATTCGGCGGCGACGGCCTCGTCCTTTTCACAGGCCAGGCGCGCCGCCCGCTCGGCGGCGAAACCGGCGGGATCGAGCCGGCCGAGCGCCCAGACGGCGGCGCCGCGCACCACCGGCGCGGGGTCGTCGAGCAGCGCCACGACCGGCGGCAGCAGCGCCGCCAGCCCGCTGTTGCCGGCGGCGACCAGCGCGTTGCGCAGCATCCGGTCGCGTCCGATCCGCTTGATCGGCGATCCCGCGAACACCGCGCGGAAGCCGGCATCGTCGAGGCCGAGCAGGTCCTCCAGCTCGGGCGCGGCGAGCTCGGCGCGCGCGGCGAAGGCGCGGTTGGCCGCGGCGGCCTCGGCGAACTTGTTCCACGGGCAGACCGCCAGGCAATCGTCGCAGCCATAGATGCGGTTGCCGATCGGCGCGCGGAACTCGGCCGGGATCGGCCCCTTATGCTCGATCGTCAGATAGGAGATGCAGCGCCGCGCATCGACGACATAGGGGCGCGGGAAGGCGTCGGTCGGGCAGGCGGCCTGGCAGGCGGAGCAGCTGCCGCAGCGATCGTCGTGCGGATCGTCGGGGGGCAGGTCGAGGCTGGTCATGATCGCGCCGAGGAACAGCCAGCTGCCATGCTCGCGCGAGACGAGGTTGCTGTGCTTGCCCTGCCAGCCGATCCCGGCCGCCGCCGACAGCGGCTTCTCCATCACCGGCGCGGTGTCGACGAACACTTTCAGCGCGCCGCCCGCCCGGTCGACCAGCCAGCGGGCGAGATGCTTGAGCGCCTTCTTGACGACGTCGTGATAGTCGGTGCCCTGCGCATAGACCGAGATGCGGCCGATGCCGGGCGCGTCGGCCAGCCGCATCGGGTCCTCGCGCGGGGCGTAGCTCATGCCGAGCATGATCAGGCTGCGCGCCTCGGGCCACAACCCCTGCGGCCGCGCCCGCTCGCCCTTGCGCGCCTCCATCCACTCCATCGACCCATGCGCGCCCGTCGCCAGCCACTGGTCGAGCCGGGCCGCGCTCTCGGGCGCGGCGTCGGCGCGCGCGAAGCCGCAGGTCGCGAAGCCGAGCTTCAGCGCCTCGTCGCGGATCGCCTCGCGCAGGGAGATGGGGTCGTCGGTCATTCCCGGCGAATCTAGAGGGGTTTCTCCCCAGCGTCATGCTGAACTCGTTTCAGCATCCACCACGCCGCTCAGGCTGGTCGGGAGGCGGCGCGAGCCGTTGTTGCAGGAGCCGCAGAGGCAAGGCCAGCCTCCCGGTGGATGCTGAAACGAGTTCAGCATGACGGCTCTCATCGGTCATGTTCGTCTTCGTAACCATCGCCAAGGTTGCCGCGTATCTTCTCCGTCACCACATGACAGCGGAAGGAGCAGGGTGATGACGGTCGATCGACGCACATTGCTGGGCGCGGGCATGGCGGCCGCGGTGACGGCGATCATCGCCGGCCGGGCCTTCTCGGCGCCGAAGCGGGCCTATGCCTTCACGCTCAGCGACGCCGAATGGCGCAAGCGGCTGAGCCCGCTCGCCTATGCCGTGCTCCGCGAGGAGGCGACCGAGCGCGCCTTCACCAGCCCGCTGAACAAGGAGCACCGCGCCGGCACCTTCCTGTGCGCGGGCTGCGCGCTGCCGCTGTTCAGCTCGGCGACCAAGTTCGACAGCGGCACCGGCTGGCCCAGCTTCTGGCGGCCGCTGCCGCGCGCGGTCGACACCAGCACCGATTACAAGATCGGCGTGCCACGCAGCGCGGTGAGCTGCCATCGCTGCGGCGGCCATCTCGGCCATGTCTTCGACGACGGCCCGCCGCCGACCGGCCAGCGCTACTGCATGAACGGCGCGGCGCTGACGTTCGTGGCGAAGGGCTGAGGCTCTCTCGCCTCGTCTCGTCATTCCAGCGAAAGCTGGAATCTCCCTTCTTTATGTCCTCATCGCCGCAGCGGAAAAGGCAGGGAGATCCCGGCTTTCGCCGGGATGACGATCCAAATATCGGATGACGGGGAGGCAAAGAAAAAGCCCGGCCTCCCCGTGGGGAGGCCGGGCCTTTCGTTTCGCCGAAGCGCCTCGCTCAGCCGAGCGGGGTGAGGTTCACCGCCGCGTACTTGCCGCGACGATCGACCTCCAGCTCGAACTCGAGCCGGTCGCCTTCGTTGAGGTTGGTCATGCCGGCGCGTTCGACCGCCGAGATGTGCACGAAGGCATCGGGCTGTCCGTCGTCGCGCTGGATGAAGCCGAAGCCCTTCATCGCGTTGAAGAACTTGACCGTGCCGCTCGCCTTCTCACCGGTGAGCTGACGGGCCGGGCCGCCGGCGCCGCCGGCAGCCGCCGGGCGCGGACCGCGATCCTCGACCGGGAGCGGCTCGCCCTCGATCTTGAGGTCGGTCGCCGAGACGCGGCCGCCGCGATCGACGAGCGTGAACTCGAGCGGCTGGCCTTCGGCGAGGCCGGTGAGGCCCGCCTGCTCGACCGCCGAGATGTGCACGAACACGTCCTCGCCGCCATCGTCACGGACGATGAAGCCGAAGCCCTTCTGGCCGTTGAAGAATTTGACGACGCCCTTGCCTTCGCCGATCACCTGGGCAGGCATGCCGCCGCGACCGCCGCCGCCGCCGAAGCCACCACCACCGCCGCCGCCGCCACGGAAACCGCCGCCGCCGCCACCGCCGAAGCGATCGCCGCCGCCGCCATAACCGCCGCCGCCACCGCCGCCGAAGCGATCGCCGCCGCCGCCGTAACCGCCGCCGCCGCCGAAACGGTCACCGCCGAAACCGCCACCACTATAGCCGCCGTAACTTTCGTCACCGAAGCCGTCGCGCTTGTCCCTGCCGCCGCCGCGCGGACCGCGCTTACCTCTATCGAAACCCATGCCTTGCAGTTCTTCCCGAATCTCGCCCCATGCATCGAAAGGACGGGGCACCGGGCGTGGGTCCATCATCCTTCCGGCGCGCAAAAATCAGACGCGCCAAACAAAAGACATAAAGCAAATATTTCCGGTGGGCGAGCGGTTTCATGGTCCTGTACGGGCCCTGAACGCGTCGATCGGGTGGAATCGACCGCCGGAATGAGCATGTAACCGTATTTTCTCACGGCTCCGAAGCGCCGCGCCACCTTGATTCGCGCCGGGACCGGTCCCACTCCTTTCCGAGTCGCGGCCGATCGATTCAACCCGGCGATGCGGCCGCCCCTCCCTCCCGAAGGACGTCATGCCCGAGATCGCCGCCATCTTCGCCGACCCCGCCAACTGGGCCGCGCTCGCCGCGCTGGTCACGATGGAGGTGGTGCTGGGCATCGACAACCTCATCTTCATCTCGATCCTGACCAACCGCCTGCCCGAGGCGCAGCGGCCCCGCGCGCGGATGATCGGCATCGGCCTGGCGCTCGGCCTGCGGCTGGTGCTGCTCAGCCTGATCGCCTTCATCGTCACGCTGACCCGCCCGATCGCGGAGCTGTTCGGCCAGCCGCTGTCGTGGCGCGACATCATCCTGATCGCGGGCGGGCTGTTCCTCGTCTGGAAGGCGACCAAGGAGATCCACCACAGCGTCGACCAGGACGACGAGGGCGAGATGTTCGACGCCAGGCGCGCCGGGCTCGGCTTCGGCGCGGCGATCGTCCAGATCATCCTGCTCGACCTGGTCTTCTCGATCGACTCGATCATCACCGCGGTCGGCATGACCGACCATGTCCCGATCATGTTCGTCGCGGTGATCGCGGCGGTCGCGGCGATGATGACCGCCGCCGGCCCGCTGTCGCGCTTCATCGAGCGCAACCCGACGATCGTGATGCTGGCGCTCGCCTTCCTGTTCATGATCGGCATGACGCTGATCGCCGAGGGCTTCGGCGTGCATGTGCCGAAGGGCTATATCTACGCCGCCATGGCCTTCTCCGCCGCGGTCGAGGCGCTCAACATGATCCAGCGCAACGCCCGGCGGCGGAAGGCCGGGTGAGTCTCCGGGCGCCTTTCCCGGATCGGGCTTATGGATTGCCCTCGGCCCGGCCGGGCTTTATGGCGGCGCGATGACAGTCCATCTCCATCAGGAAGACCTGCCCGCCGACGCGCTCGGCCCCGGCCCGGTCGCGGTCGACACCGAGACGATGGGGCTGATCACCCCGCGCGACCGGCTCTGCCTCGTCCAGATCTCCGACGGGCGCGGCGACGAGCATCTCGTCCGCTTCGCCCCCGGCAGCGACTATGCCGCGCCGAACCTGCGCGCGGTGCTCGCCGATCCGGCCCGGCTCAAGCTCTACCATTTCGCCCGCTTCGACCTGGCGGCGATCAGGCATTATATCGGGGTGATGGCCGCGCCGGTCTATTGCACCAAGACGGCGTCGCGGCTGATCCGCACCTATACCGACCGCCACGGCCTCAAGGAGCTGGTGCGCGAGCTGCTCGGCCAGGAGGTGTCGAAGCAGCAGCAATCGTCCGACTGGGGGGCGCCCGACCTGTCCGAGGCGCAGAAGGACTATGCCGCGTCCGACGTCCGCTATCTCCACGCGATGCGGACGATCCTCGACGAGCGGCTGGCGCGCGAGGGACGGACCGCGCTGGCGCAGGCCTGCTTCGACTTCCTGCCCGCCCGCGCCGAGCTCGACCTCGCCGGCTGGCCGGAGATCGACATCTTCGCGCATGTTTGATGTCGTGCGACATGGTCCGCTATAGCGGACCCGGCACCGGCCCGCGCGCCCTCCCGACCGCCCATAGGATACCATGTCTGGGCGGTCGGGAGGGCGCGCGGGCCGGTGCCGACTGCCGGAGGCCTTGAAGAGAATGTCCGAACTCGCCGACCGCGCCCGCAGCCAGCGCCAGCTCTGGGCGGCCAGCGGCAGCAGCCACGACCGGGTGATCGCGATCCTGCGGATCGTGCTGCCGGTCGCGATCGGCGTGCTCGTCGTGCTGCTCGCGCTCGCGCCGCTGACGGTCGGGCGCGACATCAGCTTCGTCCTGTCGAAGGATCGGGTCGAGGTGGCGCGCGAACGGATGCGGGTGACCGCCGCCACCTATCGCGGCCAGGATTCGAAGGGCCAGCCCTTCCAGCTCACCGCCGGCTCGGCGGTGCAGGCCACCTCGCGCGATCCGGTGGTGCGGCTCCAGAAGCTCGCCGCCGAGATCCAGCTTCCCGAGGGGCCGGCGAAGATCGTCGCCGGGCACGGCCGCTACGACATGGACAGCGAGAAGGTCGCGGTCGACGGGCCGGTCCACCTGCGTTCGGCCGACGGCTACAACATCGAGACCCGCGACGTCGGCATCGACCTCAAGACGCGCCAGGTCGCGAGCCAGGGCCCGGTCGACGGCCGGATGAACATCGGCACCTTCTCCGGCGACCGCTTCACCGCCGATCTCAACAAGCGGATCGTCGTGCTCGAAGGCCGAGCCCGCTTGCATATCGATCAGCGACAGGCCAAGGCAGCGCCCAAGCCCCAGGCCGGGGCGAGAGTCGGCGCGAAGGTCGGAGGGCAGCGGTGATGGGGCGTGCGGTGCTGGCGAAATCGCTGCTGATCGCGGTGCTGGCCGGGACGGCCGGGCTGGCCGGCGCGCAGACCGTCAACGCGCTCAAGCAGCATGATTCGAGCGCGCCGGTCGACTTCGCCGCCGACCGGATCGAGCTGCAGGACCGCGTCGACCGCGCGGTGCTGACCGGCAATGTCGACGTCAAGCAGGGCGACATGCGGCTGCGCTCGGCCCGGCTGACGATCGCCTACACCTCCGCCGCCCAGACCGAGGTGACGCGGATGGATGCGTCGGGCGGGGTCGTGCTGACCACCTCGACCGAGAATGCCCGCTCGCAATATGCGATCTACGACCTGCGCACCCGGCTGGTGACGATGATCGGCGACGTCGTCATCGTCCGCGCCGGCAAGGGCGAGACGCGCGGCAACCGCCTCGTCCTCAACCTCAACAGCGGCGCCGCGTCGCTCGAGGGCGGCGGGGCCGGCGGGCGAGTGACCGGCCGCTTCACGCCCCCGCCGCGCAAGACGGGTAGCTGAGTCCGGGGCCTCCGTCCGGCCCGGCATCGGCGGATCGTCTCATTTCGGCAACTCGCCGCCCCCAAAAAGGCCATGCACGAAGCTTGCCAGTTTCCATGGGCGGCGGCTTTCGCTAACTAGCGCCGGATAATATCGACTGCGGGAAACGCCCAGCCATGAACGACACCGCCACGCTCGAACGCCCCGCCGGTCCCGACGGCACCGGTGCCGTGCGCGGCCTGTCGGTCGTGTCGATCGCCAAGACCTACGACAAGCGGCAGGTGCTGACCGACATCTCGCTCGACGTCGCGCGCGGGGAGGTGGTCGGCCTGCTCGGCCCCAACGGCGCGGGCAAGACGACCTGCTTCTATTCGGTGATGGGGCTGGTCAAGCCCGACGCTGGCCGCATCCTGCTCGACGGCGACGACATCACCACCCTGCCGATGTACCGCCGCGCGATCCTCGGCCTCGGCTATCTGCCGCAGGAGACCTCGATCTTCCGCGGCCTGACGGTCAGCCAGAACATCATGGCGGTGCTCGAGCTGGTCGAGCCCGACAAGGCGCAGCGCACCCAGCGGCTCGATTCGCTGCTCGGCGAATTCCACCTCGACCATCTCCGCGATTCGGCGGCGATGGCGCTGTCGGGCGGCGAGCGGCGGCGCTGCGAGATCGCCCGCGCGCTGGCCGCCGACCCGTCGATCATGCTGCTCGACGAGCCGTTCGCCGGGATCGACCCGATCTCGATCTCCGACATCCGCGAGCTGGTCCGCGACCTCAAGCGCCGCGACATCGGCGTGCTGATCACCGACCATAATGTCCGCGAGACGCTCGACATCGTCGACCGCGCCTGCATCATCTACGACGGCAAGGTGCTGTTCCAGGGCAGCCCCGCCGCGCTGGTCGCCGACCCGAACGTCCGCCGTCTCTATCTGGGCGAGGGCTTCTCGCTCTGAGCGCGATGCGGCGCTTCCCCATCCCGGCCGCGTAGCCATGGCGCTCGGTCCCCGCCTCGACCTTCGGCAGAGCCAGTCGCTGGTGATGACGCCGCAGCTCCAGCAGGCGATCAAGCTGCTGGCGCTGTCCAACCTCGAGGTCGAGGCGTTCATCGCCGAGGAGATCGAGAAGAACCCGCTGCTCGAAAGCGGTGGCGGGGAGGCGGGCGATCGCGACGAGGCGCCGGGCGGCGACGAGGCCTTCGATGATGACGGCTTCCGCAGCGACGGCTTCGACGAGGAAGGCCCCACCGCCGACCGGCTGGTCGAGACCGGTGACGCGATCGCCGACGCCCCGCTCGACGTCGACTATGCGGCCGAGACCTTCCATCATGACAGCGCTGCCGACAGCCCGCGCGGCATGGACGGCAGCCTGGGGATGGAGGGCGTCGCCGGCGGCGGTTCCGAGGAAGGGCGCGGGCTCGACGACTATGCGGCGGCGACGCTCTCGCTCCACGACCATCTGACCGCGCAGGCGGGCGAGCTGCTCGACGGGTTCGAGCTGGCGATCGCCGCGCGGATCATCGACCTGATCGACGAGGCCGGCTATTTCGAGGGCCAGACCTTCGAGATCGCCCAGGCGCTCGACGTGCCGCTGTTCCATGTCGAACGCGTGCTCGGGGTGATCCAGGCGCTCGACCCGACCGGGGTCGGCGCCCGCTCGCTCGCCGAATGCATCGCGCTCCAGGCGAAGGAGGCCGATCGCTACGACCCGGCGATGGCCAAGCTGATCGACAATCTCGACCTGCTCGCGCGCGGCGCGATCCCGCAGCTCCGCCGGCTGTGCGGGGTCGACGAGGAGGACATGGCGGACATGATCCGCGAGCTGCGCGACTATGATCCCAAGCCCGGCCTGCGCTTCGGCGGCGAGCCGCCCGCGCCGGTCACCCCCGACATCTTCGTCCGGCGCACCGCCGACGGCTGGGCGATCGAGCTCAACGCGGCGACGCTGCCGCGGCTGATCGTCAACCGGGCCTATTATGCCGAGCTGTCGAGCGGGCCGCAGGACAAGGGCAGCAAGGCGTGGCTCGGCGAATGCCTCGCCTCGGCCAACTGGCTGGTCAAGGCGCTCGACCAGCGCGCGCGGACGATCGTCCGGGTCGCGCGCGAGATCGTCAAGCAGCAGGAGGCCTTCTTCCTCCACGGCGTCGAGCATCTCCGCCCGCTGACGCTGAAGGCGGTGGCCGACGCGATCGGCATGCACGAATCGACGATCAGCCGGGTCACCTCGAACAAATATCTGATGGGCGAGCGCGGGCTGCACGAGCTCAAATATTTCTTCACCAGCGGGGTCGCGGCGGCCGACGGCGGCGACGCCGTCTCGGCCGAGGCCGTGAAGAGCCAGATCGCCAAGCTGATCGCCGCCGAGGGCGACGACATCTTGTCCGACGACAAGCTGGTCGAGCTGCTCAAGGACAAGGGCTTCGACCTCGCCCGCCGCACCGTCGCCAAATATCGCGAGGCGATCGGCCTGGGCTCGTCGGTTCAGCGCCGGCGGCAGCGGGCAATGAAGGCGGCGTAACCACATCCCCCTCCCTTTCAAGGGAGGGGATAGGGGTGGGTAACGGAGACGAGGGGCTCGACGCCCCTCGTCGGAGTTCTACGGGATGATCGAGCAAGGCTCGCTACCGCTCGCACCCACCCCCAACCCCTCCCTTGAAAGGGAGGGGGGATCGGGAGCTCACCCCAGCAGCAATCCCGCCAGCGCCGCCGACATCAGGTTGGCGAGGCTGCCCGCGATCAGCGCCTTGATGCCGAGCCGGGCGATCACCGGGCGCTGGTTGGGGGCGAGGCTGCCGGCCGACGCCATCTGGATCGCGATCGAGGAGAAATTGGCGAAGCCGCACAGCGCGAAGGTGGTGACGGCCAGGCTGTGCGCGTCGAGCGTGGCCTTGATCTGGCCGAGATGGATATAGGCGACGAACTCGTTGAGGACGATCTTCTCGCCGAACAGCCCGCCCGCCACCTGCGCCTGTTCCCACGGGATGCCGAGCAGGTACATGACCGGCGCGAAGACGAAGCCGAGCAGCTGCTGGAAGCTGAGCGAAGGATGGCCGAACCAGCCGCCCGCGACGCCGAGCAGCCCGTTGGCGAGCGCGACCAGCGCGACGAAGGACAGCACCATCGCGCCGACTGCGACCGCGATCCGCACGCCGGTCTGCGCGCCCTGCGACGCCGCCATGATGATGTTGGCGGGGCGTTCCTCGGCTTCGTGCGCCTCGGCCAGCACGATCGCCTCCTCGGCCGGATCGTCGCCGAGTGGCAGCTCGCCCTCGGGCGCGCGCGGGTCGGGCATGATGATCTTGGCCATCAGCAGCCCGCCCGGCGCCGCCATGAAGCTGGCGGCGAGCAGCAGGTCGATGCTGATCCCCATCGCCGCATAGGCGGCGAGGATGGTGCCCGCGACCCCGGCCATGCCGGTGGTCATCACCGCGAACATCTGGTGCGGGGCGAGGCCGGCGAGATAGGGGCGGATGACCAGCGGCGATTCGCTCTGCCCGACGAAGATGTTGGCGGCGGCGCACAGCGATTCGACCTTGGAGACGCCGGTCACCTTCTCGATCGCGCCGCCGACCCAGCGGATCACCGCCTGCATGATGCCGAGATAATAGAGGATCGAGACGAGCGAGGCGAAGAAGATGATCACCGGCAGCGCCGCGAGCGCGAAGCTGGTGCCGCCGATCTCGGGCCTGACCAGCGATCCGAACAGGAAATCGGTGCCCGACTGGGCATAGCCGAGCAGGCTCGACACCCCCGCCGACAGCCCGGCGAGCACCGTCCGGCCCCACGGCACGTAGAGCACCAGCACCGCGATCGCCGCCTGCAGGCCGAACGCCGCGCCGACGACGCGCAGGCGGATCGCCCGGCGGTCCGACGACAGCGCCACCGCCACGAGCAGGATCAGCGCGATGCCGGCGATGCCGGTCAGCCATTTGGTCATGAAGGAGAGGTTCCCAGCCCGCCCGAAAGCGCCACCATGGCGCGGCGCCCGGCGCGGTCAAGCGCTCTTTCGCTCGCCTGGCAAAGCCGGTAGCAGGCGGTTCCATGGACGCCTCCCCGCCTTTGGCCCAGCCCTCGCCCCGCGCGTTCCCGCGCTCGCTCTTCATCCTCTCGCTCTTCTACGGCGGCATGGTCTGCATCGCCGGGGTGCTGGGGGTGAAGCAGGTGGCGATCGGCCCGCTCGCGGTGGAGGCGGGGATCTTCGGCTTCCTGCTGCTGGTGGTGATGGCGAGCGCGGTGGCCGAGCTGCACGGCCGCGCCGCCGCCGACGCGCTGGTGCGCTGGGGCTTCCTGCCGCTGATCGCCTCGGCGCTGCTGATCCGGCTGGTGCTCTGGCTGCCCGCCGACCCCGGCATGTACCCGCCCGCGGTCGAGGCCTTCCCGATCGTGGTGGGGCAGGGCGCCCGGATGATGATCGCCGGGCTGATCTCCTACGGCCTGTCGCAGACGCTCAACGTGCTGATCTTCGACAAGCTGAAGGGGCAGGGCGTCGGCCGCTTCGTCTGGCTGCGCGGCATGATCGCCAGCATCGTCAGCCAGGTCGCCGACACCGTCATGTTCATCACCATCAGCTTCTATGGCGAGCGCGACATCCTCGGCCTGATGGGCGGGCAGATGGTCGCCAAGGTCGCGCTGTCGGTGATCCTGGTGCCGCCGCTGATCACCCTGTTCGTCGCCTGGGGCCGGAGGGTCGACGCGCGGGGATAGTCGTCCCTTCCCCAAGGCGTCGCCCCGGCGGAGGCCGGGGTCTCATGACGCTCCTGCCTCGACCTCATCTCCCCTCTCCCGAGATCCCGGCCTCCGCCGGGATGACGAGTATGAACGCGCCACTTTATCCCGCGCCCCCGCTCCGCTAAGGGGCCGCCATGTCGACCGATCACAGCCCCGATCCGCTCCTCCTCACCAAGGCCGAGACGCTCGTCGAGGCGCTGCCCTATATGCAGCGCTATGCGGGCGAGACCTTCGTCGTCAAATATGGCGGCCACGCCATGGGCGACCCGGAGGCGGCGCGCGACTTCGCCGAGGATATCGTCCTGCTCAAGGCGGTCGGGATCAACCCGGTGGTCGTCCATGGCGGCGGGCCGCAGATCGGCAAGATGCTCAAGACGCTCGGCGTCGAGAGCCGCTTCGTCGACGGCCTGCGCGTCACCGACGCGGAGACCGCGCGGGTCGCCGAGATGGTGCTGTGCGGCTCGATCAACAAGGAGATCGTCTCCTGGATCGCCCAGGCGGGCGGCCGCGCGGTTGGCCTGTCGGGCAAGGACGGCCGGATGGTCGTCGCCGAGAAGGTCCGCCGCACCCAGCGCGATCCCGACAGCAATATCGAGAAGGCGGTCGACCTCGGCTTCGTCGGCGAGCCCGCCGACATCGACCGGCGGGTGATCGACACCATCTCCAAGGCGGGCATGATCCCGGTGGTCGCGCCGATCGCGATCGGCGAGGACGGCCACACCTACAACGTCAACGCCGACACCATGGCGGGCGCGATCGCGATTGCGCTGGGCGCGGCGCGGCTGTTCCTGCTGACCGACGTCGCCGGGGTGCTCGACAAGGAGAAGAAGCTGATCCGCGACCTGACCCCGCGCCAGATCAACGCGCTGCGCGAGGACGGGACGATCCAGGGCGGGATGATCCCGAAGCTGGAGACCTGTGTCCACGCGGTCGAGGGCGGGGTCGACGCCGCCGTCATCCTCGACGGCCGGGTGCCGCACGCGATGCTGATCGAAGCCTTCACCCGCCGCGGCGCGGGCACGCTGATCGGGATGGGCTAGTTCCCGAAAGCTCTCCCTCCCCTTCAGGGGAGGGATGTAAGTTCTGCGAGGTCAGGATTGCCCCCCGGGCAATCCCTGAAACATGCTGGGGGCATGTTTCACCTCGCTGAAGGGTACGCAGTGAAGGGGCTCGATGCCCCTTCACGGAGTTTCGCGGGAAGGCCGGGGAGGCTCGCTACGCTCGCCACCCACCCCCCGACCCCCTCCCTTGAAAGGGAGGGGGCGTTCGCTCAATCCCGCAGCAGCTCGTTGATCCCCGTCTTCGACCGGGTCTGCGCGTCGACGCGCTTGACGATCACGGCGCAGTAGAGGCCCGGGCCGCCGTCCTTGCCGGGCAAGGTGCCCGGGACGACCACCGCATAGCTCGGCACGCGGCCGACGAAGACCTCGCCGGTGGCGCGGTCGACGATCTTGGTCGAGGCGCCGAGATAGACGCCCATCGACAGCACCGCGCCCTGCTCGACCACCACGCCCTCGGCGACCTCGGAACGGGCGCCGATGAAGCAGTCGTCCTCGATCACCACCGGGCCGGCCTGGAGCGGCTCGAGCACGCCGCCGATGCCGACGCCGCCCGACAGGTGGACGTTGCTGCCGATCTGCGCGCAGCTGCCGACCGTCGCCCAGGTGTCGACCATCGTGTTCTCGCCGACATAGGCGCCGAGGTTGACGAAGCTCGGCATCAGCACCGCGCCCCTGGCGATGTGCGCGCCGCGGCGGACGATCGATCCCGGCACCGCGCGGAAGCCGGCGGCGCGATACTCGGCCTCGCCCCATGCGGCGAACTTCGACGGGACCTTGTCCCACCAGCTCGCGCCGCCGGGGCCGCCGGGGATCAGTTCCATGTCGTTGAGGCGGAAGGAGAGCAGCACCGCCTTCTTGAGCCACTGGTTGACGGTCCAGCCTTCAGCGCCCTTCTCGGCGACGCGCCGCGCGCCCGAATCGAGCAGGCCGAGCGCGCTCTCGACCGCGTCGCGCACCTCGCCTTTGGTCGAGAAGGTGACGCCCTCGCGCTCGTCCCAGGCCTTCTCGATGATCGTCTGCAGATCGCCGCTCATTCCATTCCCCTTGTGAGTTCGTCGAGCCAGTGGCCGACGTCGTGTATCTCGATATCGATGAAGCTGGCGTCGGCCTCGTGGTTGCCGAACTCGGAACCGTTGTTGACCCACACCGTGGTCATGCCGATCGCCTTGGCGGGCTTGAGGTTGCGGGCCATGTCCTCGACGAACAGCGAGGTCGCCGGGTCGACGCCGAACGCCTCGACCATCGATGCGTAGCTCGCCGCCTGCGGCTTGGGCTGATAGGCGCAGGCGTGGATGTCGTGGATCGCCTCGAAGCTCCGCGACAGGCCGAGCCGCTCGAGCACCCGCCCGGCATAGTCGGCGTCGCCATTGGTGAAGATCAGCTTGCGCCCGGGCAGCTTCGCGATCGCGTTCACCAGCCGCCTGTCCTCGGCGAGCACGTCCATCTCGATGTCGTGGACGAAGGCGAGGAATTCGTGCGGGTCGATCGCGTGGCTGTGCATCAGCCCCGACAGGGTGGTGCCATGCTCGCGGAACAGCTGCTTCTGGATGCGCCTGGCCTCGACCGGGTCGACGCCCAGCAGCCGCTCGACATAGAGGCCCATCCGCACGTCGATCCGCCCGAACAGGTCCGCCGACGCCGGGTAGAGCGTGTTGTCCAGATCGAAGATCCAGGCGTCGATATGGTCGAGCGCGGGCGGCATGGCCGGGCGAGTAGCCTTTGGGGGAGGTGGAGGCAACCGGGAGATCGCTCCCCTCCCTGCAAGGGAGGGGCTTGGGGGTGGGTGGCGAAGCCGGAGGCTCGATGCCTCCGGCGCAGCCTGACGGGGCGAGCGAGGAAGCTCCCCTGAATCAAGTTCAGGGTCGCTACCCACCCCTAACCCCTCCCTTGCAGGGAGGGGGACAAATAGGAGCTAGACCGTGAAGCTCTCGCCGCAGCCGCAGCTGCCCTTGGCGTTGGGGTTGGCGAAGACGAAGCCGGCGGTGAAGTCGTCCTCGACCCAGTCCATCGTCGAGCCGATCAGATAGAGCAGCGATCCGCCGTCGACGTAGAAGGTGCCGCCGGGGGTCTCGATCCGCTCGTCGAACGGGTCGGCCTCGGTGACATAGTCGACCGAATAGGCGAGGCCCGAGCAGCCGCGGCGCGGGGTCGACAGCTTGACGCCGATCGCGCCCTCGGGCGCGGCCGCCATCAGCGCGGCGATGCGCGCCTCGGCCGACGGCGTCAGGATCAGCGCGGCGGGGCGCGGGCGGGTGGTCGTCGTCATCGGTTCAAACTCCAAACCCATTCACCCCGAAACCCCTGCGAATCATGTGGGAAGGGTTTTTCACCTTACAACATCCCCAGTTCGAGCTTGGCCTCGTCCGACATCTTCTGCGGGTCCCACGGCGGGTCCCAGATCAGGTTGACCTCGGCTGATCCGACCCCCGGCACCGCGCCGACGCGCAGCTCGACCTCGCCCGGCATCGATTCGGCGACCGGGCAGTGCGGGGTGGTCAGCGTCATCGTCACCACGACATGGTTGTCGGCGGTGATGTCGACCCCGTAGATCAGCCCCAGCTCGTAGATGTTCACCGGGATCTCGGGGTCGTAGATCTCCTTGAGCGCGGCGATCACGCCCTCATAGACGTCGCCGCCGGGCTCGCCCGCGCCCGCCTCGGCGGGCTTCTGCGACAGGAAGCCTTCGAGATAGTCGGGCTTGCGCGCGCTCTCGTCCGCCCCCCCTTCGTCTGCGGCCGTGTCGACGCGCGCCTTGGGCGGCGGCGGCACCGCATCGACCTCCTCGATCTCGATCTTGCCCGTCTCGTTCATCGCTTCGTCCGTCATCCGAAAATCCGCGTCACCCGTTCGATTCCCCGCGCCAGCGCGGCGACGTCGTCATCGTCATTGTAGATGCCGAAGCTCGCCCGCGCGGTGGCCGGAACGTCGAGATGCTCCATCAGCGGCTGGGCGCAATGGTGCCCGGCCCGGATCGCCACGCCGTCCTCGTCCAATATGGTGCCGATGTCGTGCGGATGCACCCCCTCGATCGCGAAGGAGACGATGCCCGCGGCATCCTCGGGCCCGAACAGCCGCACGCTGTTGATCCCCGACAGCGCCGCTCGCGCCTTGCGCACCAGCGCGGCCTCATGCGCGTGGATGAAGGGCAGGCCGATCGATTCGACATAGTCGATCGCGGCGTGGAGGCCGAGCGCGCCGACGATGTTGGGCGTCCCCGCCTCGAACCGCTGCGGCGCCGGCGCCCAGGTCGTCTTCGCGAAGGTGACGCGGTCGATCATCGATCCGCCGCCTTGGTAAGGCGGCATCGCGTCGAGCAGCTCGGCCTTCGCCCAGAGCACGCCGATCCCGGTCGGCCCGTAGAGCTTGTGGCCCGAGAAGACGTAGAAGTCGCAGCCGATCGCCGCGACGTCGGCGCCGATGCGCGGCACCGCCTGGCAGCCGTCGATCAGGATCCTCGCGCCGACCCGGTGCGCCAGCTCGGTCGCGCGGCGGGCGTCGAGCACCGAGCCGAGCACGTTCGAGACATGGGCGAGCGCGACCAGCTTGTGCCGATCGGTCAGCATCGCCTCGGCCGCGTCGAGGTCGATGCAGCCGTCGGCGGTGAGCGGGCAGACGTCGATCGCGACGCCGGTCCGCTCCTGGATGAGCTGCCACGGCACGATGTTCGAATGATGCTCGAGCTGCGACAGCAGGATGCGGTCGCCGGGCTTGAGGTTGGCGACGCCCCATGTCTGCGCGACGAGGTTGATCGCCTCGGTCGCGCCGCGCACGAACACCACCTCGTCGGCGCTGCGGGCGCCCAGGAAACGGGCGACCCGCTGGCGCGCCGCCTCATAGGCGATCGTCATGTCGGCCGAGCGGCGATAGACGCCGCGATGGACGGTCGCATAGTCGCGGCCATAGGCCTGGGCGATCGCGTCGATCACCGCCTGCGGCTTCTGTGCGGTCGCGGCGGTGTCGAGATAGTGCCAGCCGTCCGGGATCGCCGGGAAATCGGCGCGGCGGCTCAGCTCGGCGATGTCGACGACGCTGCTCATATCCGCTCCTCCAGCCAGGCTTCCGCCGCGGCCTGGAAGGCGTCGCGGACCGGTTCGTCGCCGATCCGCGACAGCGCGTCGGCGATGAACGCCTGGGTCAGCAGCGCGCGGGCGCGATCGGGGGTGATCCCGCGCGAGCTCATGTAGAACAGCGCCTGCGCGTCGAGCTCGCCGACCGTCGCGCCATGGGCGCATTTCACGTCGTCGGCGAAGATCTCCAGCTCGGGCTTGAGGTTCACCGTCGCGGTGCGCTTGAGCATCAGCCCGCGCAGGCTCTGCTCGCCGTCGGTCTTCTGCGCGTCGCGCGCGACCTCGACCCGCGCCGCCATGCTGGTCGTCGCCTGGTCGTCGGCGACCGCGCGCCAGAGCTGGCGGCTGGTGCCCTCCGGCTCGGCGTGGCGGACGACCACCGCGGCGTCATGGCGCTGGCTGTCGCGGGCGAGCAGCGCGCCGCCATGCTCGGCATAGGCGCCGACGCCGTCGAGGGTGATGAAGGCGTCGAGCCGGCTGCCGCCCGCGCCGGCGCCGAGGATGGTGGTGACGAGGCTCGCGCCCGCGCCCAACACCGCCTCGTCGCGCAGCGAGGTGAAGCCCGATCCCTGGACCAGCCGGATCGCCCGCATCAGCCGCGCCGATCGGCCGAGCTCGATCCGGGTCAGCCGATTGGCCCAGCCGTCGCCGACATAGGTCTCGACGATGCTCGCCTGCGCGTCCTCGGCCATCACGATCCGCGCCGGGACATGGCTGGCGCCGCCGGTCGCGACATGGACGATCTCGATCGCGCCCGCCGGGGCGGCGCCGTCCTTGTGGAGCGCCAGCGTCCAGCCGTCGCCGGCGGCGAGCCGCGCCAGCGGATGGATCGATTCGGCGTCGACCGCGCCGACCGTCACCGGCCCCGGCCGGCTGCGGCCCGCGTCGAGCCGCCCGTCGACGAACAGCAGCCGGGGACCGTCGCCGATCCAGTGCGAATCGAGGTCGCCGGCGGCGCCTGTAGCGGGTGCTACGGAGAGCGCTTCGAGGCCCGACAGGTCGGACCAGCGCCAGGCCTCCTCGCGGGTGGAGGGGAGGGTGAGGGTCATGCGCAATCCTCCCTGCCGAAGGTGGGGAGGGGGACCGCACGCAGTGCGGTGGAGGGGTAGGGCAGACCTTCGACGGCAGCGATGGACCGGAGGCCGGAAGACCCCTCCACCATCCTGCGGATGGTCCCCCTCCCCATGCTGCGCATGGGGAGGATTGGAGCGGAACCGCTCACGCCGCGATCGCCCCGTAGCCCTCGCGCTCGAGCTCGAGCGCGAGGTCCGCGCCGCCGGTGCGGACGATGCGGCCCGCCGCCAGGACGTGGACGAAGTCGGGTTTCACATAGTCGAGCAGCCGCTGGTAATGGGTGATCAGCAGCACCGCCTTGTCGGGCTTGCGCATGATCGTGTTGATGCCGTGGCCGACGGTGCGCAGCGCGTCGATGTCGAGGCCCGAATCGGTCTCGTCGAGGATCGCGAGCATGGGGTCGATGATCCCCATCTGCACCATCTCGTTGCGCTTCTTCTCGCCGCCCGAGAAGCCGACGTTCACCGGCCGCTTGAGCATGTCCATGCCGAGGTCGAGCGCGTCGGCCTGGACGCGGGCGCGCTTGAGGAAGTCGCCGCCCGACAGCGGCTCCTCGCCCCGCAGCCGGCGCTGCGCGTTGAGCGCCTCGCGCAGGAACTGGACGTTGGAGACGCCGGGAATCTCGACCGGGTACTGGAAGCCGAGGAAGATGCCGGCGGCGGCGCGCTCGTGCGGGGCCTTGTCGAGCAGGTCCTCGCCGTTGAACGTCACGCTGCCCGCGGTCACCTCATAGCCGGGGCGCCCCGCCAGCACATAGCTGAGCGTCGACTTGCCCGCGCCGTTCGGTCCCATGATCGCATGGATCTCGCCCGGGTTGATGGTCAGCGACAGCCCCTTGAGGATGGCCTTGCCGTCGACGTCGGCGTGGAGGTTCTCGATCTTGAGCATTCTTACTTTCCAGCGGGGTGACGGTTAGGGAGGAATGGATCAGCCAACGCTGCCCTCCAGCGAGATGCCGAGCAGCTTCTGCGCCTCGACCGCGAACTCCATCGGGAGCTGCTGGAGCACCTCCTTGGCGAAGCCGTTGACGATCAGCGCCACCGACGCCTCCTGGTCGAGCCCGCGCGACATGGCGTAGAAGAGCTGGTCGTCGCTGATCTTCGAGGTGGTCGCCTCATGCTCGATCTGCGCCGACGGGTTCTTGACCTCGATATAGGGGACGGTGTGCGCGCCGCAGCGGTCGCCGAGCAGCAGGCTGTCGCACTGGGTGAAGTTGCGCGCGCCCTCGGCGGTCGGGGCGACGCGGACCAGGCCGCGATAGGTGTTGTCGCTGCGCCCGGCCGAGATGCCCTTCGACACGATCGTCGATCGCGACCCCTTGCCGAGGTGGATCATCTTGGTGCCGGTGTCGGCCTGCTGGCGGTTGTTGGTCACCGCGACCGAATAGAATTCGCCGACCGAATTCTCGCCCGCCAGCACGCAGCTCGGATATTTCCAGGTGATCGCCGATCCGGTCTCGACCTGGGTCCAGCTCACCTTGCTGTTGCGGCCCTGGCACAGCGCGCGCTTGGTGACGAAGTTGTAGATGCCGCCGCGCCCCTCGGCGTCGCCGGGATACCAGTTCTGCACGGTCGAATATTTGATCTCGGCATCGTCGAGCGCGACCAGCTCGACCACCGCGGCGTGGAGCTGGTTCTCGTCGCGCATCGGCGCGGTGCAGCCTTCCAGATAGGAGACGTGGCTGCCCTTGTCGGCGACGATCAGGGTGCGTTCGAACTGGCCGGTATTCTCGGCGTTGATGCGGAAATAGGTCGACAGCTCCATCGGGCAGCGGACCCCCTCCGGGATGTAGACGAAGGTGCCGTCGGAGAAGACCGCGCAGTTGAGCGCCGCGAAATAATTGTCGTGCATCGGCACGACCTTGCCGAGCCACTTCCTGACCAGCTCGGGATAGTCGCGGATCGCCTCGCTGATCGAGCGGAAGATGACGCCCGCCTTCTCCAGCTCGGCGCGGAAGGTGGTCGCGACCGAGACCGAGTCGAACACCGCGTCGACCGCGACCTTGCGCGCGCCCTCGACGCCCGCGAGCACCTTCTGCTCCTCGATCGGGATGCCGAGCTTCTCATAGACCTTGAGGATCTCGGGATCGACCTCGTCGAGCGAGCCCAGCGCCTTCTTCGCCTTGGGCTCGGCGTAATAATAGGCGTCCTGATAGTCGATCGGCGGCACGTCGAGCTTCGCCCAGTCGGGCGGCGTCATCGTCAGCCAGTGGCGATAGGCCTTGAGCCGCCAGTCGAGCATCCATTCGGGCTCGCCCTTCTTGGCGGAGATGAAGCGGACGGTCTCCTCGCTCAGCCCCTTGGGCGCGAAGTCCTGCTCGATATCGGTGGTGAAGCCCCATTCGTAATTGGAGGCCCGGGCCGCGGCATCGAAGGCCGCCTTGTTGCGCACGTCGCTCATATCTCAGGCTCTCGACAGGGTTGCGAGGCTCACGCCGCCCAGCGCGCCGCGGATCGTGTCGTTGACGACACCCCAATGCGGCTTGACGCGGCAGGCGCTTTCCAGCCCGCAGTCGTGACGATGGTCGTCGACGCAGGCGGTCATGGCGATCGGCCCCTCGACCGCCTCGACGATGTCGGCGAGGCTGATCGCGCCGGGATCGCGCGCCAGGCGGAAGCCGCCGCCGGTGCCGCGCGCCGAGGCGAGCAGGCCGGCCTGGGCGAGCCGCCCCATCAGCTTCTGCGCGGTCGGCAGCGGCACGCCGGTCTCGTCGGACAGCAGCGTCGCGGTCAGCCGTTCGCCGGCGCCGTGGCGGGCGGCGGCGGAGAGCATGACGACCGCATAGTCGGCCAGGCTGGACAGGCGCATCGCGTTTCGATCCCAATCGGACTGATTCGATCCGATTGGGCAGATGGGCGTGGAAGCGGCCAAGGTCAAGGGTGGATATCTACCTTTTCCCGTCATCCCGGCGGAGGCCGGGATCTCGGGAGAGGGGAGAAGGGGGCGAGGCAGGAGCCGCCTGAGATGCCGGCCTCCGCCGGCATGACGCGGAGGGAAGGGCGACGACGGGTGAAGCAACTTCCCCCATGACGGCGCGGGCCTGTCCCGCTAAGCGGGCGTCCATGTCGCTCTATGCCGCCCTCCGCCCGCTGGTCTTCACCCTCGAGGCCGAACGCGCCCATCGCGCCACGATCCGCGCGCTGCGGCTCCGGCCGCGTAGCGGGCTGCCCGCGTCGGACCCGCGGCTCGCGATCGAGGTCGCCGGGCTGCGCTTCCCCAATCCGGTCGGGCTCGCCGCCGGCTTCGACAAGGACGCGCAGGTGCCCGACGCGATCCTCGCGCTCGGCTTCGGCTTCGCCGAGGTGGGGACGCTCACCCCCTTCCCGCAGCCCGGCAATCCGCGCCCGCGCCTGTTCCGGCTGGTCGACGACCGCGCGGTGATCAACCGCATGGGCTTCAACAATGGCGGCCAGGCGGCGGCGCTCGAACGGCTGCTTCGCCGCAACGACCGGCCCGGCATCGTCGGGGTCAACATCGGCGCCAACAAGGACGCCGCCGACCGCATCGCCGACTATGCCAATGGCGTGCGGGTGATGGCCGGGGTGGCGCGCTACCTGACGGTCAACATCTCCTCGCCCAACACGCCGGGGCTGCGCGCGCTGCAGGATCGCGGGGCGCTGACCGCGCTGCTCGACGCGGTGACGGCGGCGCGGCCGGCGGGCGGGCCGTCCGTCTTCCTGAAGGTCGCCCCCGACCTCGAGCCCGCCGACATCGACGACATCGCCGAGATCGCGGCCGCGCAGCGGCTCGACGGGCTGATCGTCTCGAACACCACCATCTCGCGCCCGCCGCTGCGCAGCCCCCATGCCGGCGAGGGCGGCGGCCTGTCGGGCGCGCCGCTGCGCGACCTGGCGCAGCAGCGGCTCGTCGACTTCCGCAAGGCGACCGGCGGCGCGATCCCGCTGATCGCGGCGGGCGGCATCGCCTCGGCCGCCGACGCCTATGCCCGCATCCGCGCCGGCGCCAGCCTGGTCCAGCTCTATTCGGCGCTGGTCTATGAAGGGCCGGGTCTCGCCAGGCGGATCAATGCGGGGCTGGTCGAGCTGCTCGACCGCGACGGCTTCGCGACGATCGGGGACGCGGTCGGCCGGGGCTGAGTCCCCGTCCTATCCGCCGGCCGCCCCGTCGCGGCCGGCGAGGACCGCGATCATCCGCTCGGCCAGCTCGCCGACCGGCCCCGCCGTCTCCCAGCCGTAGAGCGATACCGCCATCGGCTGCTCGCGCCCCAGCGGCGCGTGGATGCGCAGGTCGCGGCCCAGCGTCGAGCGGCAGGGGAGCAGCGATATCCCCATGCCCGTCTCGACCGCGACCAGCACGCTCGACAGGCTGCTCGACGTCAGCGCGACATACCAGCGGCGCCCCTCGCGCTCGATCCGCGCGAACATCTCGTCGCGGTAGAGGCCGCCGGCCGGGAAGGCGACCAGCGGGATCGGGTCGGGCCAGTCGGGCGCGGCGCTGCCTTCGTACCAGGCCATCGGCTCGGCGAAGCTGATGCGGTGGTCGGGTCCGGGCCTCGCCTCCTTGACCACGACGATGTCGAGTTCGCCGCCATGGTAGCGGCGGGTCAGCTCGCGGCTGAGGCCGATCGTCACGTCGAGCCGGATGTCGCGATGCTGCCCGGCGAAGGCGGCGAGCGCCCCGGTCATCGCGTGGCTGGCGATGTCGTCGGGCATGCCGATCCGCACCGGATGGGTGCCGGCCGGGTCGGTCAGCAGCCGCTCCGCCTCGTCGTGCAGCGCGAGGATGCGGCGGGCATGGCCGAGCAGCCGCTCGCCCGCCGGGGTCGGCAGCACCGGCCGCGCGGCGCGGTCGACCAGGGCGCCGCCGATGCCCTGTTCGAGCCGGGCGAGCTGCTGGCTGATCGTCGACTGGGTCATGTTGAGCGCCGTCGCCGCGCCGGTGAAGCTGCGATGGTCGGCGATCGCCACGAAGGCGCGGAGCAGGCGGGGATCGAGCATCGAATACCATTCATATCCTGAATGATGATCATCCTGATATCCCATTTGCGCATGATGGCAAGGCCGACCATAATCGCGCCAGGACATTTCCAGCCGGATGAGACGATGAAAGCTTTCCTGATCGCACTGACCGCGGCGGCGGCGTTCCAACCGATCCCGGCGGCCGCCGCGAGGCAGGCCGCCGACCTGCTGATCCGCCACGCGGTGGTGATTGACGTCGAGGGCGCCCGGCCGATCCCCGACCAGGCGGTGGCGATCAAGGGCGACCGCATCGTCGCGGTCGGCGGCGACGCGGCGGTGGCCAGGGCGTGGAGCGCCCCCCGGCGGATCGAGGCGAAGGGCCGCTACCTGATCCCCGGCCTGTGGGACATGCACGTCCATTTCGGCGGCGGCCCGGCGCTGGTCGACGAGAACAGGGCGCTGCTGCCGCTTTACGTCGCCTATGGCATCACCACCGTGCGCGACGCGTCGGGCGACCTGCCGAACGAGGTGCTGCACTGGCGCCGCGAGATCGCCGACGGCACGCTGTTCGGGCCGACCCTGCTCAGCTCGGGGCCCAAGATCGAGGGGATCAAGCCGGTCTGGAAGGGCACGCTCGAAACCGGCTCGGAAGCCGATGTCGACGCGGCGGTCGCCAAGCTGGTCGGACTCGGCGTCGACTTCGTCAAGATCACCGACAGCACCCTCGAGCCCGGTCTGTTCCTCTACGCCGTCCGCCGGGTGCGCGCGGCGGGGCTGCGCGCCTCGGGTCATATCCCGATGGCGCTGACGGTCGGCCAGGCGGTCGATGCCGGGATCAGCTCGATCGAGCATCTCAGCTATGCCTACAAGGCCGGCGTGAAGGACGAGGCGGCGATCGCCGCAGATTTCGCCGCCGGCCGCATCACCCGCGCCGAGGCGCAGGCGCGGCTCGACGCCGACTTCGACGAAGCGACCGCGATGGCCGCCTATCGGACGCTGCGCGACCGCCGGGTGTTCGTCACGCCGACCCTCAACATCGAACGGACGCTCGCCTTCCTCGACAGCGACGATCATTCGAAGGACCCGTTCCTCGCCTATGTCGGGCCGGGGCTGCGCAAGACCTATCAGTGGCGGATCGATCGCGCCGCCAGGGCGACCCCCGAACAGGTCGAGGCCCGCCACCGCGAATATCGCCAGACCGCCGCCGTGCTGCCGATGCTGGCGAAGGCCGGGGTGACGATCATGGCCGGCACCGACGCCGGCTTCCTCAATTCGTTCGACTATCCCGCGCTCGGCCTGCACCAGGAACTGGCGCTCTATGTCGAGAACGGGCTGACCCCGGCGCAGGCGCTGTCGGCCGCGACCCGCGCCGGCCCGGCCTGGTTCGGCAAGCTCGACCGCTACGGCTCGGTCGAGGCGGGCAAGCAGGCCGACCTGGTGCTGCTCGACCGCAACCCGCTCGAGGACATCCACGCGACCCAGTCTGTCGACACGGTGGTGCTGCGCGGGACGGTGCAGGATCGCGCCGCGCTCGACCGGCTGCTCGCCGAGGCGCGGGCGAAGGTCGCGCGCTGGGACGCCGAGGCCGGGCAGTGACGGGGCCGGCCGACGAGCAGCGCTTCCTGCGCGCCGCGATCGAGCTGGCGCGCGACAATGTCGCGCAGGGCGGGCGGCCGTTCGGCGCGGTGGTGGTGAAGGACGGCGCGATCGTGGCCGTCGGCGTCAACGAGATCCTCGCCACCAACGACCCGACCGCCCATGCCGAGCTCGGCGCGATCCGCGCGGCGGGGCGCCGGCTCGGCTCGCCCGATCTGAGCGGCTGTACCGTCTATGCCAGCGGCCACCCCTGCCCGATGTGCATGGCGGCGATGCGGATGGCCGGGATCGGCGCGGTCGCCTATGCCTATTCGAACGAGGACGGCGAACCGTTCGGCCTGTCGACCGCCGCCGTCCAGGCGGCGATCCTCGCCGATCTCGCCCGCCCGGCCGACGAACAGGCGATGGCGGCCCGCCACCAGCCGGTCGACGGCGCGGAGCGACCCGACATCTATGCCGAATGGCGGCGGCGACGCGACCGTGCGTGACGCGCGGCGATGGCCGCTGCTCGTCGCGGTGGTGCTGGTCGGGCTCAACCTCCGCCCGTTCCTGACGGCGGTCGGCCCGCTCGCCGGCGGCATCCGGCCCGATACGGGGATGACGCTCCAGGCGCTGGCGTCGCTCACCCTGGTGCCGATGCTGCTGATGGGGCTGCTCGCCTTTCTCGGGCCGGCGGTCGAGGCGGCGGTCGGCGCCCGCCGCGCGGTGGTCGCGTCGCTCGCGCTGCTCGCGCTCGGCTCGTTGCTCCGCCTGGCCGCGGGGAGCGCCGCCGGGCTGGTCGGCACCGCCGCGCTGATCGGGCTCGGCGTCGCCGTGATCCAGGCGGTGTTCCCCGGCATATTGAAGCGCCATTTCCCCGACCGGCTGCCGCTGGCGATGGGGCTCTATTCGGCGATGCTGATGGGCGGCGGCGCGGTCGGCGCGCAACTGTCGCCGCTGATCGCCGCCGCGACGGGAAGCTGGCGGGTCGGGCTCGGCTGGCTCGGCCTGCCCGCGCTCGCGGCGCTGGCCGTCGCGCTGGTGGCGATCCCGAAGGGCGAAACCTCGGCCCCTGGCGAGGCTCTTCCCGTCGGCCGGCTGTTACGGCGGCCGCGCACCTGGTTGCTGATGGCCAGCTTCGGGCTGGTCAACGGCGGCTATTCGACGGTCGTCGCCTGGCTGTCGCCCTTCTACCAAGACCATGGCTGGGCCGCCGCGGCGAGCGGCCGGCTGCTCGCGGCGATGGCGGCGAGCCAGGCGGTCGCGGCCCTGCTGTGCCCGCTGCTCGCGCGCCGCCATCGCGACCGGCGCCCCTGGCTGTGGCTGACCATGGCGCTGCAGGCCGTCGGCTTCGCCGGGCTGGCCGCCGCGCCCGCTGCCGCGCCGCTGCTCTGGGCGTGCTGCGCCGGGGCGGGGCTCGGCGGCTGCTTCGCGCTCACCCTGGTCGTCGCGCTCGACCATCTCCCCCGGCCTGCCGACGCCGGCGCGCTCGCCGCGCTGATGCAGGGCGGCGGCTTCCTGATCGCCGGGACCGCGCCCTGGGTGGTGGCGGTGCTGCACGATCGCACCGGCGGGTTCGCGGCGGGTTGGATGCTCCACCTCGCCGAGATCGGGCTGGTCGCCGGGCTGACCCTGCGCCTGCGCCCCGATTCCTATCGCGCGGCGATGGCGTCGCCGCCCGATCGCGCGCGGGCCCGCCGGGCGGAGGCGCCGCCGCCCTGCACCTTGCGATCCTGATGGAAGGTGGCGAATTCGCTGGCGGGCAGCGCGTGTGAGTAGAGCCATCCCTGCGCGAGCCGGACCCCGGCGGCCCTGAGATAGGCCTCCTGCTCGCGCGTCTCGACGCCTTCGGCGATGATGCGCAGCTTCAGCCCGTGCGCCATGTCGATGATGTGCGGCGTCACCACGCTGGTCGCGGCGTCGGTGGCGATCGCCTCGACGAACGACTTGTCGATCTTGAGCGCGTCGAGCGGCAATCCCTGGAGCAGCGACAGGCTCGAATAGCCGGTGCCGAAATCGTCGATCGCGACCATGTGCCCCGCCGCGCGCGCCGCCTCGACCGCGCCCGCCGCGATCTCGGCGCGGATGAAGCCCTGCTCGGTCGCCTCGATCCAGATCTGCGACGGCGCGACCCCGGACCGCGTCACCGCCTCGGTCAGCACCGGCAGGAAGCGCCCGCTCTCCAGGTCGCGCGCGGAGATGTTGATCGATATGTGGAGGTCGCGGTCGGCGCGCAGCAGCGCCGCCTGGTCCTCGATCACCCGCTCGATCAACAGGTCGGTGAGCGGCGAGATCAGCCCGGTCTCCTCGGCGAGCGGGATGAACAGGTCGGGCCCGATCCAGCGGCCGTCGGGCCGGCGCCAGCGCAGCAGCGCCTCGGCGGCGACGCAGCGGCCGTTCGAAAGGTCGATGATCGGCTGGTAATGCACGACGAATTCGCGCTTGCGGATCGCGATCGCCAACTCCTTCTCGGGCGACAGCCGCTGCCGCGACACCCAGATCACGAGCCCGACCAGGAGGGTCGAGACGAGCAGGCCCATCGGCAGCAGCAGCAGATAGTCGTTGCGCAGCCGGCCGAGCGCCTGGGCGCGGTCGCTGAAGGCGAAGGCGGTCAGCGGCGCCTCGCGCAGCGACGCGAAGACGTGGTGATCGTCGATGCCCGCCGTCGGGCCCGCGATCAGCGTGCGGAGCAACTGCGGATCGGTCCTGCCCGACAGGGCGATCAGCCGGCCGGGGCCGGCGGCGATGCCGAGCGTCATATGGCTGTCGGTCAGGACGTCGACCAGCCGTTCGGGCTTGATCAGCGCGGTGTAGCCGCCATGGCTCATCGCCAGCATCGGCTGGCTGCGGAAGGTGCGCGGCTGGAGGTGGAAGATGACGGCGAAGCCTCCGCCGAGCCGCAGGTCAGGCGGGGTCCGGGGAACGCGCTGGCCGACCGGGCCGAGGCTGGTGCAGGCGAGGCGGCCGTCGCGGAAATAACCGATATCCTCGACGCTCCGCGCGTCCATCGCGATCTGCCGCAGCCGTGCGACATGCTCGGGCGAGCATTCGGTCCCGGGCGGGACCTCGGCGGCGAGCAGCGTCCGCCGGGCGTCCGCGAACACCTGGTTGGCGCGGATCAGCGTCCAGCGGGCATATTCCTCCATGTGGCGCTGCTCGGCCGCGACCGCGCGGACCCGCAGCAGATGGGCGACGGCGACCATCGGCAGCAGCCCCGCCAGGATGGCGAGACAGGCCGCGATAATCAGGATCGTCCGTCTTCGCATCGGTTGCCCCGTCCCGAGTCGGGATCATCCTGACGCCGATGGCAGGGATTAGGCAAAGATATTCATAACGAAGAAGGCCCGGAGCTTGCGCCCCGGGCCTTCCATCCTCTCCTGACCGAAGGCCGTTACGCCGCGAACTGGTTCATCGTGTTGTGCGCGCCGCCGGCCTTCAGCGCGGCCTCGCCGGCGAAATAGTCCTTGTGGTCGTCGCCGATGTCGGAGCCGGCCATGTTCTGGTGCCGGACACAGGCGATGCCCTGGCGGATCTCCTGGCGCTGCACGTTGAGCACGTAGCCGAGCATCCCCGCCTCGCCGAAATACTCCTTGGCGAGGTTGTCGGTCGACAGCGCCGCGGTGTGATAGGTCGGCAGGGTGATCAGGTGGTGGAAGATGCCCGCCCGCTTCGCCGCGTCGCGCTGGAAGGTGCGGATCTTCTCGTCGGCCTCGGCCGCCAGTTCCGACCCGTCATAGTCGACGCTCATCAGCCTGGCGCGGTCATAGGCCGACACGTCCTTGCCCGCCTCGGCCCAGGCGTCGAACACCTGCTGGCGGAAGTTGAGCGTCCAGTTGAACGACGGCGAGTTGTTGTAGACCAGCTTGGCGTTCGGGACCGCCTCGCGGATGCGGTCGACCATGCTGGCGATCTGCTCGATATGCGGCTTCTCGGTCTCGATCCACAGCAGGTCGGCGCCGTTCTGGAGCGAGGTGATGCAATCGAGCACGCAGCGGTCCGCGCCGGTGCCGGGCCGGAACTGGAACAGGTTCGAGCGCAGCCGCTTCGGGCGCATCAGCTTGCCGTCGCGGTTGATCACCACGTCGCCGTTGATCGTGCTGGTGTCGGTGATCTCCTCGCAGTCGAGAAAGCTGTTATACTGGTCGCCGATGTCGCCCGGCTGGGCCGAGAAGGCGATCTGCTTGGTCAGGCCGGCGCCGAGCGAGTCGGTGCGGGCGACGATGATGCCGTCGTTGATGCCGAGTTCGAGGAAGGCGTAGCGGCAGGCGCGGATCTTCGCGAGGAAGTCCTCGTGCGGCACCGTCACCTTGCCGTCCTGGTGGCCGCACTGCTTCTCGTCGGACACCTG
Source organism: Rhizorhabdus wittichii RW1 (assembly GCA_000016765.1). Taxonomy (NCBI): domain Bacteria; kingdom Pseudomonadati; phylum Pseudomonadota; class Alphaproteobacteria; order Sphingomonadales; family Rhizorhabdaceae; genus Rhizorhabdus; species Rhizorhabdus wittichii. Next base: position 3,213,938 of record CP000699.1, read on the forward strand.
GTTCTCGATCTGCAGCGCGCAGGCGCCGGCCTGGATCATCTTCTTGGCGAGCAGATAGGTCGCCTCGGCGTTGCCGAAGCCCGCGTCGATGTCGGCGATGATCGGCACGACATGGGTCTGGTGGTTGTCGATCGCGTGGACCAGGCGCTGCTCCTCGACCTGGTTGCCACTCTCGCGGGCCTTGTCGAGATCGCGGAACAACCCGCCCAGCTCGCGCGCGTCGGCCTGGCGCAGGAAGGTGTAGAGCTCCTCGATCAGCGCGGGCACGCTGGTCTTCTCGTGCATCGACTGGTCGGGCAGCGGCCCGAAGTCGGAGCGCAGCGCGGCGACCATCCAGCCCGACAGATAGAGGTAGCGGCGCTTGGTGGTGCCGAAATGCTTCTTGATCGAGATCAGCTTCTGCTGGCCGATGAAGCCGTGCCAGCAGCCCAGCGACTGGGTGTAGTTGGCAGGGTCGAGGTCATAGGCGGCCATGTCCTCGCGCATGATCTTCGCCGTGTAGCGGGCGATGTCGAGGCCGGTCTGGAAACGGTTCTGCAGCCGCATGCGGGCGACCGCCTCGGCGCCGATGCCGGCCCAGGGCGAACCCTGGCCGCGGATCAGCTGTTCGGCCTGCGCGATGTTGTCCTGGTAGGTCATGGTCACTTCCTCGGGCTGTACAAGCTATGCGCCCGAACAACCGCGAATCCGGCCCGGAGTCAGCCCGATATTGTCAGAAAATCGGGTCGGATGGTGAGATTCGCGGGCGTTTCGCAAGAAAAGTTGTAAGGAGTTTACATGCCTCGGCCCACTCGGCTTCCGTTACGGCAAGGCAACGAAAATCCCCGGCGTTAAATCCTTGGAAACCTGCCGCGCCTAGAATCGGCGCCTCGGACCAGACCCCGGAGTAGGCGATGCGCGGCAAGACGATCGAGGAGGGCCCGCCCGCGCGCCCGCCGCGCGATCGCGGCGACCGGCTCGCCGCCGGGGTGACGATCGCCGCGGTGCTGCTGGTCTGCGCCTCGGCCTTCGCCGTCGCCGGATCGGTGGCCCGCTCGGTCCACGGCGCGCTGTCGGTCACCGACAATCTGACGATCTCGGTGCTGCTGCTCAACGTCGCGCTGACCCTGCTCGGCTGGCGCCGCTATCGCGCGCTCAAGCAGGAGGTGGCATTGCGCCGCGCCGCCGAGGCGCGGGCGAGCGAATTGGCGACCAGCGATCCGCTGACCGGCCTGCTCAACCGCCGCGCGCTCGGCGAGAGCGGGGCGCGGCTGGTCGACGCCTCGCTCGGCCAGCGCCGGCCGGTGGCGATGCTGATGATCGACCTCGACCATTTCAAGTCGGTCAACGACCTCCACGGGCATCTCGCCGGCGACCAGCTGCTCCGCGCCGCCTCCGCCGCGATCGTCGCGCCGCTGCCGCCGCACGCGCTCGCCGCGCGGCTCGGCGGCGACGAGTTCGCTTGCGCCTTCGCCTTCGATCCCGACCAGCCGGCGGCGGTCGACCATGTCGCCGACGCGATCCTCGCGCGGATCGCCGAGCCCTTCCTGATCGGCGGGGTCGAGGCGCGGATCGGCGCGTCGCTGGGCATCGCCCGGACCGAGGCGGGCTGCCGCACCATCGACACGCTGATGCGCCGGTCGGACATCGCGCTCTACGCCGCCAAGCGCGCGGGGCGGAACCAGCGCGCCTGGTTCGACGCGAGCATGGAGCGCGAGCTGGAGCTGCGCAACGAGATCGAATTGGGCCTGCGCGCCGGCATCCCGTCGGGCCGGATCGTCCCCTGGTTCGAACCGCAGGTCGACCTCGCCACCGGCGCGCTGACCGGCTTCGAGCTGCTGGCGCGCTGGGACCATCCCGACCATGGCATCATCGAGCCGGCGGCGTTCATCCCGGTCGCCGAGGAAGCGGGGCTGATCGGCGAGCTGTCGATGTCGGTGATGCGCGCCGGGATCGAGGAGGCGCGCCACTGGGACCCGTCGCTGCTGCTCAGCGTCAACATCAGCCCGTCGCAGATGCGCGACCCGTGGCTCGCCCAGAAGATCGTCAAGCTGCTGACCGAGACGAGCTTCCCGGCCGAGCGGCTCGAGGTCGAGATCACCGAGGCGGCGCTGTTCGAGAATCTCGGCCTCGCCGCGTCGATCGTCGCCAGCCTGAAGAACCAGCGCATCCGCGTCGCGCTCGACGATTTCGGCACCGGCTATTCGAGCCTGACCCATTTGCGGACGCTGCCGCTCGACCGGATCAAGATCGACCGCAGCTTCGTCCTGCGCATGACCGAGGATGCCGAGGCGGCGGCGCTGGTCCGCCTGATCGTCTCGCTCGCCCAGGGGCTCGACGTGCCGGTGCTGGCGGAGGGCGTCGAGACCGGCGAGATCGCGGCGATGCTGACCGCGATCGGCTGCACCATGGCCCAGGGCTGGCATTTCGGCCGGCCCGCGCCGGCCCGCGCCACGCGCGGCCTGCTCGCCGGCCGCGGCCTGCTCTCCGCCGCCAGCCCGATCGCCCGCGACGGCGAGGTCGTCGCGATGCGCCAGCGCCGCCGCAAACGGGCGTGACTCCCATTCCTCCCCGCGCGCAGCGGGGGGAGGGGGACCGCCCGCAGGGTGGTGGAGGGGTGCGCCGTGCAACGGCGCTGACGCGCCGCCCCTCCACCGCTGCGCGGTCCCCCTCCCCGGCGGGGCCGGGGAGGATTTGGCAGCGGCTCTTATGGACTCACGCCCTTCTAATCCCTAAGTCGCGCGGCGATGCAGGTCCGCTTTCACAAGATGCACGGTCTCGGCAATGATTTCGTCGTGATCGATGCCCGCGCCACCGCGCCGGTCGAGATGACCGCGGCGCGCGCGCGGGCGCTTGCCGACCGCAAGACCGGGGTGGGCTGCGACCAGCTCATCCTGCTCGAACCGTCCGCCGTCGCCGACGCGCGGATGCGGATCTTCAACGCCGACGGCAGCGAGGTCGAGGCGTGCGGCAACGCCACACGCTGCGTCGTCAGCCTGCTCGGCGGCAGCGCGCGGATCGAGACGGTCGCCGGGCTGCTCGAAGGCCGCAGCGCCGACGGGCAGGTGTCGGTCGAGCTCGGCGAGCCGCGCTTCGACTGGGACGCGATCCCGCTCGCCTATGCGATGGACACCCGCGCGATGCCGGTCGCCTGGGAGGAGCTCGAGGCGCCGATGGCCGCCAATGTCGGCAATCCGCACGTCGTCTTCTTCGTGCCCGAGACCGACGCGGTCGCGCTCGACCGGCTCGGGCCGCGGATCGAGACCGATCCGCTGTTCCCCGCGCGGATCAACGTCAACGTCGCGACGGTCGACGACCGGGCGAACATCCGCCTGCGCGTGTGGGAGCGCGGCGTCGGCCTGACCGACGCCTGCGGCACCGGCGCCTGCGCGACGGCGGTGTCGGCGATCCGCGCCGGGCTGGTCGACTCGCCGGTGCGGGTGACGCTGCCCGGCGGGCCGCTGACGATCGACTGGGCGCCCGGCCGGCCCATCGTCATGACCGGCCCCGCCACCCATGTCTTCACCGCCGAGACCGACCTGAGCGCCTTCGGGGCCGACAGCCGCGGATGAGCGGTCCCGAGCTGATCACATTGGGGTGCCGGCTCAACATCGCCGAGAGCGAGGCGATGCGCGCGGCGATGGCCGATGCCGACGACCTGGTGATCGTCAATAGCTGCGCGGTCACCGCCGAGGCGGTCAAGCAGGCGCGCAAGGCGATCCGCCAGGCGGCGAAGCGCCGGCCCGAGGCGCGGATCGTCGTCACCGGCTGCGCCGCGCAGACCGATCCGGCCGCCTTCGCGGCGATGCCCGAGGTCGCCCGCGTGATCGGCAATGCCGACAAGGGCCGGGCCGACCTGTTCGCCTTCGATCGCGGCGCGCGCGCCGATGTCCATGTCTCCGACGTCATGGCGGTCCGCGACACCGCGCCGCACATGGCCGCCGCCTTCGCCGCCCATGCCCGCGCCTTCGTCGAGGTCCAGAATGGCTGCGACCATCGCTGCACCTTCTGCGTGATCCCCTATGGCCGGGGCAACAGCCGCTCGGTCCCCGCCGGGATCGTGATCGACCGCATCAAGGCGCTGGTCGACGACGGCCATGCCGAGGTGGTGCTGACCGGGGTCGACCTGACCAGCTACGGCCCCGACCTGCCCGGCGCGCCGACGCTGGGGCAGCTCGTCGAGCGCATCCTCACCCATGTGCCGGGGCTGCGGCGGCTGCGCCTCTCCTCGCTCGATTCGATCGAGATCGACGACCGGCTGTTCGCGCTGCTGACGCAGGAGGCGCGGATGATGCCGCACGTCCACCTGTCGCTGCAGGCCGGTGACGACCTGATCCTCAAGCGGATGAAGCGCCGCCACAGCCGCGCCCAGGCAGTGGCGATGGTCGAGCGGCTCCGGGCGGCCCGGCCCGAGATCGCGATCGGTGCCGACCTGATCGCCGGCTTCCCGACCGAGGACGAGACGATGGCCGCCAACAGCGCCGCGCTGATCGACGATTGCGACATCGTCTTCGGCCATGTCTTCCCTTTTTCGCCGCGCGCCGGCACCCCCGCCGCGCGGATGCCGCAGCTCGACCGCGCCACGATCCGCCGCCGCGCCGCCGATCTGCGCGCGCGGGCCGAGGCGCGCCGCGCCCGCTGGCTGGGGACGCTGGTCGGCACCCGCCAGGCGGTGCTCGCCGAACGCGGCGGCGGCGGCCATGCGCCCAATTTCGCGCGGGTGCGTTTCGAGGGGACCGCGCCCGCGCCGGGCGCGATCGCGAACATCATCATCACCGGCGTCGACGACGGCGCCCTGACCGGAAGAGTGGCGGACGAGACGGCATGAGCGAAGCGCGCTGGCACGAGAAGCTGTTCGGAGGCTTCCGCAAGACCTCCGACCGGCTCGGCGAGAACCTGACCGGGCTGTTCGGCAAGGCCGCGCTCGACGAGGCGACCCTCGACGAGATCGAGGAGGCGCTGATCGCCTCCGACCTGGGCCCCGCGACGGCGGGGCGCATCCGCGCCCGGCTGAAGGGCGAGATGTTCGAGAAGGGGCTCGACGAGCGCGCGCTGCGCGAGATCGTCGCGCAGGAGATCGAGAAGGTGCTGGCGCCGGTCGCCAAGCCGCTGGAGATCGAGGCCTTCCCGCGCCCGCAGGTGATCCTCGTCATCGGCGTCAACGGATCGGGCAAGACCACCACCATCGCCAAGCTCGCGCACATGCTGCAGGAGCAGGACTATGCGGTGATGCTGGTCGCCGGCGACACCTTCCGCGCCGCCGCGATCGGCCAGCTCAAGGTCTGGGCCGACCGGATCGGCGTGCCGATCATCAGCGGGAAGGAGGGCGGCGACGCCGCCGGCCTGGTGTTCGAAGGGGTCAAGCAGGGCACCGAGAAGGGCATCGACGTGCTGATCGTCGACACTGCCGGTCGTCTGCAGAACAAGGCTGGCCTGATGGACGAGCTGGCGAAGATCAGGAGGGTGCTCGGCCGGCTCAACACGGCCGCGCCGCACGACGTCCTGCTCGTCCTCGACGCGACGACCGGGCAGAATGCGCTGAGCCAGATCGAGATCTTCAAGGAGACGGCGGGCGTGACCGGCCTGATCATGACCAAGCTGGACGGCACCGCGCGCGGTGGCGTGCTGGTCGCGGCGGCCGAGCGCACCGGCATGCCGGTCCATGCGATCGGCCTGGGCGAAGGGGTCGACGACCTCAAGCCGTTCGACCCGGCCGAGGTGGCGCGCGCCATCGCCGGCCTCGAAAGGATCGGCAAGTGACGGGCGATCGCGCGGCGCAGCCGTCCGCCGGGAAGCGCGAGCCCGCCGCCGGGCTGAAGCTGGCGATCGATCTCGGGCCGCTGCTCGTCTATCTCCTCGCCTATTGGGCGACCCGGAACATCGTGCTGTCGACCGGCATCTTCATGGCGGCGACGCTCGCCGCGATCGTCGGCTCGTGGATCACCGTCCGGCGGGTGTCGGCGATGCTGCTCTTCTCGGGCGCGATGGTGCTGGTGTTCGGCGGGCTCACCGTCTGGCTGCACGACGCGACCTTCATCAAGATGAAGCCGACCGTCTATTATCTGATGGTCGCCGCGATCCTCGGCTTCGGCCTGTTCACCGACCGGCCGACGCTGAAGCTGGTGCTGGGGCAGGCCTATCCCGGCCTGTCCGACCTCGGCTGGACCAAGCTGACCCGCAACTGGGCGCTGTTCTTCGTCGCCATGGCGATCGCCAACGAGGCGGTGTGGCGATCGACCAGCATGGAATTCTGGCTCGGCTACAAGCTGTGGGGGGCGATGCCGGCGACGATCCTGTTCGCGCTCGCCAATGTGCCGATGCTGATGAAGCACGGCCTGACCACCGAGAAGGCCGAGGACGCGGCGCTGCCCCCGCAGGGGTGAGGGCGCGCGCTGATCGTCATTCCCGCTTTCGCGGGAATGACGGAGGACATCTCGAATCTCTTGTAAATCGTTGATTTTCATCAAAGTTTCATCATTCTGTCACACGATGCTTACCCGCTATTTACCAGGCGGGGGCTAGGCGTCGCCGGGCAAGGAGCCCGACGATGAGCCGCCAAGACGCGATTGCCCGACCGGCCCGGCCCGATCCGATCGAGGCCGCGATGACGACCGACACGATCGCCGTGACCGCGAACCTGCGCGAGGTGATCGCGCGCTTCCGCGACCAGCCCGAGATGGAGGTGCTGCCCGTCGTCGCCGAGGGCGGGCGCCCGGTCGGCGCGGTGCTCGAACGCGACATTCGCCGGCTGCTGCTCAACCCCTTCGGCCATGCGCTGCTGTGCAACCACAGCCTCTATCGCCGGCTCGACGGCTTCGTCAGCCGGGTGCCGGTCGCCGATATCGGCATGGGGCTCGGCCATCTCTTCGCGCTGATCTCGGGCGGGGAGGGGCATGACGCGGTGATCCTGACCGCCGAAGGCCGCTTCCGCGGCGTGGTGAGCGGACGCACCCTGCTGCGCATGGCGGCTGACCGCGAAGCGGCGGTCGCGGCGGGGCGCGCGGCGCGGCTGCGGCGGATTCGTCAGGCGTCGGAGGCGATGCGCGGCGAGGCCGCGTTGCTGTCGCACGAGATGGCGGGCGCCTCGGAACAGCTGGAGGACGCCGCCCGGACGATGAACGACCGCGCCGGCGACGCGGGCGCCAAGGGGCTGTCGGTGATGGCGGCGGCGGCGCAGGCGGCCGACAATGTCGGCGCGATCGCCGAGCAGGGCCGCACCCTGGTCGAGCAATTGGAGACGCTCGGCCGCGAGGTCGGTCAGGCGCGCGCCTCGACCGCGCGGGTCGGCGGGCTGGTCGAGGAGGGCGGCATCAAGGCGCGCCAGCTCCAGGACGCGGCGCGCGAGATCGGCGCGGTGGTCGAGACGATCGACACGATCGCGCGGCGGATCAACCTGCTCGCGCTCAACGCGACGATCGAGGCGGCGCATGCCGGCGAGGCCGGGCGCGGCTTCGCGGTGGTCGCGGCGGAGGTCAAGGCGCTCGCCCAGCAGACGCGCGAGGCGGCGCGGCACATCGCCGGGCGGATCATGGGGGTGCGCAGCGGGGTGGGCGAGGTCGCGGCCGGCCAGGCCGGGATCGAGGCGGCGATCGTCGCGCTCGACGGCCTCGCCTCGACGATCGATGACACCGTCGTCCGCAACCATGCGGCGGGCGCGATGATCAGCGCCAATGTCCGCGACGCGGCGGGCGCCAACGCCCATATCCGCGAGCAGGCCGCCGAGATCAGCGCGACCGCGAGCGACGCCGCCGCCGGATCGGGCGCGGTGCTCGACATCGCCCGCTCGCTCGCCGTCGGCGCGGACCGGCTCCAGCAGCGGCTCGGCCGCTTCCTGGAGGAGATAGAGGGGGCGTAGGGCGGTTTCCCTCTCCCCTGGGGGAGAGGGATCAAGGGTGAGGGGGCGCGAGGGCAAAACCCGAGCGTCCCGCACGTCACGCGAGCGGGACGCCCAGGCTCCTGCGTGCCCTCACCCTCCCACAGCCTGCGGCTGCGGGCCCCTCCCTCTCCCCAAGGGGAGAGGGGGAGATGACCTTAGGCGTCGACCAGCTGGTCGGCCTTGGCGATCGAGTCCTGCTCGATGTTCTGCGACACGAAGTCCCAGTTCACGACCTTGCCGAGCACGGTCTTGGCGAAGCGCGGGCGCTCGTTGCGATAGTCGATATAATAGGCATGCTCCCACACATCGAGCGTCAGCAGCGGCTTGACGGTGTCGAGCGCCAGCGGGGTCTCGCCGTCGTGGAGCGAGGTGACCTTGAGCGCGTCGCCGGCAAGCACCAGCCAGGCCCAGCCGCTGCCGAAATGGCCGACGGCGGCCTCGGCCATCTTCTCGACCAGCCCGTCCTGGCTGCCGAAGCTCGCCTCGATCAGCTTGGCGAGCTTGTCGGACGGCTTGGTCGAGCCTTCGGGCGCGAGGCCCTGCCAGAAGAAGTCGTGGTTCCAGATCTGGCCGGCCTGGTTGGCGAGGCCCTTGTCGTCGCGGTCCTTGGCGAGGCGGATCACCTCGACCAGCGACTTGCCTTCGAGGCCCTTCTCCTCGATCCAGCCGTTGACCTTGTCGACATAGGCCTTGTGGTGCTTGCCATGATGATAGTCGAAGCTCTCGGCGGACAGCACCGGTTCGAGGGCGGCGCGATCGAACGGCAGCGGGGGAAGCGAAAAGGCCATGGGGGAATCTCCACGTGGTGAGGGGTGCCCCCTTAACGATTCACGAGGGGGTCAGGTCCAGCAAAAAATCGCTTTTGTGGCGGATTTCCGCCGTTACGCCCCCGGCATCATAATGTGTGACAATGGCGCGGCGAATTCATACACTGTCTCCTGGAAGCGATCCGCCGGGTGAAGGGGCGGACGCAACAAGCAGGGGAACGCCATGGATAAATTCTTCGCCAATCTGCATCTCGTGCTGATCGTCGGCCTGGCCGCCGCGATCGCCCTGATCGCCTATGTCCATCCGGACCAGTCGTTGCTGGTGAATTATGTGTTGCGCTGGTTGCACGTTTTCTTCGGCATCACCTGGATCGGCCTGCTCTATTATTTCAACTTCGTGCAGATCCCGACCATGCCGTCGGTCCCGGCCGAGCTGAAGCCGGGCGTCAGCAAATATATCGCTCCCAACGCGCTGTTCTTCTTCCGCTGGGGCGCGGCGTTCACGGTGCTGACCGGCCTCGCCGTCGCCTATGTCACCGGCTATGTCCACCAGGCGCTGATGCTGTCGGCCGACTATCGCCTGATCGGCATCGGCATGTGGCTGGCGCTGATCATGGCCTTCAACGTCTGGTTCCTGATCTGGCCGGCGCAGAAGAAGGCGCTGGGCCTGGTCGAGGCGGACGCCGACACCAAGGCCAAGGCGGCGAAGACCGCGATGATCTTCTCGCGGCTCAACACGCTGCTGTCGATCCCGATGCTCTATGCGATGACCAACGCCAATCTCGGCTGATCGTCGCTGGAGACGGAAACAGGAAGGGCCGGGGGAGCGATCCCCCGGCCCTTTCCTTATGAGCGGGGCACATAAACGTCATCCCGGCGGAGGCCGGGATGACGGCTTGATGGGACGTCCGCGAGGCTGCGTCAGCCCCGCATCCAGCCGTTGAGCCGGCGGCGCATCCCGCGCGCGAGGCGGGTGATGGAGGCGGGCAGCCGGTCGAGCGCGCCGGGCGCCGATATGTCGGTCCGCGACGGCCGCTGGTGGGCGACCGGCGGCACCGCGAGCCAGGTGGCGAGAGCGGGGTTGGCGCGGCGGAACCAGTTATAGGCGCCGTCGACGTCCATCGGCCCGCCCTCGGCGCTCCCCGCCGGGCGGCCGAGCATCGCGTCGAGAAAGCCGGGCAGGCCGTCGATCGCCGCCGGCCCGAAGCCCAGGCAATGGGCGAGCCGGATCGTCAGCGCCGGATCGGCCCGGAGCAGCGGCCCGTCCGCCGGGCCGGGCGCCCCGGGCGCCTCGGGCAGGAAATGGCCGCCGTAGAACAGGCCGAAGCCCTCGGCGTCGAGCCGGTCGAGCAGCGGCGGCAGGCGGCGGCCGATCGCGCGGACGAAATCGCAATCGTCCTCGAGCATCAGGATGCGGCGATCGCCGCGTTCGCGCGCCTCGCGCAGCACGGCGAGCTGGCTGAGGAAGGCGCCGCGCGCGCCGATGCTGCGGAACGGCCCGGCCTCGGCGGGCCGTTCCGCCGCGAACAGCCGCACGCGCGGATCGTCGAAGCCGGCGCCGAGCCGCGCCAGCTCCCCCGCCATCTCGCGCCGCCGATCGGCGCGGTCGGGCAGGTTGACGACATAGAGGCGGTCGAAGCTGCGGAAGAGCCGCTCCGCCGTCGTCGTCGCGGCCCCGGTCATCCCTGCCGGTCGAGCAGGTCGTGCCGGCGCAGCGCGTGGCGGAGCTGGTCGTAGCTGAGCTTGAGCGCGACCGCGGTGGCGCGCTGGTTGAAGCGGCAGCGCCGGAGCGCATCCTCGAGCAGCGCCTTCTCGTAGAGCAGCACGGCGCCGCGGAAATCCTCGCAGCCGGCGGGCGGCGCGGCCGATGGCGCGGCGGCAGGACCGGCGGGCGTCGCCGGCGCTTCGCCGTCATCGATGCGCGGCGGCGCGACGGGCCGCGCGGCGGCGGGGCGCCAGGGGCTGTCGAACGGATCGAACTCGATCGCGTCGATCGGCCGCTCGGGGTCCTCCCAGCGATAGACCGCGCGCTCGACGACGTTGCGCAGCTCGCGGACGTTGCCGGGCCAGTCGTGGCGGGCGAGTTCCCCGGCGGCGGCGGGGCCGAAGCCCGGCCAATAGGGCCAGCCGAGCTCGGCCGCCATGCGCCGCCCGAAATGGTCGGCGAGCACCGGCACGTCGCCCTCGCGGACGCGCAAGGGCGGCAGGGTGATCACCTCGAAGCTCAGCCGGTCGAGCAGGTCGGCGCGGAAGCGGCCCTGGTCGACCAGCCCCGGCAGATGCTCGTTGGTCGCGGCGACGATGCGGACGTCGACCCGCACCGGGCGCGACGCGCCGATCCGCGTCACCTCGCCATATTCGACCGCGCGCAGCAGCCGCTCCTGCGCGCCGGTCGACAGCGTCGCCAGCTCGTCGAGGAACAGGGTGCCGCCGTCGGCCTCCTCGAAGCGGCCGACGCGCGCCTTGGTGGCGCCGGTGAAGGCGCCCGCCTCATGCCCGAACAGCTCGGCCTCGATCAGCGTCTCGGGCAGCGCCGCGCAGTTCATCACGACGAGCGGCCCGTCCCAGCGCGACGACAGGCGGTGGAGCCGCTCGGCGACCAGCTCCTTGCCGGTGCCGCGCTCGCCGATCACCAGCACCGGCCGGTTGAGCGCCGCGGCGCGGCTGGCGCGCTCGACCGAATCGAGGAAGGCCAGCGACTGGCCGATGAACTGGGCTTCGCGTTCCATAACCGACAGTTGGTGCAATTTCCCAAGTCTTGGCAATAGGAAATCGTGCCAACCTGGGTGGCCGGTCCGGAAACGCCCGGATTTCCGCCGTTCCCGAAATTGGCACGGTCCCTGCAAAGATATCGGCAACACCGGCTCGGGCCGGGATCGAAACGCCAGACCAGGAATGAAGCCATGTTCAAGTTCGACAAGATCGACCTCCAGCGGATCACCGTCTCGACGATCGGTGCCGCGATCCTGTCCGTGATCTGCGTGACCGGCGCCGTCGCTCCGGCCCGCGCCGACATGGTCGCCGCCAAGGTGGTCCAGGTCGTCAACTAAGCCGTGGCGTCCGGCTCCGGCGGGTATAGGATGCCCACCGGACGCCTCCCTTCGAACCAGCAGTACAGAGCGTAGTCCAAGGAGCCTTGAGATGGGGATTTTCTCCCGAACCCGCGACATCATCGCCGCCAACGTCACCGACCTTCTCGACAAGGCGGAGGACCCGGCGAAGATGATCCGCATGATCATCCTCGAGATGGAGGAGACGCTGGTCGAGGTCCGCGCCTCGGCGGCGCGCACGATCGCCGACCAGAAGGAGCTGCGCCGCCAGATCGCCAAGCTCGACACCGTCCAGGCCAACTGGCTGGAGAAGGCGGAGCTGGCGCTGTCGAAGGACCGCGAGGACCTCGCCAAGGCGGCGCTGGTCGAGAAGCAGAAGGCGGCCGACCTGGCCGAGCAGCTCAACGACGAGATCGCGCTGCTCGACGAATCGCTCAAGGCGTCGGAGGCCGACATCGCCAAGCTGCAGGGCAAGCTGCGCGAGGCGCGCGCCCGCCAGAACAGCATCGTCACCCGCCTCGAATCGGCGAACAACCGCGCCCGCATGCGCGAGATGTACGCCGGCCCGAAGATCGACGAGGCCTTCTCGCGCTTCGAGCTGCTCGAACGCCGGGTCGACTATGCCGAGGGCCGCGCCGAGGCGGCGGGCATGGGCGGCGCGCCCAAGACGCTCGACGAGGAGATCGCCGAGCTGCGTTCCTCGGACAAGGTCGATGCCGAGCTGGCCGCGCTGAAGGCCAAGGCATCGGGCAAGGGGGCCTGATCCCATGGAAGACACCCTCGTCCCGATCGTCGTCGTCGGCATCCTCTTCCTGGGCCTGCCCTGGCTGATCTTCCACTATGTCACCCAGTGGAAGAAGAATGGCGGCCTGACGGTCGAGGACGAGAAGCTGCTCGACGACATGCATGAGATGGCCCGCCGGCTCGACGATCGGCTCGGCACGCTGGAACGGATCCTGGACAGCCAGGACCCCGCCTGGCGCCCCCGCCAGAGCGTCGACCGCGCCCGTGATGAGGAGTGGCGCCGCGACAATTGATCGCAGGCAGCCCCCCCGCAACAGGAAGGAAGTTCGAAATGTCCGCTCGTCGCACCAAATTCTACCTCGACAAGCGCAACCGCAAATGGCTCGGCGTCTGCGCCGGACTGGCCGACTATACCGGCATCGACGTCACCCTGATCCGGGTCGGCGTGGTGATCCTGACCTTCGTCACCTTTCCCTGGGCGCTGGTCGCCTATCTGGTGGTGAACTGGCTGGCCAACGACAAGCCGGGCGAGTTCTACGGCACCAGCCGCGAGGACGAGAAATTCTGGCAGTCGGTCCGCGCCCGGCCCGGCGCCTCGGTCCGCGACGTCCGCGCCCGGTTCCGCGACATCGATCGCCGCATTGCCGACATCGAGGCGCACGTGACCAGCCACAACTCGGCTCTCGCCCGCGAAATCGACGCTCTGCGCTGAATCGCGACCGGATATTTCACCGGTCCGGCTCACCAGGAAACAGGATTACACGACCAGCGCCGTTCGTCGACGCGCCATGCCGTTTGTCGAAAAAAATTAGACAGACATTGATGTAAATAGGGATCGACTCAGGGTTTAGGGGTTCCGATGATGACTTTCCCATTCGAAGCCTTCGCACCCGTCGCCGCGCTGCTCGGTGTGCTTGGCCTTGGGGCCTGGGTGTTCACCACCTGGCTCCGTATCCGCCACGGCTATCCGCTCGAGAACAGCTGGGGCAAGGCGGTCTATCCGCGCACCAGCGACGAGACGACCGAGCGGGTCAGGCTGCTCTCGACCGAGAACGCCCAGCTCCGCGCCGAGCTGTCGGCGGTCAAGGACCGGCTCGCCACCGTCGAGCGGATCGTCACCGACGGCAGCTACCGCCTCGATCGCGAGATCGACGCGCTGCGCGGCCCGGCCAACTGATCGCGAAGGGCATCACCATGATCAACGTCTTCGCCTTCACCGTGCTCAGCATCCCGATCCTCGGCATCCTCGCCTGGGTCGTGACCGACTGGTTCCGCCTCAAGGAACGGCAGATCCAGGCGATCTCCGCCGAAGCCGCCGAGAAGGCCGCCCAATATGTGGCCAAGACCGAGCGTCTCGAACAGCGGGTCGCGGTGCTCGAACGCATCCTCACCGACCGCTCGACCGTGCTGGCCGACGAGATCGACCGGCTGCGCGATCAGCCGCTCAACTGACCATCCGACATTCGGAGAAAGACCATGAATCCGTTCGAAATGGTGGTGCTGATCGTCGCGATCACCGCGATCGCGAGCGTGATGCGAGCCAAATATGGCGTCGTCCGGCGCGGCAAGGGCGAGGAGTTCGTCCGCCCCGACACCGGCGAGAACGACCGGCTCCGCGAGGAACTGCGCGCGCTCAAGGAGCGGGTCGCGGTGCTCGAGCGGATCGCCACCGAGAATGACCGCGGGCTGTCGCTCGATCGCGAGATCGAGGCGCTGCGGCACCGCGACTGAGCAGGGAACAGGACAATGACCGATCCCATTATCTGGATGACCATCAGCGGCGCCGGGCTGTTCGGCCTGTGCGTCGTCGCCTGGGCCGGCCTGAGCGGCTGGCGCGGCTGGCTGGAGCTCGAGCGGATGAAGCTCGAACGCCGTCCCGTGCCCGCAGCCGAGCCCGCCGGCGGCCCGTCGCCCGCCGCCCGCATCGAGCTGGCCGACCTCAAGGAACGCATCCGCAAGCTGGAGGCGATCGCCGCCGGGGTGGACCTCTGATCCGATCCGTCGCCCCGGCCCCCGGCCGGGGTGACGCACGGGGGAAAATCCTCTAGTCCGCTCGCCATGACCGAGCCTGCCCGTCTTGCCGACATCCGTGAAGAATATGAATTCCTCGACGGCGACGACCGCTATCGCCTGCTGATCGACCTGGGCCGCGCGCTCGAACCGATGCCCGACGCGCTCAAGACCGATGCGACGCTGGTGCGCGGCTGCTCGGCGTCGGTGTGGGTCTATCCGACCGTCGCCGAAGGCGGCACGCTCCATTTCCTCGCCGACAGCAACGCCGCGATCACCAAGGGGATCATCGCGCTCGTCCTGGCGACCGTGCAGGACCGGCCCGCCGCCGCGATCCGCGACACCGACATCGCCGCGCTGCTCGAACCCTTCGACCTCAGGAACCAGCTCAGCTCGAACCGCACCCAGGGGATACCGAACATGATCGCGCTGATCCGCTCGACCGCCGAGCGCTACGCATGAGCCGCCGGCTCGCCCTGCTGCTGGTCGCGGCGCTGCCGGTGACGATGCCGGCCTGCGCCGCCGAGAAGCCCGCCGCCCCGGCCACCGCGTTCGAGACCGGCAAGCTCGCCATCGCCGGGGAGGCGTTCGCGCCGTCCGAGGTGCTCGACGCCCGCGCGCTGCCCGACGTCAACGGCAAGGTCGGCATCATGCTGACCCTGACCCCCGCCGCCGCCCGCCGGCTGGAGGCGATCACCGGATCGCTGGTCGGCAAGCCGATGCTGGTCGCGCTCGACGGCAGGACGCTCGCCGCGGAGCTGATCCGCAAGCCGGTCGCCGACGGGGTGATCGAGATTCCCGGCCGCTGGAACCTGACCGACGGCGAGGCGCTCGCCCGCCGCATCTCGGGCAAGGACCCGCTGCCCGACGACCTGGCGGGGGAATAGAGTCCCCTTTCCCGTCATCCCGGCGGAGGCCGGGATCTCGGGCGGCTCCTGCCTCGATCTCATCTCCTCTCTCCCGAGATCCCGGCCTCCGCCGGGATGACGAAGAAAGACGGCGGCACCGGACGCGGATTGCCGCGTTTCCTTCGCCATGCGGCACCGCCCGATCGACCCGACCGACACGATCGATTCCGCCCCCGGCATCACCCGCGTCCGGCGCGGCGGCGGGTGGCGCTTCGTCGCCCCCGACGGCTCGACCATCCGCGACCCCGACGAGCGGATGCGGATCCTCGCGCTCGGCATCCCGCCGGCCTGGCGCCGGGTGTGGATCAACCCCGATCCGCGCGCGCCGGTCCAGGCGACCGGGATCGATGCCGCCGGGCGCAAGCAATATCGCTACGACAGCGCGTGGCGCGAGGCGCGCGACGAGGAGAAATTCGCCGCGCTTCCCGCGTTCGCCGCGCACCTGCCCCGGCTGCGCGCCGTCGTCCGCCGCGCGCTCGACAGCGACGATCCGTGGGAACGCGCGCGGGCGGCAGCGGTGCGGCTGCTCGACGGCTTCGCGATCCGGGTCGGATCGGACGATTCGGCGGCGCGCGGCAGCTTCGGCGCGACGACGCTGCTCAACCGCCACGCGCGGATCGACGGCGACGCGATCCGGCTGTGCTTCTTCGGCAAGCACGGCATCCGCGCCGAGCTGTCGGGGCGCGACGCGGCGCTGGCGGCGGCGCTCGCCGAGCTCAAGCAGGCGGGGGCCGGCGAGCTGTTCGCGATGCGGTCGGGGGTGCGGGTGCGCGCCGCCGACATCAACCAGTGGATCGCCGAGCTGACCGACGGCAGCGGCACCGCCAAGACCTTCCGGACCTGGCGCGCCTGCGCGGTCGCGGCGGGGATGCTGGCGCGCGGGCGGCGGACCTCGGTCAAGGCCCTGCTGGAGGAGGTGGCCCGCCAGCTCGGCAACACGCCGGCGGTGTGCCGAACATCCTATGTCGCGCCGGCCTTCATCGAGATGGCCAAGGCGGGCCGCTGGATCGAGACGGTGCCCGCCATGCCGCGCGGCCTGCGCGCGAGCGAACGGGCGAGCCTGGCGGTGCTGACCGGCCGGACGTGAGCCCGGCGGTGCGGATCAGAGCGACGCCATCCGCGATCGCGGCGGGACGGCCATCGCGATCGCCTGCTGCAGCTCGCCGAGCGTGCAGGGCTTGCGCAGCACCTGGTCGCCGGGCTGGGCGGGGGTGAACTGGTCGACGCCGCTGAAGAAGATCACCGGCAGTTCGGGATGGGTGCGGCGCGCGAGCTGGGCGAGGTCCGGGCCGCCGGGGCCGCCGGGCATGTGGATGTCGGTGACGAGCAGGTCGAAATCGCCGTCCCCCTCGATCGTCCGCGTCGCCGGGGCGCCCCCGATCGCCTCGACCACATCATGGCCGAGCGCGCGCAGCAGATCCGAGGTGATGGAGAGGACGAGCCCATCGTCGTCGACGCACAGGATACGCAACATGTACCTCCCTCGGCGGAAAGATCGTTACGAGATCGTCATGGTCCGCCGTTACGTCATCGTATCGGCAAGCGCGCGTCGAGGCAATTCGGTTCCCAAAAGGGGATCGGCCCCGCGCTCAGCGCGGCCGGCGCTCCTCCGCGCGCCGCAGCACCTCGAACGCGGCCTGGACCGCCTGGAAGCGCACCGCCGCATCGGCGTCGCCGGGGCGGACGTCGGGGTGGTTGGCCTTGGCCAGCCGGCGCCACGCCGTCTTCACCGCCTCGAAATCGGCGTCGGATTCGAGTTCGAGCGTTTCGAAGGCGCGCAGCTCGTCGCGGGTCCAGCGGCCGTCGCCGGGGCCGCCCCAGCCATAATGCGCCTGCTCGGCATAGCCCGACGAGGCCTGGCGCTCGTCCTCGGCGCGCTTCGCCGCCTCCTCGGCCGACAGGCCGGCGAAATAGTCCCAGTTGCGGTTATACTCCTCGGCGTGGCGAGGGCAGAAATACCAGCGCTCGCGGCTGTTCGGCGCCTTGGGGGCCGGGCAGTCGCCGGGCTGGTCGCAGCCGTGCCGGTCGCACATGCGCACCTTGGTCGCGCCGCGCTCGCTGCCATAGCCGCGCCAGCGGGGAAAACCCCAGTCGTTCGAACGGGAGGAGGATCGGGCCATAAGCCTTCCCCTGTAGCGCCGAACGACTGAACGGACCATTGCGGAAATCGGAAGGGGGCGGGGCGTCGTCATCGGCCGGGAACATCGGCGGTACATTCCCCTGGTTTCTGGGGTATAGCCATGGGGGGAGAGCGGACGTGACCGCCGAAACAGGAGAGACGATGCGGACCTTCGAGCGATTTCCGAACCTCGTCACCATGTTCTTCACGCGCGCCCGCGAGAAGGGCGACGCGCCCTTCCTGTGGGCGAAGCGCGACGGCGCCTGGACGCCGCTGAGCTGGACCGAGGTCGCGCGCCGGGTCGCCTCGCTCGCCGCCGCGCTGCGCGCGCAGGGCCTGCGCGAGGGCGACCGCGTCGTGCTGGTGTCGGAGAACCGCCCCGAATTCTGCATCGCCGACCTCGCGATCATGACCGCGGGCTGCGTGACGGTGCCGACCTACACCACCAACACCGAACGCGACCACACCCATATCCTGGAGAATAGCGGCGCGCGCGCGGCGATCGTCTCGACCGCGAAGCTGGCGCAGGTGCTGCTGCCGGCGATCGTCCGCTCCTCGACCTGCGAATTCCTGATCGGCATGGAGCCGCTGCCCGCGACCGCGGTCCGCACCCTCGACTTCGCGGCGCTCGCCGACGATCCGGCCGCCGCCGTCGCCGCGGCCGAGGCCGCCGTCGCCGACCTGCGGCGCGAGGACCTCGCCTGCCTGATCTACACCAGCGGCACCGGCGGCGCGCCGCGCGGGGTACGCCAGCATCATGGCGCGATCCTGTGCAACGTCGAAGGCTGCGTCGACATCATCGCCGAGGATTTCGGCTGGGACGAGGAGGTGTTCCTGTCCTTCCTGCCGCTGAGCCACGCCTATGAGCATTCGGGCGGGCAGTTCCTGCCGATCGCGCTGGGCGGGCAGATCTATTATGCCGAGGGGCTGGAGAAGCTCGCCGCCAATATCGAGGAGACGCGGCCGACGATCATGGTCGTCGTCCCGCGCCTGTTCGAGCTGCTGCGCGCCCGCCTCATCAAGGCGGTCGAGAAGCAGGGCGGGATCGGCCAGAAGCTGCTCGACAAGGCGCTGGAGCTGGGCGCGCGCGAGAAGCTGCGGCTGGCCGACTATCCGTACAAGCTGGCGATCGACCTACTGCTCAAGCCCAAGGTGCAGAAGCGCTTCGGCGGGCGGATCAAGGCGCTCGTCTCGGGCGGCGCGCCGCTCAATCCCGAGGTCGGGCAGTTCTTCTCCTCGCTCGGCCTCACCCTGCTCCAGGGCTATGGCCAGACCGAGGCGGGGCCGGTCGTCTCGTGCAACCGGCCGAAGGCGGGGATCAAGCTTGACACGGTCGGCCCGCCGATGAAGGGGGTCGAGGTCAGGATCGCCGAGGACGGGGAGATACTGGTCCGCGGCGAGCTGGTGATGGCCGGCTACTGGCGCAACGAGGCGGAGACCGAACGGGTGCTGAAGGACGGCTGGCTCCATTCGGGCGACGTCGGCCATCTCGACGAGCGGGGGCGGCTCCGGATCACCGACCGCAAGAAGGACCTGATCGTCAACGACAAGGGCGACAATATCGCGCCGCAGAAGGTGGAGGGCATGCTGACCCTCCAGCCCGAGATCGCCCAGGCGATGGTGGCGGGCGACAAGCGGCCCTATATCGTCGGCCTCGTCGTCCCCGACCAGGAATGGCTGGCCGGCTGGGCCGGCGAGCGCGGCCTGCCGCCGGTGCTGGCGGAGCTGAAGGGCAATGCCGATTTCCACCGCGCGCTGATGGCGGCGGTCGACCGGGTCAACGCCGACCTGTCGGTGATCGAGAAGGTCCGCCGCATCGCCATCGCCGACGAGCCCTTCTCGATCGAGAACGAGCAGATGACCCCGTCGATGAAGAACCGCCGCCACGCGATCCGCGCGATCTATGGCGACCGGATGGATGCGCTTTACGGGGGGTAGGCGCCTTCTCCGTCATCCCGGCGAAAGCCGGGATCTCCCTGCCTTTCCGCGCCTTTGGAGCATAAGGGACGAAGAGAAGAGAGATCCTGACTTGCGTCAGGATGACGAGAAACCGTGGGGGATGGGGAACTGTAGCGTCGCCGCCATTGCTGCGACGCGGATTCTTCGCCGAACTGTAATATCGGCGGCCGGCGATGCCGCGCGGCGCCACGCTTCATCTTGGCTCCGTGTCGGACTATTCCGGCATCATGCCGGATGATCTTCTGTAACTCGCGAATATTTTAAAGCAGTATATGAAATTGTTTCGCGGAGGCGATTGAACATATTCTGCGATGACGGCAGTGTATGACACCTGACATCTATCCATATATTTGAAAATGAAGCGAAAATGAACTCATGATTTCATGAGTTTTACTATCACCGTAACATAAGTGTCGTGACGAAAACCTATAGGCCCCGACGAACCAGTTCAACAAAGGGGTTTATACGATGCGGTCCCGCACCCGGTTTCATCTCCGCCTGCTCTCGGCCTCGGCCGCGCTGGCGATCGCCGCGCCCGTTTTCGCGCAGGCGGCCGCTCCCGCCGCGTCGGCGGCCGAGGATCTCGCCGCCGACGATGCCGACGGCGGCCTCGGCGCTATCGTCGTCACCGCCACCCGGCGCGAGACCGACCTGCAGAAGACGCCGATCTCGATCTCGGTGATCGGCGCCCAGGGCATCCAGGACCGCCACATCCAGAGCCTGTACAACCTGACCGACGGCTCGATCCCGTCGCTGCGCGTCACCACCTTCGAGGCGCGCCAGTCGGCGCTGACGATCGGCATCCGCGGCATCGTCCCCTACGACCAGAACCAGACCGCCCGCGACGGCGGCGTCAGCGTCTATATCGACGGCGTGGCGCTTGGTAAGACCCAGGGCCTCAACGCCGCGCTGTTCGACATCGAGCGCATGGAAGTGCTGAAGGGGCCGCAGGGCACCCTGTTCGGCCGCAACACCGAGGGCGGCGCGCTGTCGATCGTCACCAAGGCGCCCACCGGCCAGTTCGGCGGCCATATGGACGCCGGGATCGGCAATTACGGCAGCCGCAGCGCCGACGCGCATGTCGATCTGCCGGCCTTCGCCAACCTCGCCCTGAAGTTCGAGGGCGTCTACCAGCACCAGGACCCGACGGTGAAGAACCCGCTCGCGGGCTCCACCGGCTGGAACTATTATGATCGCAAGGGCGGCCGCGTCGCGGCGCGCTGGACGCCGGTCAGCGGCCTGACCGCGGACTTCGCCTATGACTATGCGAAGGACGAGAACACCCCGAACTTCAGCCAGCTGATCAACTACAACCCGAACGGCTACACGGTCGGCTCGTATAACGGCGCGACCACGGGCACCGCGCTGTTCCTGCCGGGCACGACGACCCCCTGCGGCGGAACCATCGCCGCGGGCACCAGCCGCCCCGCCTGCATCGCTCCGCTGGCGCCGGCCGTCGTCCCGCACGCCGGGCGCCAGTCCTCGTCCGACATCGGCGTGCCGCAGCAGCCCAGCGTCGACATCACCCACGGCTTCTCGGCGAACGTCAAGTACGACGTGGCGCCCTGGCTGCAGCTCCGCTCGATCACCGCGTGGCGCGGCGTCTCGACCGACCAGTGGGACAATAGCGGCGGCGCGGCGCGGCAGACCTTCTCGCCCTCGGCGAACTTCAGCCGCTACAGCCTCTCCTTCCTGCGCCAGAACCAGTTCAGCCAGGAATTCCAGGCGGTCGGCAGCGTCGACCAGTTCGACTATGTGGTCGGCGCCTATTACTACACCGAGCATGCCACCGAGCATGCGGCGACGCCGCTGAGCAATCTGTGGAACGCCGACGGCACCGGCTACACGGTCCGCAGCCCGATCGTGTCGGGCACGGTCACCAGCGCCAATTCGGGCTATCAGCCCTTCGATCCGTCGTGCGTCAACACGCTGGCCGCCACCGTCCCGGAATTCGCGAACAGCTGCCAGTTCATCGCCCGCGCCAGCGAGGCGCACGACCATAGCACCTCGCTGTTCGGCAACGTCACCTACACGCCGGCGGGCCTCGACATGGTTCACCTGACCGCCGGCGGCCGCTGGACGAAGGACCGGCGGCGCGGCCGGCTCTACGTCGTGAACAACACGGTGCAGCCCTTCACCTTCAAGAACCGCATCAGCCGCTTCGATCCGATGCTGAACCTCGCGGTCGACGTGTCGAACGACGTCCACGCCTATGCGAAATATGCCACCGGCTTCCGCGCCGGCGGCGCCAACGACCGGTCGCAGCAGTTCAACGCCTTCGGCCCGGAGACGGTGAAGTCGTACGAAGTCGGCGCGAAGATGGACTTCTGGCAGCACCGCGCGCGCCTGAACGTCGCGGGCTACATCATGGACCGTTCGAACACCCAGTTCGACTTCGACCTGTACGATACCGCGTCGGGCAGCCCGACGCTGGGCAGCCACATCGAGCAGACGCAGAATGCGGGCAAGACCAAGATCCGCGGCGTCGAGGTCGACCTCACCGTCATGCCGGTCGACAAGCTGACCCTGACGGCGTCCTATGCCTATACCCACTGGAAGGCGCCCTCGGCGGTGAACCCGATCACCGGCGGCCTGCCGCAGCAGCTCTACATCGTCTACACGCCGAAGAGCGCGGCGTCGGGCGCGATCGACTATGTCCTGCCGGTCCCGGCCATCGCCAGCGACGCGAATATCCGCTTCCACCTCGACGGCAATTATTCGGGCCGCCAGTACAGCTTCCAGCTCGAACCGACCCAGACCGACTCGAGCTTCGTCGTCAACGGCCGCATCACCCTCGGCGACATCGCGGTCGGCGGCAACAGCAAGGTCTCCTTCTCGGTCTGGTCGCGCAACCTGTTCAACACGACCTATTATTACCGGCGCTCGGCGGCGAACTCCTCGCCGGTGCTGAACTATAACGGCAGCGCGCTGGTCTCGACCAACTATGGCGGCGTGCTGGGCGACTATGCCAACCTCAACCCGCCGCGCACCTTCGGCGGCGAGATCTCCGTCCACTTCTGATCGTTCCGATCTTACCCCGGACCGCCGGGCCCCTCTCCGCGACGGCGGGGATGGGTCCGGCGGTTCGGCTTTTTCGGCGAACTGTGCTGTCGGATACTGTGGTTGCGGCAGGGGAGGCTAAGGTCGGGTGCTCCGTCGGACCCGGCCGTGCCGGGTGGCTCGGCCCGGCGCCTATCCCCGGGACAACCGCGCGTTCACCTGACGATCGAGGAACAGGCGTTCGCGGCTGCCGCTGGACCCGCGATGAAGAAGACCATCGAGCGCGCGCCAGGCGAATCCGTCGCCGCCCCGGCCCGCGCCCCCGACATGCCCTCCGCCCGGCCGCGGATGGACTGGATCGATTCGCTGCGCGGGCTCGCCACCATGCTGGTGATCCTGTTCCACGCGTCGGTGGTGGTCGGCCGCCACGGGCTCGAGCCCTGGCCGCCGCTGCTGTACCTCAACCATCTCTTCACGCCGTTCCGCATGGCGATGCTGATGGTGTTGTCGGGGCTGCTGGTGCCCAAGGCGCTCGCCAAGCCGCCGCGCACCTATCTGCTGCGCAAGACCGGGACCCTGCTCTATCCCTATCTGCTGTGGACGCTCGCCTACGGCCTGCTGATCGAGCCGGCCGCGCTCTCCCACGTCAAGCTGTGGATGGGCGGCAGCTATCTCTGGTTCATCCTGTTCCTGTTCACCTATTATGCCTGGGCGCTGCTGCTGCGCCGTGTGCCGCCCGCCGCGATCGTCCTGGTCGCCGCGCTGCTGTCCTTCCTGTCGCCCGAGAACAGCAAATATGAGGAACGCTATTTCTTCCTCATGGCCTTCTTCTTCCTGGGCCACATGCTCGCGCGCGATCCGGGCCGGATCGCCGTCACCGACGACCGCCGCCTGGCCTGGCTGGCGATCCCGGTCGTCGCCATCCTCGCCGCCGGATCGGCGATCGCGGGCGGGATCAACTACAAGATCGAGCTGTGCGTGCCGGTCGGCATCGCCATCCTGCTGGTGATCGGGCTGGCGCGGCGCCATGCGGAGGGCGGGCTGTGGGCGCCGCTGCGCTTCGTCGGCCGCCACTCGATCGTCTTCTTCAGCCTCCATTATCCGCTGATCTACGGGCTGATCGCGCTGTGCCTGGCGCTGGGGCTCGGCTCGGTCCCGGCGATCAGCGCGATCTGCTTCGTCGTCCCCGCCGGGCTGTGCGTGGCGCTCGCCTGGATGCGCGAGCGCCACGCCGTGCTCGACTATCTCTACGTCCTGCCGTTGTGACGCCAGTCGATCAGGGGACCGGTCATTGCGCGGGGCGGGTCCGGTAGCGGTCGAACCAGGCGATGATCGCCGAGGCCTTGGCCGCCGCCTGCGACGGCCGGGCGGCGATGCCGCCATGGCTGGCGCCCGGCACCTTGACCAGCGCGGTCGGCACGCCGCGAATCTGCAGCGCGGCATAATATTGCTCGGACTCGCTGACCGGAGTGCGATAATCCTCGCTGCCGACGACGACCAGGGTCGGCGTCTTGACGTTGCCGACCAGACTGAGCGGCGACCGCGCCCAATAGCCGGTCGGGTCCTCCCAGGGCAGCTTGGCGAACCAGTAGCGCGAGGTGAACAGCGTCGCGTCCATGGTCAGCGCCTCGCTGATCCAGTTGATCACCGGCTTCTGCGCGGCGGCGCCCCTGAAGCGGTCGGTCTTGCCGACGATCCAGCTGGTCAGCACGCCGCCGCCCGATCCGCCGGTGACGAACAGATTGCCGGGATCGGCCACCCCGGCGGCGATCGCGGCGTCGACCGCCGCCATCAGGTCGCCATAGTCGTCGCCCGGATATTTGTGGTGGATCAGCTCGGCGAATTCCTGGCCATAGGAGGTCGAGCCGCGCGGGTTGGTGTAGAGCACCGCATAGCCGGCCGCCGCATAGAGCTGGTCGTCGGTCGAGAAATGCGGGCCATAGGCGCTGTGCGGCCCGCCATGGATCTCCAGCACCAGCGGCACCTTCTGCCCCTCGCGCCAGCCGGGCGGGGTCACCAGCCAGGCGGGGACGGCGCGGCCGTCGGGCGCCTTGACCGCCAGCTCGCGGACCTGGCCCAGGCTCTTGGCGCCGAGGAAATCCTCGTTGAGCCGGGTGAGCTGCCGGACGCGGCCGCCGCTCGCCACCGACAGGTCGGCGGGGCGCAGCGCCGATCCGCTGGTGAAGGCGATCGCGCCGGTCCTGGCGACGCTGAAGTCGCCGCCGCTATACGGCCGGTCGAGATCGGTGCCGGTCATCCCGCCGACCAGCTCGGTCACCTTGCCGTCGAGGGTGACGCGCGCGATTCGGTTGATCCCGCGATCGTCATATTGGGCATAGAGCGAGCGGCCGTCGGCGGCCCATTCGGCCTTGTCGATGCTGCGGTCGAAGCCGGCGGTGATCGCCCGCGCGCCGCTGCCGTCGCGGTTCATCACGTAGAGCAAGGTGGTCTGCCAGGAGAGCCGCTTGTCGTCATAGCCGAGATAGGCGACCTTCGATCCGTCGGGCGAGACCACCGGGGCGACGTCCGGCCCTTCGCGGCTGGTGAGCGCGCGGATCGCGCCGGTCGCGACGTCGAGCGCGTAGATCTCCGGATCGAACACATTGTGCTGCCAGTCGGGCTTGCGCACCGCGCTGAACAGGATTGATCGCCCGTCGGGCGTCCAGCTCAGCGGCCCGCCGTCCTGATAGTCGCCGAAGCTGAGCTGCCGGGGCGGCCCGCCGTCCGCCGCGACGACGAAGATGTGGTCGTAGCCGGGCTCGACATAGCCGCCGCCGTCGGCGCGATAGTCGACCTTGTCGATCACCTCGAGCGGCTTGGCCCAGTCGGCGCCCTCGGGCTTGTCGGGCGCCTTGCCGAGCGTCACCGGATCGCCCGGCACGCGCATGGCATAGGCGATGCTGCGCCCGTCGGGGGACCAGGCGATCCCCTGCGGGCCGTCGGGAAGCTGGGTGACGCGCACCGTCGCGTCGTCGGCCAGCCAGCGGACGAACAGCTGCGGCTTGCCCTTGGGATCGGCGGCGACATAGGCGAGCCGCTTGCCGTCGGGCGACCAGCGCGGCTGGCTCGCGTCGGCGACCAGCGGGCGCTGCGCGCCGCTGGCGACGTCGACCAGCCAGATCGCGCCCTTGACCTTGTCGCTCATGACGTCGGCCTGGCGCCGGACATAGGCGACTGTCTTCCCGTCGGGGCTGATCTGCGGATCGCTCGCGACCTGCAGCGCGAAGATGTCGCGTCCCTCGAAGCGGGTGGAGAGGGCGGGAGCGCTCGCGGTCGCGGCGGGGGCGGGGGCGGGGGTTGCCGCGTCCTGGGCGAAGGCGGGCATGGCAAGCAGCGCCGCGCCGAGCATCAGCGCGGAAAGAGTCGGTTTCGGCATGGAAGACCTCGATCTTGTGGATGCCGCACCGTCGCGCGTTTCGCTGCCGGGCTCAACCCCGGGACGATGCCGGGCCCGAAATCGTCAGGACGCGATCGGCAGGGCGATCACCGCCCGCAGGCCCGGCCCGGCATCGTCGAGCGACAGCGTCCCCCGGTGGAGCCGCGCGATCGATTCGACCAGCGGCAGGCCGAGGCCGTGGCCGCTGCTGGCGCGGCTGCCGTCGAGCCGGCCGAAACGGCGCAGCGCGCGGGCGCGCTCGGCGGCGGGGATGCCGGGGCCGTCGTCCTCGATCGCCACCACCGCCCGGTCCCCGGTCCGGGTCGCGGCGATGCGGATGCGGCTGCCCTCGGGCGTGTGGCGGATCGCGTTCTCGACGAGGTTGATCAGCGCCTGGGCGAGCAGCCGGCGGTCGCCCGCCACCGGCAGGTGGACGGGATCGCCGTCGGCGAGGGAGCGGCCGGCATCGGCGGCGGCGGGCTGCATCGTCGTCGCGACATGATGGGCGATGGCGCCGAGGTCGACCCGCTCGAAGCCCGCCCGGCGCGCGCCGCCCTCGATCTCGGCGATGCGCAGGATCGCCGCGAACATCGCCAGCAGCGTGTCGCTCTCGGCGATCGCCGCCTCGATCTCCGCCGCGATCGCCGGGGGTGGGGTGCCTCCGTCGGCGCGTTGCGCCAGCGCCTGCAACCGGCCGCGCAGCCGGGCGAGCGGGGTGCGCAGGTCGTGGGCGATGTCGTTGGAGACGTTGCTGATCTCGGCCATCAGCGCGGCGATCCGGTCGAGCATCGCGTTGAAGGCGCGCGCCTGCTGGTCGAACGCGCTGTCCGACCCGTCGACCGGCACGCGCCGCTGCATGTCGCCGTCGACGATCGCCTCGACGGTGCGCCGCATCGCGACGATCCGGCGGCCGATGACGAAGCCGAAGGTCGCGACCCCGGCGACCACGACCAGGATGATCGATCCGAAGCCGAACAGATAGATGCGGGCCCGCGCGGCGTTGTAGTCGTCGAACGGCTCGGTCTCGGCGACCACCGTCAGGATCAGCCCGTCGCCGATCGGGCGGACCAGCGCGCGGCCGGTCGACAGCCCCTTGAGGCCGAGCGCGCGGCCGACCGTCGAGAAACCCTCGGGCAGCGCGCGCCGCAGCCGGATGTTGCCCGCCAGGAAGCGGCCGTTGGCGGTGGTCAGCAGCAGGCCGAGGTCGCCGGTGTCGCGTTCCCGGGCCAGCGCGTCGATCTGGCGGACCAGCTCGGGCGTGCCGCTGTGGGTGCCCATCGCCGCCAGCTCGCCGCTGACGCTGGCGATGCGCTGGTCGACCAGCGCGACGATCGTGCCGTGGGTCGCCCGATAGACGGCCAGGCCGGTCAGCCCCGTCGCGGTGATGAACGCGACGAGGAACGCCGCGGTCAGCGCGCGGAGCGAGCGCAGCCGCTTCATCCGGGCAGGAGATAGCCGACGCCGCGCACCGTGCTGATCGGGTCGCCGCCGCCATTGGCGGTCAGCTTGGCGCGCAGCCGGCGGATATGGACGTCGACGAGGTTGGTCGCGGGCTCGAAGTCGTAGCCCCACACCTTTTCGAGCAGCATCGCGCGGGTGACGATCGAATCGACGTTGCGGACCAGTTCGAGCAGCAGGTTGAACTCGATCTTGCTGAGGTCGACCGCCTTGCCGTCGCGCCAGGCGCGGAAGCGGGCCGGGCTGACGACGATGTCGCCGGCGCGCAGCGTGTCGCCGTCCTGCGCCGGCTGGCGGCGGCCGCGCAGGATCGCGTTGAGCCGGGCGTTGAGCTCGGCCGCCGTCACCGGCTTGACGACATAGTCGTCGGCGCCGGCGTCGAGCCCCTCGACCTTCTCGACCGGCCGGCCGAGCGCGCTGAGGATGATCACCGGCAGGCCCATGCCGTCCTGGCGGATGCGCTGCAGCACCGACAGGCCGTCGACCGTCGGCAGCATCAGGTCGAGGATCATCGCGTCGAACCGGTCGCGCGTCACCGCCTCGACCGCCGATCGGCCGTCCATCGCCACCGACACATGGTGGCCCATCTCGCGCAGGTCGCGCTCCAGCATCGCGACCAGCGCGGCATCGTCCTCGACCAGCAGCAGGTTCAGGCTCATCACATCCTCACTCGCCGGTCCGCTCCAGCAGAAGCCGGCGCCCGGCGAAAGCGCGATTGTCATCATAATGCAGCTTCGCCGCCATGTCCGGTTCAGAGACGGCCCGCGAACGGGCCGAAAAGGCCGTGCGGGCACCAACCGTATTACTGTTGCATATATGCCATACACCCGTTCGATTTCGATCGCCGCAGGGCCGCGGCCGCTTTTCGATTGTTACAGCCGTCGAAAATTGATCTCTAGGCCGCCATGCGGGGGAAAGACGAATCGGGCGCCGGGCGCTCCATCGGCGCGGCCGAGCGTATCCTACGGGCATTGGCGGCGGAATTTCCGCGCCTGCACGATCGCCAGTCCTTCCTGGACAGCGTCGGGCTGCGTGCCCAATATGACAAGGAGGACGGCGGCGGCCTGTCGGACAATGAGCGCCAGGCGGCCGCGCGCGCGCTGACCCGGCTGATCAGCGACGGCGCCGTCGCCGAGACGCTCTGGCCCTCCGGCGACAGCGACAAGGTCCAGCTTCCCGAACAGGGGATGATCGCGGTGTCGGTCAACCTCGGCTCGCTGCGCGAGGAACGGCTCGCCTGGGAGGTGGAGCGCAAGGGGGCCGAGCCGAGCCAGGAGCGGATCGTCAGCGAGATCGTCGACCGCTCGCGCGTCTGGATCGAGCAGAACATGGACGGCGGCAAGCTGCCGCTGCTGCTGGTCAACGCCAGCATCATCCACGGATCGAACGCCTTCGACATCCTGATCAGCGCGCAGTACCGCAACCCCTACAACCTGCTGCGCTACACGCGCGAGGTGGTGCAGGTGGTGGCGCACATCGCCGGCACCCACACGATGCTCGTCGCGCAGAGCTACGGCTTCCCCGACTTCGCGGCGGGGCGCTAGGACGGACCGTCATTCAGCCCATGGCGGCTTCCGACAGGATCGTCATCCTGGCGAAAGCCAGGATCTCCCTTCTCTTCATCCTTCCGATCCCGAGCGCGGAAAGGCAGTGAGATCCCGGCTTTCGCCGGGATGACGGGAAGGTGCGGCAGAAGGCAGCCGCCTCAGCCGCGCTCCTCGGCGCTGCGGCGCAGATTGTCGCCGAGCGCGACCAGGCGCTGCTGGAGCGCCGCGATCTCCCCGGCCGGCAGGCCGATCGAGTCGAACAATTCGGGCGGCAGGCAGGCTGCGTCGTCGCCGGCGGCGCGGCCTCTGTCGGTCAGGTGGACGCGCACCACCCGCTCGTCGGCGGCGTCGCGGCGGCGCTGGACGAAGCCGGCGGCTTCGAGCCGCTTGATCAGCGGGGTCAGCGTGTTCGATTCGAGGAACAGATGCTCGCCGAGCGCGCCGACCGTCTGCCCGTCGGCATGGCGCAGCGCCAGGATCACCAGATATTGGGGATAGGTGAGGCCGAGCCGGTCGAGCAGCGGCTTGTAGACGCGGTTGAACGCATGGCCCGCCGCATAGACCGCGAAGCACAGCAGATTGTCGAAGGGACCCGTCGTCCCGGAAGCGTCGTTCGTCATGTCGCGTATATAGATCGTGCACGATATGATCGCAAGCGGTTGACATCGGCGCGCGACTCGCCTAGATGAATCGTACACGATCTAATCGTGGAAGATTGAAATGGCTCTCCCCCCGAGCCCCCAATGAGGAACAGGACCATGGCTACGAAGATTCTCTATTCGACCAGCTCGACCGCCACCGGAGGCCGCGACGGGCGCGCCCGCACCGCCGACGGCAGCTTCGAGGTCACGCTCGGCACGCCGAAGGAACTCGGCGGCAACGGCCAGGGCAACAATCCCGAACAGCTCTTCGCCTCGGGCTATGCGGCCTGCTTCCTCGGCGCGATGAAGTTCGCCGCGTCGCAGGGCCAGCATGCCAAGGTGCCCGCCGACGCGACCGTCACCGCCACGGTCGGCATCGGCCCGCGCGCCGACAAGGGCTTCGGCCTCGCCGTCGCGCTCGAGATCAGCCTGCCCGGCGTCGACCGTGCCGCGGCCGAGGCGCTGGTCGCCGAAGCCGACACCATCTGCCCCTACAGCCACGCGGTGCGCGGCAATATCGAGGTCAAGCTCAGCGTCGCCTGAGGGGCGCTTACCTCGACTTCCCAGGCGTCATCCCGGCGGAGGCCGGGATCTCGGGCGGCTCCCGCTGCAACCTTTTCTCCTTTCTCCCGAGACCCCGGCCTCCGCCGGGGTGACGCCTGTGGAGGAGGGAAAACTTAAACACGGACTATCTCACTCCGCGTTTTATGCTTGACGCATCAAACGCGGAGTGTATGAGTCCGTGTTATGGCGCACATCACCACCAGTGTCGAATATGGCATCCATTGCCTGCTGTGGCTCGTCGGATCGGGCGACCGGGCGATGAGCAGCCGCGACCTTGCCGAGCTGCAGGGCATCTCGCCCAGCTTCCTCGCCAAGATCTTCCCCAAGCTCGAAAAGGCCGGGATCGTCGTGGCGAGCGAGGGGGTGCGCGGCGGCTATCGGCTGGCGCGCCCGGCCGACGCGATCAGCTTCCTCGACATCGTCGACGCGATCGAGGGCGAGAAGCCCCTGTTCGATTGCCAGGAGGTGCGCGAACGCTGCGCCCTCTTCGCCGGCGGCATGCCCGCCTGGGCGACCGACGGCGTCTGCGCGGTCCATGGCGTGATGCTCCAGGCCGAAAAGGCGATGCGCGACGCGCTCGCCGCCCAGTCGCTCCAGGACGTCGCGACCCGCTTCGGGCGCAAGGTGCCCGACGACTTCTTCGGCAGCGTCGAGGCGTGGGTCGGCGACCGCATGAGCGGGCGGACCGGCCGCGCCCGGCCGGCGCGCGAATCGCCGGGCTGAGCTGACCGCCCCGCAGCGGGCGTCACCACCCTTTCCCGACCTCTTTCTCGGCGCCCGCCGGACGGTCCGAGAAAGCCCCCCTGCGCGCCGCGACCGACGGCGGCGGGGACCGACCCCGCATGTCCGGCGACCATCGAAGGGAGACTATCATGAGCAGCAAGATCCTGATCGCCGGCTCCGGTTTCGCCGGCCTGTGGGCCGCCCTCTCCGCCGCGCGCGCCGTGTCGCTCGCCGGCCGCGAGGGCGATGTCGAGGTGACCATCGTCTCGCCCACCCCCAATGTCGCGATCCGGCCGCGCCTCTACGAGGCCGACCTCACCGACATGCACCCCGACATCTCGGCGCTGCTCGACGCGGTCGGCGTCCGCCACCTCGCCGGGCTGGTCGATTCGGTCGACAGCGTGGCGCGCACCGCCACGGTCCGCACCCATGACGGCGGCTGGACGACGCTCGGCTATGACCGCTTCATCCTCGCCGTCGGCAGCCGGCTGTTCCGCCCTGACATCCCCGGCATCGGCCTGGTGTTCGACGCCGACCAGCACGATTCGGCGCACGCGCTCGACCGCCATCTCAAGGCGCTGGCCGAGGCGTCCGAGACGCCCGCGCGCAACACCGTGGTCGTCGCGGGCGGCGGCCTGACCGGGCTGGAGACCGCGACCGAGATGCCGGGGCGGCTGCGCGCCGCGCTGGGCCCCGACGCGGCGATCCGCACCGTCATCGTCGACACCGCCCCGACGATCGGCGCGGCGATGGGCGCCGAGGCGGTGCCGCACATCCGGGAGGCGCTGGGGCAGGCGGGCGTCGAATCGCGCGCCGGCGTCCGCGTCGCCGCGGTCGAGCCGGGCGCGGTGCTGCTGTCCTCGGGCGAGCGGATCGAGACCGACACGGTGGTGTGGAGCGCCGGCATGCGCGCGCATCCGCTGGCGGCGACGATCCCGGGCGAGCATGATCCGCTCGGCCGCGTGGTGGGCGACGCCTTCCTCCACGCGCCCGCCGCGCCGGGGGTGTTCGTCACCGGCGACACCGTCAAGGCGGCGACCGACGACCAGGGCAATTTCAACGTCATGTCGTGCCAGCATGCGATGAGCCTGGGCCGCGTCGCCGGGCACAATGCCGCGGCCGAACTGGTCGGCCTGCCGCTGCATCCCTACAGCCAGCCCAAATATGTCACCTGCCTCGACCTCGGCCCGTGGGGCGCGCTCTACACCGAGGGCTGGGAGCGCGCCGTCCGCTTCGTCGGCGACGAGGGCAAGGCGATCAAGCGCGAGATCAACGGCGTGTGGATCTACCCGCCCGCGCCCGATCGCGACGCGGTGTTCGGGATCGCCAATCCCGACTATGTGATCGTCCCCTGACGGGGACGGTCAGGACCGGGGCGGCCGCTTGCCCGACGGCGGGCGGTCCGGCCTCGGCCGGCGCGGGTCGCGGGGGGCGCCGGGGCGTCCGCCGCCGCCCGGTCCGCGTCCCGGCCCACCCGTGGGCCGGGGCTGCGGCCGTGGAGCGACCCCGGCGACCTTGGGGTTGAGCACGGTATAGCCTTCCGACTGGAGCCGGGTGAAGGCGGCGCGGACGCTGGTCTGGATCGACGCCTGCAGCTCGGCCGGCAGGTCCTGGAAGGTGGTGTTGGGATGGATCGCGCCCAGGTCGCGCAGCAGCGCGTTGGGTACCCCCTTCGACGCGGCGCGCAACGCGCCGAGCCCGTCGATCACGGCCGCGACGAGCACGTCGTGCATGACCTCGGATGCGGACTTGGTCACTTCTTCCCTCCGGATTCGGCGCGGTTCCGACGATCGGGCCGCTATACAGCCTGCCGGGACGGGCGGAAGCGAAATGTTCTCGTCATCCCGGCCTCCGCCGGGATGACGGGGATGCGCGTCGCCGTTGACGGACCACATCGCTTGCTGGCACCGATCCATCGAGGCAGTGGAGGAGGGGCGGCGGCATGACCGAGCGGAAGAGGGCGATCCGGCCGATGCATCCCCGCGACCCGGCCGAGCCGCACCGCGCCGCGACCGCGCTCGAGCTGCTGTTCGACCTCGTCACCGTGATCGCGATCGCCGCCGCGGCCGAGGGGCTGCACCATGCGATCGCCGAGGCGCATGCGGCCCAGGGCGTGCTGCGCTTCGCGCTCGCCTTCTTCGCGATCTGGTGGGCGTGGATGAACTTCACCTGGTTCGCCTCGGCCTATGACAATGACGATGCCGTCTTCCGGCTGCTGACGATGGTGATCATGGCGGGCTCGCTGGCGCTGGCGGCCGGGGTCGACGGGCTGTTCCGCGCGCTCGACATCCATCTGGTGGTCGGCGGCTATGTCGTGATGCGGCTCGCCATGGTGCTGCTGTGGCTGCGCGCCGCCGGGGCCGATCGGGCGCGGCGGACGACCAATCTGCGCTATGCCGGCGGGATCGCGATCGTCCAGCTCTACTGGGTGCTGCTGATGGTGCTCGGATCGCCGGGTTCCACCGCCTTCGTGCCGCTGATGCTGCTCGGCTTCCTGTTCGAGCTCGGCGTGCCCGCCTTCGCCGAGCGCGCCACGACCACGCCCTGGCACCGCCACCATATCGTCGAGCGCTACGGCCTGCTGACCCTGATCGTCCTCGGCGAGATATTGCTCGGCGCGTCGCTCGCGCTCCAGGCGGCGGCGCGCGAGGCGTTCGACGCGCGGCTCGTCCATGTCGCGCTGTCGGCGCTGGTGATCACCTTCGCGATGTGGTGGCTCTATTTCTGCGAGGAGGAGCAGCTCCACGGCTCGGGCCTGCGCCGCGCGCTGCTGTGGGGCTATGGCCATCTCCCGATCTTCGCGGCGGGGGCGGCGGTCGGCGCGGGCTTCGCGGTGCTGGTCGACATCGTCGCCGGCCACGCCCATGTCCCGTTGCGCGTCGGCGACATGGCGGTGGCGATCCCGCTCGCGCTCTACATGGCCGGGCTCTGGCTGGTCCGCGACCGCTTCGTCCTGGCCGGACCGGCGGGCCTCGTCCTGCCGCTGTTCGCGCTGGCGATCGTCGCGCTGCCCTTCGCCTTTCCCGCGCTCGAGGCGATCGCCGCGCTCGCGGCGCTGGCGGCGGCGGTCCGCGCGCGGCTGGGCCATCGCCACCCCGCCCACCATCGCTGAGCGGGCCGCGATCGGGCCACGGTGGAAAATCGGGCCGCGATCGACTATGGGACGGCGATGAATCACCCGCAGCCCATCACCATGCCGATTCCCGGCCACATCGATCCTGTGCCGGTTCCGCGCGACCTGAAGCCGCGCGTCGACGGCCGGATCGACCTGCTCGGCCTGTCGCGCGACGACCTGCGGATGGCGCTGGAGACCGCCCAGCTCGAACCCAGGCAGGCGAAGCTGCGCGCCAAGCAGCTCTGGCACTGGATCTACAATCGCGGCGCGACCGACTTCGCGGTGATGACCGACATCGCCAAGGACATGCGCGGCTGGCTCGACCAGCGCTTCGTCGTCTCGCGGCCCGAAGTGGTCGAGGCGCAGGTGTCGACCGACGGCACCCGCAAATGGCTGCTCCGCTCGGACGACGGCCAGGATTACGAGATGGTGTTCATCCCCGATGCCGACCGGGGCACCCTCTGCGTCTCCAGCCAGGTCGGCTGCACGCTCAACTGCCGCTTCTGCCACACCGGCACGATGAAGCTGGTGCGCAA
This sequence comes from Rhizorhabdus wittichii RW1, assembly GCA_000016765.1. Lineage (NCBI taxonomy): Bacteria > Pseudomonadati > Pseudomonadota > Alphaproteobacteria > Sphingomonadales > Rhizorhabdaceae > Rhizorhabdus > Rhizorhabdus wittichii. Next base: position 3,248,310 of record CP000699.1, read on the forward strand.
CCTGACCCCGGCCGAGATCGTCGGGCAGGTGATGCTGGCGCGCGACGCGCTCGGCGAATGGCCGTCCCAGCCGGAAGGGCGGATGCTCACCAACATCGTGATGATGGGGATGGGCGAGCCGCTCTACAATTTCGACAATGTCCGCGACGCGCTCAAGCTGGTCATGGACGGCGACGGCCTGGCGCTGTCGAAGCGGCGCATCACCCTGTCGACCGCCGGCGTCGTGCCGATGATGGCGCGCGCGGGCGAGGAGATCGGCGTCAACCTCGCCGTCTCGCTCCACGCGATCACCAAGGAGGTGCGCGACGAGATCGTGCCCCTCAACCGCAAATATGGGATCGAGGACCTGCTGCAGGCCTGCGCCGACTATCCCGGCGCCAACAATGCCCGGCGCATCACCTTCGAATATGTCATGCTCAAGGACAAGAACGACCGCGACGAGGACGCGCTCGAGCTGGTCCGCCTGATCCGCAAGTACCGGCTGCCCGCCAAGGTCAACCTGATCCCGTTCAACCCCTGGCCGGGCGCGCCCTATGAATGCTCCGATCCCGACCGGGTCGCGCGCTTCTCCGACCTGATCTTCAAGGCGGGCATCTCGGCGCCCGTCCGCACCCCGCGCGGGCGCGACATCATGGCCGCCTGCGGCCAGCTCAAGTCGGCGGCGGAGAAGAAGAGCCGCGCCGAGCTCGACCGCATGGCGGCCGAGAAACAGGCGGCGCTCGGCTGATGTCGGGGGATCGCTTCGAACGGCATCGCCAGCCCTGGACCCCCGACGAGGTCCAGAAGCTCCACACGCTGGCGAAGAAGGGCATGGCGCTCAAGGCGATCGCCAAGGCGCTCAAGCGCAGCGAGGAATCGACCAAGGACCGCGCCAAGGCCGACGGCCTCAGCATCGCCAAGCTGCGCTGAAGGGCGGCCTCCAACGTCATCCCGGCGAAAGCCGGAATCTCTCTTTTCTTCGTCTTGCATACTCGAAGCGTGGAAAGGCAGGGAGATCCCGGCTTTCGCCGGGATGACGGGTGGGGGGCGGAGCCGGCCACGCACGCCGCTCCGAAATATTCCAGGCGTTTAACGGTTAAATTTTAGCGGTTTCCCCTCTTGCATCGTTTCGCGCGCGGCGGTCTTATGGGTCCCCGGAGACCTGACCATGTCGTTATTCGATCGCTTCGCCGGCCATCTCTTCAAACGCGGCGAAATGACCATCATCATGGCCGACGGCGACGTCCGCCGCTACGGCACGCCCGATCCGGCGATCAAGCCCGTCACCATCCGCTTCGCCGACAAGGGCGTCACCGGCTTCATCGCGCGCAACCCGCACCTCCACGCCGCCGAGGCGTTCATGGACGGCCGGCTGGTGATCGAGCAGGGCGACATCCGCGACCTGGTCGACCTGGTCCGCGCCAACGGCAAGTGGGAGGAAGGCCGCGTCACCCTGCGCGGCACCTTCGCCAACCTGGTCAGGGACCGGCTCCGCGCCGTGCTGGCCAGCGTCAACTGGGCGAGCCGGTCGAAGGCCAATGTCGCGCATCACTATGATCTCAACGACCGGCTCTACGACCTCTTCCTCGACGCCGACCGGCAATATAGCTGCGCCTATTTCACCGATCCCGACAACGGCCTCGAACAGGCGCAGGCCGACAAGAAGGCGCATATCGCCGCCAAGCTGCACCTCAAGCCGGGGCAGAGGGTGCTCGACATCGGCTGCGGCTGGGGCGGCATGGCGCTCTACCTGAACCGCGCCGCCGACGTCGATGTGCTCGGCATCACCCTGTCGGAGGAGCAGCTCAAGGTCGCGCGCGAGCGGGCGGCGGCGGCGGGCGTGTCCGATCGGGTCCGCTTCGAGCTGATCGACTATCGCGCGCTGGAGGGGAAGTTCGACCGGATCGTCTCGGTCGGCATGTTCGAGCATGTCGGCGTGCCGCAGTACGAGACCTTCTTCATGAAGTGCCGCGACCTGCTGGCCGACGACGGGGTGATGCTGCTCCACACGATCGGGCGGCTCGGCGTGCCGGGCAAGACCGACGCCTTCACCCTCAAATATATCTTCCCCGGCGGCTACAACCCGGCGCTGTCGGAGATCGTTTCGGCCAGCGAGCCGGCGCGGATGATCGTCGCCGACGTCGAGCCGCTGCGGCTCCACTACGGGATGACGCTCGACCGCTGGTACGATCGCACCGTGGCGGCGAAGGACGCGATCGTCGCGCTCTATGACGAGCGCTTCTTCCGCATGTGGACCTTCTACCTGGCCGGCGCGCGGGCGGCCTTCTACCACGGCAATCTGTGCAATTATCAGATCCAGTATGTCCGCGATCGCCGCGCGGTGCCAATCACTCGTTCCTATATGGCGGAAAAGGAAGCGGAGCTGCCGCGCTGACCGCCGCGCCGTGCTAGGCTCCCCGCAAAGAGGAGAGCACGATGGCGGACGGTGCGTGGAAACGGGTGCTGGGGGAATGCTTCGTCGGGGACGAGCTGGCCGAATGGAAGGCGGCGAAGGAAAGGCTGGGGCCCGGCTTCGACCATGACGGCCATGCCGCCGCCTGGGTCGACTATAATGCCCGGGTGCAGGCCGCGCTGCCGCTCGACCCCGATTCGGACGAGACCCGCGCGATCGTCGCCGAATGGGACGCGCTCTGCGCCGACTATATGCGCGTCGCCGATCCGGCGATGAAGGCGGGCCCCAAGCCGCTCTGGGCCTTCCCGATGAACCTCGACGATCCGGAGCTGTTCCGGCAGGGGTAGGCCCTCGCTCTCCCGCCGTCATGCTGAACTTGTTTCAGCATCCACCCCCAGACTGGCGATGAAGCCGGCGTTGATCGGGCCATGGCGGCAAGAGTCTCGAGATTCGCGCCTGCGGCCCGGTGGATGCTGAAACAAGTTCAGCATGACGAGGTGCCGTTGGGGGATGGCCTTCAAGCCCCGAAGCCGCCGTCGATCGTCTGCATCGATCCGGTGATCATCGCCGCCGAGGGACTGGCGAGGAAGGCGGCATAGTCGGCGATCTCCGACGCGTGGACATGGCGCTTGATCGCCATGAAGCCGTGCATCGTCTCGGCCATCGGGCCGCTCGCGGGGTTCATGTCGGTGTCGGTGGGCCCCGGCTGGATCGCATTGACGGTGATGCCGCGACCGCCCAGGTCGCGGGCGAGGCCGCGCACCATGCCCTGGATCGCCGACTTGGTCATCGCATAGGCGGCGCCCCCGGCGAAGGGCATGCGGTCGCCGTTGGTCGACCCGATGACGAGGATGCGGCCGTCGCCGGGCATCGTCCGGGCGGCCTCGACCGCGGCGTGGTAGGGCGCGCGGACGTTGACGTCGATCATATGGTCGACCGCGTCGGCGTCGAGCGTCAGCGGATCGCCGAGCGCGAGCGTGCCGGCATTGACCAGCAGCACGTCGACCGGCCCCTCCGCCGCGACCGCGGCGACCAGCGCGTCGCGATCGGCGCTGTCGACCCGGACGGCGCGGGCGCCGGTCTCCGCGGCGAGCGCGGCGGCGGCGTCGGCCGATCCGGCATAGCTGAAGACGACATGGTCGCCGGCGCCGGCGAAACGGCGGACCAGCGCGGCGCCGATCCCCCGGCTGCCGCCGAGGACGAGGATCTTGCGCGAAGCATTGTCGGACATCGGAAAGCTCCTTTTCATTTCTATAGTGATCGCTATATAAATAAGCATGGAGCCGGTGCAAGGGTTTTTATAATGACCGCTACAAAAAAATCGCAAGGGCGTGGCAGGCCGCGCGGATTCGATCCCGAGCAGGCGATCGCGACCGCGCAGGCGCTGTTCCAGGAGAAGGGCTATGACGGAGTCGGCGTCGCCGACATCGGCAAGGCGCTCGGCATCACCCCGCCCAGCTTCTACAACGCCTTCGGCAGCAAGGCGGCGCTGTTCGACAAGGTGCTCGACCGCTATGCGGGCAGCTTCGGCCGCTTCGTGCCCGACGCGCTCGACGGCGGCGGCGGGGTCGCCGAGGCGATCGCGCGGGTGCTGCGCGACGCGGCGCGGCTCTATGCGCGCAAGGACGGGATCGCCGGCTGTCTGGTGCTCGACGGCGCGCGCAGCAGCGGCGATGCCGAGGCGGTCGCGCTGACCCGGCGGAAGATGGAGGAGAGCCAGGCGCTGATCGCGGCGCGGATCGCCGCCGAGGCGCCCGACCGCGCCGACCGGCTCGCCTCGATCGTCGTGACGGCGCTCAAGGGCCTGTCGGCGGCGGCGCGCGACGGCGCGAGCCCCGACGAGCTGCGCGCCTTCGCCGATGCGGCGGCGGCGGGGTTCCGGGTGGCGCTGGGGGAGTAGCCTTGGAAATCCGCCAAAAAAACGTCACCCCGGCGGAGGCCGGGGTCTCAGGAGATGAGCGCTGCCCGACTCTCCCGAGATCCCGGCCTCCGCCGGGATGACGCCTATTGGGACTGTCAGCCCTGCGGTTTCGCCGCGTCGCGGCGCTCCTGCCATTTGGCGCGCATCGCCGCGCGGGCGGCCTGGCGCTCCTCGGGGCTGATCGTGCCGTCATGGTTGGTGTCGACCCGGTCGAACATCGCCAGCGGGCCGGCCTGCGCCTCGGCGAGGCTGACCTTGCCGTCCTTGTTCGCATCGGCGCGATCGAACCAATGGCCCATCATCGCCATGCCGCCGCGATGGTGCCCGCCACGCCAGCCGGTCCGGCCATGCTTGCCGTCGCGATCGGGGCGGCCGGCGTCCCTGGCGTCGCCGCGCGGCGGCGGAGGCGCGAGATACTCGTCCTTCGACAGCGCGCCGTTGCCGTCCTTGTCGAGCATCGCGAAGCGCTCGCCCTTCCGCTCCTGGCGCTTCTCGGCGAAGGCCGCGCGCATCTTCGCGCGGACGGCGTCCGCCTCCGCCCTGGTGACGAAGCCGTCGCCATTGGTGTCGGCCTTCTTGAACTGCTCGGCGATCCTCGCCTGCAACTCGGCGCGGGTCTGCGGCGGGGGCGGGGGGCCGTCGCCGCGCGGACCGGGCTGGGCGACCGCGACGCCGGCCAGCAGGGCGGCGAGCGCGGCGCCGGCGATCAGGGAGGTCTTCTTCATGGGGCATCCTTCATAAGCGTTACACGATGGGGTGGACGGACCGGCAACAACAGGGAAGTGCCGGTCCGCCCTGTGATGCGGTCTAGGAGCCGAATCTTGCACCGATAGTTCGGCGCTGAAATCGTTGTGTCGCGGTTGAAATATATGGCCGTTTCCTGGGCCGGATGCTGAATGGGCGTTCAGCACGACGAGGCGCGGGGCAGGGCAGGGCGCCTACCCCCGCGACAGCGCCTTGCGGAACAGCGCCAGCCTGTCCATCGCCGCCTGCCGCTCGCGGTCGTCGAGGATGCCGTCGCGATCCTTGTCGGCGGCGTCGAAGGCGGCGGCGCCCGCGGCCTGCACCTCGGCGAGCGAGAGCAGCCCGTCGCCGTCGCGGTCGGCCAGCCGATAGGCGATGTCGATCATCCCGGCGGTGCTCAGCGGGCCGTTCTCGTTGAGCGACAGGCGGGGGGTGCCGTCGGGGGCGACGTCCATCAGGAAGGGCTCGACATCGCGCCGGTCGAGCAGCAGCGACGGGGAATAGCCGAGCGCCTCGGCCGCCTCGCGGCGGTCGATCCGCCGGTCGTGGTTGCGGTCGGCGCCCGCGAAATATTGGGCGAGCGCGCTGTCGAGTCCTGCGCGGGTCATCGGCAGCTCCTGCGCCGCCGCCGGCGCGGCGAAGAACAGGATCGCGATCATCGCGCCGGGGCGCATGGGCTTCTCCCTCGTTGCAACCGTTTCGTCCCCTTGTACCGCTATCGGCTTGAACGGCGGCCTAACGCATGGCAAGGCGCCGCCGCGCCCGGTCGACGGGGCAGACGGAGACAGAGATGAGCGATGTGAAGCGGGTGGTGCTGGCCTTCTCGGGGGGGCTCGACACGAGCGTGATCCTGAAATGGCTGCAGCAGACCTACCAGTGCGAGGTCGTCACCTTCACCGCCGACCTCGGCCAGGGCGAGGAGCTGGAGCCCGCGCGCGCCAAGGCGAAGCTGATGGGCGTGCCCGACGAGCACATCTTCATCGACGACCTCCGCGAGGAGTTCGTCAAGGACTATGTCTTCCCGATGATGCGCGGCAACGCGCTCTACGAGGGGCTCTACCTGCTCGGCACCTCGATCGCCCGGCCGCTGATCGCCAAGCGCCAGATCGAGATCGCGAGGGCGGTCGGCGCCGACGCGGTCAGCCATGGCGCGACCGGCAAGGGCAACGACCAGGTCCGCTTCGAGCTGGGCTATTACGGCCTCGCCCCCGACATCCGCGTGATCGCGCCGTGGCGCGAGTGGGACCTGACCAGCCGCACCGCGCTGATCGACTTCGCCGAGAAGCACCAGATCCCGGTCCCCAAGGACAAGCGCGGCGAATCGCCCTTCTCGACCGACGCGAACCTTCTCCACACCTCGTCCGAGGGCAAGGTGCTCGAGGACCCGTGGGAGGAGGTGCCCGACTATGTCTATTCGCGCACCGTCAACCCGGAGGACGCCCCCGACCAGCCCGAGATCATCACCATCGACTTCGAGCGCGGCGACGGCGTCGCGCTGAACGGCGAGGGGATGAGCCCGGCGACGCTGCTGACCGCGCTCAACGAGCTCGGCCGCAAGCACGGCATCGGCCGGCTCGACCTGGTGGAGAACCGCTTCGTCGGCATGAAGTCGCGCGGCATGTACGAGACGCCGGGCGGCGCCATCTACCACCTCGCCCATCGCGGCATCGAGCAGATCACCCTCGATCGCGGCGCCGCGCACCTCAAGGACGAGCTGGCGCCTCGCTATGCCGAGCTGATCTACAACGGCTTCTGGTTCTCGCCCGAGCGCGAGATGCTCCAGGCCGCGATCGACCACAGCCAGGAGAAGGTGACCGGCACCGTCCGGCTCAAGCTCTACAAGGGCGGGGTCCATGTGATCGGCCGCAAGTCGCCCTACACGCTCTATTCGGAGAAGGTCGTCACCTTCGAGGACGACGCGGGCGCCTATGACCAGCGCGACGCGGCGGGCTTCATCAAGCTCAACGCGCTGCGCCTCCGCCTGCTCGGCCGCCGCGACGGGCGGTAGGGTTCCCTAAGTTCCTCCCCATCGCATCGCGATGGGGAGGGGGACCGCGCCGCAGGCGTGGTGGAGGGGTATCCGCCCGGGAAGAGGCGCCTACGGCGCCACCCCTCCACCGCCTTCGGCGGTCCCCCTCCCCGAGCTGCGCTCAGGGAGGATTTTTTGTTTCTGGCGCAGCCCCACGATGTCGATCGCGCCGTCCCTGAAGCGGCCGACCTCGACGCGGTCCCGTGCCAGTTCCTCCAGGAAGACGTCGCCCTTGTCATAGGCCCAGGGGCCGAGGCGGAGCAGCCAGACGGTCGGGACCGCGCGGGTCGCCGGGTCCTGGGCGATCGCGCGCAGGTGCGTGCGGTCGAGCGAGGGGACGCCGCGCGAGCCGCTGACGTACCAGCTCCCCGGCGGCGGATCGAGGCTGGGGATCGCGGTCGGGATCGGGCGGCTCGGCATCGCCAGGCCGCGGTCGCGCACCGCCCGGTCGAACGGCAGCGCGCCCTCGTTGGGATAGGCGAGGACGACGTCGCCGGGCCGGAAGCGCGGGGCGAGCCAGGCGACCGCCTCATACCAGTCGCGCCGGACATGGCCGCGCGACTCGATGTCGATGCCGACCTGCCCGACCAGCATCCAGGCGAGCGCGCCGACCGGCAGCAGCCATCCATATCGCCGCCACCCCCAGCCGATCCCCAGTCCCATCAGCAGCAGCGCGGGGACGGCGAGCGCGGTCATCGTCCGGATGATGAAGACCGGGGTGACCTGCGCCGAGACGAGCAGCGAGACGGCGACCGGGAGCAGCGCGAGGATCAGCAGCGCGGCGAGCGTCCCGCGCCGGCGCGCGCGCCACAGCAGCGCAGCCCCGCACAGCGTGAGGATCGCCGCCGCCGCGCGGATGTCGTCGCGCGGGCCGGTGAACATGTAGGTCGCGCGCCGCCACAGGTCGACGGTCGAGAATTTGAGCCAGGTCGCCTTGACCCATTCGGGCGCCTGGTCGAGCAGGATGAACAGCGCCGGCAGCCACAGCGCGATCGCCAGCGCGTGGCCGCCGGCGAACCACAGCCAGTCGGCGCGCGTCATCGTCCGCACCCGGACGACGCAGAGCAGCGCGAGGCCCATCGCCCCGGCATAGAGCGGCCCGAGATTGTGGAGCCACAGCATCAGCGCCCCGCAGCCGAGCCAGCCGGCGAAGGCGGCCCCCGCCAGCGGCCGGCCCGCCGCGCGCCGCTCGGCGATCGCGAGCAGCGCGAGGGTCGCGCCGGCATAGGCGAGGATCATCAGCGGATAGGGCCGGATCTCGCGCGTCATCCAGACCAGCACCGGCGAGGCCGCGACCAGCGCCGCGGCGGCGAGCGCCACCGGCGCGCGGTCGACCCCGGCGATTCGCGCCAGCCGTGCCGCCGCCAGCGCCGCGACCGGCAGCGTCGCCAGCCCGCACAGCAGGCCGAGCATGCGGTGCGCGAGCAGCCCGTCGCCCGCGACCAGCGTCCAGGCGCGCAGCAGCGAATAATAAAAGGGCGGATGCGTCTCGTAGCGGGGGACGGTGTTCCACAGGAAGTCCCAGCCCTGCGCGGCGGCATAGGCGCTGTAGCCCTCGTCCAGCCACATCGGCTCGGCCCCGAGGTTCCAGGCCCGCGCCCACAGCGCGAACCCCGCGATCAGCGCGGCGGCGAGGAACAGGGCGGGGCGGGGGAGCTTGGCGGCGGTCATCGGCGCCCGCTTATGCCAGACCGGGCCCGCCATGCCAGCGCCGTGAGCGGCCGATCGGGCGTCGGGGTGCAGGCATCCGTCGATCGCCCCGCCTGTTCGTCATCAAGTCAGTTGAGGCTGGAGATTGGCAGCGTCGCGGATGCGAGCATTGGCGATGCAGATAATTTTGCGCATGAGGGCGGCGAGAGCGAGGCGTTTGGGTTTTCCAGCGCGGACGAGTGCGTTGTAGAAGTCTGCGAGAGGATTTTTGCCGCGAGCGGCGGCGAGGGCGGCGATGAAGAGGGCGGGCCTGATCTGCCTTCGTCCGCCTGAGCTGTGTCGGCGGGCCTGGAGTTTTCCGCTGTCTCTGGGATGAGGGGCGCAACCAGCGAGGCTTGCGGCCTGCCGGCGGTTGAGAGAGCCGAGTTCGGGCATGGTTGCGATCAGGAGAGGAGCGAGGACGGCGGCGACGCCTGGGATGGATCGCAAGGCGCGAGCGCGGGAGGTGAGGTCGCGGTGTTGGTTGATGAGCTCCTCGATCTGAACCTCGATGGTGCGGATACGGTGTTCGAGATCGGCGATATGGTCGCGGATGTCGTCGGCGACGAGATGCCCACGAGGGGCCTTGAGGCGATTGGTTTCCTGGCGCTTCATGGCGACGAGATCGAGGCGTCGTGAGACGAGGAGGCTGATCTGGGCCTGGCAAGGCTCGGGAGGTTGCCAGCGCATCAGGCCGGGACTGCGGTCGATGGCGTAGCGGCTGAGCCAGCGGGCATCGATGGGGTCGGTCTTGGCGCGTTTGCCGAAGGAGCGGATATAGGCCTTGATCTTGGCGGCATCACCGCGGTGAACGGGGATGGCGAGGCCGCAGAGGACGGCGAGGAGCTTGTCCTCATGGCCTCCGGTCGCTTCGCATACGGCCAGATCGCGGTTGCGCAGCGGATCGAGCGCGGCCGTGAGGGCCTGGGTCTCGTTGGCTATGGTGAGGGTCTGGCCGGTTACGCTGTCGAACAGGGTCACGCTGTCCTGGGATACGTCGAGGCCAAGAGCTGTCTGGATTTCGTCGGCATATCGTATCATCTTGGGGTCCCATGCTTCGAATTGTCTGCGGGCGTGCCGAAAGGCGGCCCATTCAAGTCAGCAAGCGATGCGAAGCTGGGGCGACAAGAGCCCTGGATGACGTCGGTCGTTTCGACCTATTCCCGCACGGGCGCCTTGCCGCCACGAGCTGCGGGGTGGCCACCCCGCAGCTCGTCTCGCCAGCCACCCACTCTTAAATCATTTTCCCGAGAGACAATTCCCGCGAAAGCGGGAATCCACGGTCACGTAGCATTTCGTCTCCTGCGGGCCGCCGTCCATGGATTCCCGCTTTCGCGGGAATGACGATGGGGGTTGGAAGACGACCGGGACACGTCCCAGCGCCGACAGGCTTCATCCGGCGACGGCTTTCCAGTAAGAGCTTCGCCCGATGGTACTCTCCCTTATCGGCTCAAAGCCGTTCTTCGACGACAAGAACCATGCCTTCTGGGTGCTCCAGTCGGCCGGGTGGAGCGGCTATTTCGTGCTGCGCGCGCTCGGCGGGCTGGCCAACAACATGGGCCTGCTGTTCATCGTGCCGACGGCGCTGACCACCGCGACCGGCTATTCGCTGACCCTGCTGATGGCGTCGGCCTTCCGCCGGCTGATCAAGCTCAAGCCGATCGTCACCTGGACGGTGTCGATCCTGATCCTGGTGCTGGCGGCGGCGGTGTTCTCGTCGATCGAGACCTGGGCGCACGCCACCTTCTACCGGCCGCAGGAGATGCCCAAGGGCATCCAGTTCTTCGGCGCGATCCTGCTCGATCTCGCGCTGCTCGCGGCCTGGTCCTCGCTTTATTACGGGATCAACTTCTACCTGCTGCTCGAGGAGCAGTCCGACCGGGTCGAGCGGCTCGAGAGCCAGGCGAGCTCGGCGCAGCTCGCGATGCTGCGCTACCAGCTCAACCCGCATTTCCTGTTCAACACGCTCAACTCGATCTCGACGCTGGTGCTGCTCAAGGAGACCCAGCGCGCCAATGCGATGCTGTCGCGCCTGTCCTCCTTCCTGCGCTACACCCTCGCCAACGAGCCCGAGGGCACGGTCAGCCTCGCCCAGGAGATCGAGACGCTGAAGCTCTATCTCGACATCGAGAAGATGCGCTTCGAGGACCGGCTGCGCGCCGATTTCGAGATCGATCCGGCGGCGTCGGAGGCCCGGCTGCCCTCGCTGCTGCTCCAGCCGCTGGTCGAGAATGCGATCAAATATGCGGTCACCCCGCTCGAAGAGGGCGCGGACATCGTCGTCACCGCCCGGCTGGCCGGCATGGAACCGGATCGTCGCCTGATCATTACGGTTACCGACACCGGACCGGGGTTGAACGATGGATTGACGCGTCCCACCTACTCGACCGGCGTCGGTCTGGCGAATATTCGCGACAGGCTGGCGCAGGCTTATGGCACGGACCAACGATTTGAGGTCCAGACTGACCGGCAGGAAGGTTTCGGAGTCGTGATCGACATCCCCTTCCAGTCCGCGAAACAGCGCAAGGATAGTGCATGACGATCCGAACCATTCTCGTCGACGACGAGCCGCTCGCCATTCAGGGCTTGAGATTGAGGCTGGCGGCACACGAGGATGTCGAAATCATCGAAACCTGCCTGAACGGCCGCGAGGCGATCCGGGCGATCAAGACCCACAAGCCCGACCTCGTCTTCCTCGACATCCAGATGCCCGGATTCGACGGCTTCTCCGTGATCCAGGGGCTGATGGAGGTCGAGCCGCCGCTGTTCGTCTTCTGCACCGCCTATGAGGATCACGCGATCCGCGCCTTCCAGGCGCAGGCGCTCGACTATCTGCTCAAGCCCGTCGACGAGCAGCGGCTGGCCGACACGCTCGACCGCGTGCGCCAGCGCCTCGCCGAGAAGAAGGGCGTCGAGGAGGTCGGCCGGCTCAAGGAGGTGCTCGCCGAGGTCGCCCCCGACGCGGCCGACAGCTATGGCGAGAGCGACGACGCGCCCGCGTCGAACCGCTTCGAGAAGATGATCAACATCAAGGATCGCGGCCAGATCTTCCGCGTCGACGTCGACACGATCGAGCGGATCGACGCCGCCGGCGACTATATGTGCATCTACACCGGCGACAACACGCTGATCCTGCGCGAGACGATGAAGGACCTGGAGAAGCGGCTCGATCCGCGCCGCTTCCAGCGCGTCCACCGCTCGACGATCGTCAATCTCGACCTGGTCCGCCAGGTCAAGCCGCACACCAACGGCGAATGCTTCCTGGTGCTCGATTCGGGCGCGCAGGTGAAGGTCAGCCGCTCCTATCGCGAGGTCGTCGCGCGCTTCGTCCATTGATAATTCCTCCCCTGCGATGCAGGGGAGGGGGACCACCCGCAGGGTGGTGGAGGGGGCGACGGCGCAGCCGGCGCTGACGCGCTGCCCTTCCACCGCTTCGCGGTCCCCCTCCCCGTTCCGGGGAGGAATGAGAGGGGAGCCCATGACGATCCGCCCGCGCCGCAGCGCGCTCTACATGCCCGCCTCGAACCTGCGCGCGATCGACAAGGCGCGGTCGCTGCCCTGCGACGTGGTGATCTTCGACCTCGAGGACGCGGTCGCGCCCGAGGCCAAGGCCGAGGCGCGCGCCAATGCGGTGGCGGCGGTGCGCGACGGCGGGTTCGGGAAGCGCGAGCTGGTGATTCGGGTCAATGCGCTCGGCACCCCCTGGGCCGAGGACGACCTTGCCGCGGCGGCATCGTCGGGCGCCGACGCGATCCTCGCCCCCAAGGTCGGCGATGCGGACAGCGTGCGCCGCTATCATGCGGCGATCGCGGCGGCCCCGGCGGCGACGGGCTTCTGGGCGATGGTCGAGACCACCCGGGCGATCTTCCGGCTCGATGCGATCGCCGAGGCGATGAGCGCCCGCCCGGCGGCGTTCGTGCTCGGCACCAACGACCTCGCCAAGGAGATGGGCGCGCGCCTCACCGTCGAGCGGACGCCGTTCCTCGGCATGATGGCGATGGCGGTCGCGGCGGCGAAGGGCCATGGCCTCGCCATCCTCGACGGCGTCTACAACGCGTTCGACGACGAGGCCGGCCTCGACCGGCAATGCGCCGAGGCGAAGGCCTATGGCTTCGACGGCAAGACGCTGATCCATCCGCGCCAGATCGATCCGACCAACCGGGCGTTCAGCCCCGACGCGGCGGAGATCGCCTGGGCGCGCGCCGCGGTCGACGGCTTCGCCGCGCCCGAAAATGCCGGCAAGGGGGCGATCAGGGTCGGCGGAGAGATGGTCGAGCGGCTGCACCTCGACCAGGCGCACGCGATCCTGGCGATGGCCGGGGACGCGTAGCGGAATATTGGGAGGGGCGCGGCATCTTTGCCCCGTCATCGCGGCGAAAGCCGGAATCTCCCTGCCTTTCCATGTCTCCGGCGAGCGAAGGGCGGAGAGAAGCGAGATCCCGGCTTTCGCCGGGATGACCGGAAGGGGGAGGCGAGGCGGTCTTTTCGCGAAAGCTCGCCCTGGGCCGGACGCGGTCGAAGGACAGCGGCCGGAAAGATCAGCGTCTAAGCGGCGGCGCGGCCGGCGTAAAGGCCGTAAATGTTCGTCTTTCCGCTGTTTTACGCGGATGATACTCTGCGTCGGACAAGGCTTACCCCAAGACAAAAGAGGGGATTACGCAGACGCGTTCCCAGGACCTGATGCCGCGTGGCTGGCCGCGCATGGCCACGGATCGCCGGACCATAGGTCTCACGGCGCTGTTCGCGGCCATCATCGTCGTGGCGATCCTCAAGGCTGCCCACCTGACCCCGCCGTCCGATCGCTCCGGCGCCGTCGAGGTCGCGCTGCTGGTCTTCGCCGGGCTGCTGTCGGCGGCGGCGATGGTCTGGTCGTGGCGCTCGCACCTGATCGAGCGCGACCGGGTCGAGCGGCGCGAGCTGGTCGACGCGGCCGAGCTGGCGGCGGTGATGGTGGTCGATGAGGAGGGGACGATCCGTCACTGGTCGCGCGGCTGCGAGGAACTGTACGGCTGGCCCGCGGCGGCGGCGGTCGGGCGCAGGCGGGTCGACCTGCTCGACACCCAGACGCCCGAGCCGGTCGAGGCGCTGTGGCACCGGCTCCGCGTCGCCGGGCGGGTCAGCATCGAGCTGGTCGAGCGCCATCGCGACGGTCATGAGCTGATCATCCACGACCATGCCAAGATCATCCGCCACGGCGCCGACCATCATTCGGCGGTGATCGCGGTCACCGACGTCACCGAATGGCGGCGCGCGGAGGAGGCGCTGCGGCTGAGCGAGGCGCGGCTCGCCACCTCGGTCGCGGTGCAGGGCATCTTCATCTACGAATATGACCTGATCGCCGGCCAGCCGATCTGGACGACCAGCGGCGAGACCTTCTTCGGCCTCGACGGCGAGGAGACCGGGACGGGCCCGCGCTACTGGAGCGAGGCGCTCGACGCGCAGGTCCGCGAGGTCGTCGCGACGACGACGGCCAGCGGCCAGGACCGCGCCCATTTCGATTTCGACTTCCGCCACCCCGACGGCGCCGCGCGGCGCGGCGAAGGCTGGGCGCGGATCATCCGCAACCGCGAGGGCCGGCCGGTGCGCCTGCTCGGCACCCATCTCGACGTCACCGAGCGGCGCGAGCGCGAGCAGGAGCTGCGCGCGGGCGAGGCCGAGCGGCGGGCGATCCTGGCGACCGTGCCCGACGCGATGTTCGTCTGCGACGAGCGCGGCCATGTCCGCGCGTGCAGCGCCACCGCGCGCCAGCTGCTCGGCTATGGCGAGGGCGAGCTGATCGGCCACCAGCTCAGCGACCTGGTCGACGATCCGCGCGGCCCGGCGGCGGTGCGCCGCGACCTCGCCCGCGCGCGGCAGCTCGGCCCCGGCGGGCAGTGGCCGGTGCCGATCAGCGTGCGCCGCGCCGACGGTGAATCGGTGCCGATCTCGTTCGTGCTCGGCGACGCCTATGTCGACGGCGCGCGCATGTACGTCGTGTTCGGCCGGGACATGCGCCCGACCATCGCGACCGAGGAGCGCTTCCACCGGCTCACCAACGACCTCGCCCAGGTCTCGCGCCTCGGCATGATGGGGGAGATGGCGGGCGCGCTCGCGCATGAGCTGAGCCAGCCGCTGTCGGCGATCGTCAACTTCCTCGGCGCGGTCGACCTGATGCTCGACGGCGACGACGAGCGGGTCGACATCGCCCGGCTGCGCCAGGCGCTCCAGCGCGCCAGCGAGCAGGCGTCGCGCGCCGGGGAGATCATCCGCCGGCTGCGCGCCTTCATCCTGCGCGGCGAGGCCGACATGCGCGCCGAGCCGCTGACCAGCCTGGTGCGCGAGGCGGCGGCGCTGGCGCTGTTCAACAGCAGCAGCTTCGGCATCCGGCTGTCCTATGATTTCGAGAATGAGGGCCGGGTCGTGCTCGGCGACCGGATCCAGATCCAGCAGGTGCTGGTCAACCTGATCCGCAACGCCGCCGACGCGATGACCGCGCAGGGCGAGGGCCGGCGCGAACTGCTGATTGCGACGAAGATGGCGCGTGACAACTTGATCGAGGTAATTGTGAAGGATTCGGGGCCGGGTATTGCATCGGAGATGCTGGAGAGACTGTTCAGCCCCTTCGCCACCACCAAGCGCGAGGGACTCGGCTTCGGCCTGGCGATCTCGCGGCGGATCATCGAGGCGCATGGCGGCCAGATGTCGGCAACCTCGGCGCCGGACGGCGGCGCCGTCTTCCGCTTCACCCTGCCGGTGATGGAAGAGGAAGGGGCGCGATGAACAGCCGGCGCATCTACATCGTCGACGACGACGACGCGCTCCGCCAGTCGGTCGAGGTGCTGCTCGACGTCGCGGGCGGCTTCGTCACCCGCTCCTTCGCCTCGGGCGAGGCGTTCCTCGACGCGGTGCCGCAGATGGAGGCGGGCTGCGTCCTGCTCGACCTCAACATGCCCGGGCTCAACGGGCTCGAGGTGCTCCACCGGCTGCAGAAGCTCGACAACCGCTTCGAGACGATCCTGCTGACCGGGCAGGGCGACATCGGCGTCGCGGTCGAGGCGATGAAGTCGGGGGCGATCGACTTCATCGAGAAGCCCTATGACAACCGCATGCTGCTGGGCGCGCTCGACAACGGCTTCGCCCGGATCGAGGACCGCGAGAAGGAGGCGAGCGCGATCCAGTCGGCGCGCGACGGGATCGACCGGCTCACCCCGCGCGAGCGCGACGTGCTGCTCGGCCTGATCGACGGCAAGGCCAACAAGATCATCGCCTATGAGCTCGACATCAGCCCCCGCACGGTCGAGATCTACCGCGCCAACCTGATGGACAAGCTCGGCGTGCGCAGCGTCGCCGAGGCGGTCCGCATCGCCTTCGCGGCGGGGCTGGTGCCGGTCTTCCCACGATAAGGTGCCCCAAGGCCCCGTCATCCCGGCTTTCGCCGGGATGACGGAGAAACACGGTAGGTCGGACGCCACGGTTTGACCCGTAACGAGCCGCGGGGATATGCAGGGGCATGAGCTCCAGCGCGTCCGGGCCCGAGGCCAGATCCTTCGCCGTCCTCGTCACCGGCGGCGCCGGCTATATCGGCAGCCACGCCGTCCTCGCCCTGCTCGACGCGGGCTGGCGCGTCTCGGTGATCGACAACCTCGTCACCGGCTTCCGCGACGCGGTCGACCGCCGCGCGCGCTTCCATGAGGGCGACATCGCCGACGAGGCGCTGGTCGCGCGCATCCTGGCCGAGGACGGGATCGGCGCGATCCTGCACTTCGCCGGATCGGTGGTCGTCCCCGAATCGGTCGCGGACCCGCTCAAATATTATCGCAACAACACCGCCAACAGCCGCTCGCTGATCGAGAGCGCGGTGAAGGGCGGGGTCCGCCACTTCATCTTCTCGTCGACCGCCGCGACCTACGGCATCCCCGACAGCATCCCGGTGCGCGAGGACATGCCGACCGTGCCGATCAACCCCTATGGCATGTCGAAGCTGATGACCGAGGCGATGCTGCGGGACGTCGCCGCGGCGCATCCGATGAATTACTGCGCGCTGCGCTACTTCAACGTCGCCGGCGCCGATCCGCAGGGCCGCGCCGGCCAGTCGACCGCGGGCGCGACCCACCTGATCAAGGTCGCGGTCGAGGCCGCGCTCGGCAAGCGCGCCGAGGTCGCGGTGTTCGGCACCGACTATGCGACCCCCGACGGCACCGGGGTGCGCGACTATATCCATGTCGGCGACCTCGCCGACGCGCACCTCCACGCGCTCGACGCGCTGATCGCCCGGCCCGGCGAGAGCCATGTGATGAACTGCGGCTATGGCCGGGGCTTCTCGGTGCTCGAGGTGCTCGATTCGGTCGACCGCGTCGCCGGCACCGCGGTCACCCGCCGGATGGAGCCGCGCCGCCCCGGCGACCCCGACGCGCTGGTCGCGGACAATGCCCGCATCCTCGCGACCACCCCCTGGCGCCCCAGGCTCGACGACCTCGACACGATCGTCGCCCATGCGCTGGCGTGGGAACGGAAGCTGGCGGGGAGGTAAGCGGGTGTCGAGCGCCGCGCATCTCTGCTGAGATGCCGGCCTCCGCCGGCATGACGGGGAGATGAGGAAACGGAGCCGCAGGCTCCGCAAGCGCGAACGCGCGCCGTCGCTTATGCGAGGAAAGCCAAGCGAGGCGGATGCCTCGCGCCCGGCGCCTGAGGGCCAAAACAAAAAAAGGGCCGATCCCGAGGGGACCGGCCTTGAAAGTTTTAGGAGAGGATGCCTGAAAGGCCCGTTCTTTGTGCAGGTGCGAAGATGAAAATGCAAGCGAAAAAATGCTGCACCGCCAAATAAATTTTCAAACTATTGAAAAATAGCAGTTTATTATATTCACTATTGTAAGCTCATTGCGGTTGCGGCGAATCATGCTCGCACATGCGAAACGATGAGGGGCGGATTGTCAGGGGCCTCCGGCCGCGCCATGCTCGCGCCCGAACGGTGACGGGGAGCGGATATGGCGGGCGGATCGGGCGGGACGGCGACAGGGCGCGAGCTGACCGTCCGGGGATTGCTGCTCGGCGCGCTGATCACCTTCGTCTTCACCTCGGCCAACGTCTATCTCGGCCTGCGGGTCGGACTGACCTTCGCCACCTCGATCCCGGCGGCGGTGATCTCGATGGCGGTGCTGCGGCTGGTGCGCGGCGCGACGATCCATGAGAACAACATCGTCCAGACCGTCGCCTCGGCGGCGGGGTGCATCGCCTCGATCATCTTCGTCCTGCCCGGCCTGATCATGATCGGCTGGTGGCAGGGCTTCCCCTTCTGGCAGACCTTCCTGCTCTGCGCCTCGGGCGGGCTGATGGGGGTGGTGCTGTCGGTGCCGCTGCGCCGCGCGCTCGTCACCGGATCGGACCTGCCCTATCCCGAGGGCGTCGCCGCGGCGGAGGTGCTCAAGGTCGGCACCCAGACGCGCGAGGGCGCGGCCGAGGCGCAGGCGGGCCTGCGGACGATCCTCGTCGGCTCGATCGCGTCGATGGGCTTCGCGGTGATCGGGGCCACGAAACTGGTCGCGACCGAGGCGTCGACCTGGTTCCGGTTCGGCGCCAGCCACGCCGCGACCGGAGTCTCGGCCTCGCTGTCCTTCGCGCTGCTCGGCGCGGGGCATCTGGTCGGGCTGTCGGTCGGGCTGGCGATGGGGCTCGGCCTGGTCATCGCCTTCGGCGTCGCCACCCCGATCCTGTCGGCGATCGCCGCGATGCCGGGGCCGGCCGAGGCGGCGGCGCTGGCGGCGTTCGGCGGGCAGGTGCGCTTCCTCGGCGCCGGCGTGATCGGCGCGGCGGCGATCTGGACGCTGGGCAAGCTCGCCCGGCCGCTGTGGCACGGCATGGCCGGCGCGATCGCCGCGTCGAAGGCGCGCAAGGCGTCGGGCGAGGCGCTGCCGATCGAGGAACAGGACATGCCGGTCGGCTGGCTCGGCCTGATCGTGGCGCTGGTGGCGCTGCCGATCGTGGCGTTGCTCTGGCACTTCGCGGAACAGGGGCCGCTCGCCGCCTTCGCGCTGCCGCTGTCGCTCGGCTTCTATGCCTATGTGCTGCTGATGGGCGCGTTCGTCGCGGCCGTCTGCGGCTATATGGCCGGGCTGATCGGATCGTCGAACAGCCCGGTGTCGGGGCTGGCGATCCTCGCCGTGCTCGGCTCGGCGCTGCTGCTCGCGGTTGCGGTGCAGCCGCTGGCGGGAAGCGGGGCGGGGCCGCAGCTCGTCGCCTTCGCGCTGTTCGTCACCGGCCTCGTCCTCGCCTGCGCGGTGATCGCCAACGACAATCTCCAGGACCTCAAGACCGGCCAGCTGATCGGCGCGACGCCGTGGAAGCAGCAGGTGGCGCTGATCGTCGGCGTGCTCGCCGGTTCGGCGGTGATCCCGCCGATCCTCGACCTGCTCAACGCCGCCTATGGCTTCGCGCCGCTGCCCGGCACCGGCCTGCCGGTCCCGAGCGATCCGCTCCCCGCGCCGCAGGCGACGCTGATCGCCGGCCTCGCGCGCGGCATTTTGGGCGAGGGGCTCGACTGGAACATGATCTTCATCGGCGCGGCGCTCGGCCTCGCGCTGGTCGCGCTCGACGGGCTGATGGGACGCAGGGGCTGGCTGCGCCTGCCGCCGCTCGCGGTCGGGATCGGCATCTACCTGCCGATGTCGGCGACCCTGCCGGTGGTGATCGGCGCGCTGATCGGCTGGCGCTACGACCGGCGCCGCGCCGATCCGGCGGCGCAGCGCATGGGCGTGCTGCTCGCCTCGGGCTTCATCGTCGGAGAGAGCCTGTTCGGCGTCCTCCTCGCCGGGCTGATCGTCGCGACCGGCAGCGGCGCCCCGCTCGCGCTGGTCGGCGCGGGCCATGAGGGCGCGGCGATGGCGGCGGGGACGCTGCTGGTGGCGGCGCTGCTCGTCGTCCTCTACCGCTGGACGGGGCGGACGGCGGGACGGTTGCAGGGGTGACGATAAGGGACTCGCCTTGCCCTTTTTGCCCTTGCCCTGTATGGCGCGCGCCGGCTCTTTCAAATCCTCACAGTCTCAGGTGAACCCATGAAGATCAGCGGCGTGGACATCCGTCCCGGCAACATCATCGAATATGAAGGCGGCATCTGGCGCGCCGTCAAGATCCAGCATACCCAGCCCGGCAAGGGCGGCGCCTATATGCAGGTCGAGATGAAGAACCTGATCGACGGGCGCAAGAACAACGTCCGTTTCCGGTCGGCCGAGACCGTCGAGCGCGTTCGCCTCGACACCAAGGATTTCCAGTTCCTGTTCGCCGAGGGCGAGGACCTGACCTTCATGGACAAGGACACGTACGAGCAGATCACCCTGCCGCGCGACCTGCTGGGCGACGCCGCCGCCTTCCTGCAGGACGGCATGGACGTGGTGATGGAGCTGTACGAGGAGCGCCCGATCTCGGTGCAGCTCCCCGACCAGGTCGAGGCGACGATCGTCGAGGCCGATGCCGTGGTGAAGGGGCAGACCGCCTCGTCCAGCTACAAGCCCGCGATGCTCGACAACGGCGTCCGCGTGATGGTGCCGCCGCACATCTCCAGCGGCACCCGCATCGTCGTCGACGTCTACGAGCAGACCTACGTCCGCCGCGCGGACTGATCAAAGCTATGCCGGGGGCATGAGCCCCCGGCTCGTCACCCACCCCTAGCCCCTCCCTTGAAAGGGAGGGGGAGAGAAGACATGGTAGCCCACTCCGGCCTCATCACCGTCATGGACCGCGCCGCGCGCAAGGCCGCGCCGCGGCTGCGGCGCGACTTCAACGAGGTGCAGCAGCTCCAGGTGAGCCGCAAGGGCCCCGCCGACTTCGTCTCGATGGCCGACAAGCGCGCCGAGCAGACGCTGGTCGAGGAGCTGAAGCGCGCCCGGCCCGACTGGGGCTTCATCCTCGAGGAAGGCGGCGAGATCGAGGGCGATCCGGCCAAGCCGCGCTGGATCATCGATCCGCTCGACGGCACCTCCAACTTCCTCCACGGCCTGCCGCACTTCGCCATCTCGATCGCGGTCGAGGAGCCGCGCCCGGGCCAGAAGCGCGGCGAGGTGACGCAGGGGCTGGTCTACCAGCCGCTCACCGACGAGAGCTTCTGGGCGGAGAAGGGCCGCGGCGCCTGGCTGCACGACCGCCGGCTGCGCGTCTCGGCGCGGCGCGAGCTGTCGGAATCGCTGGTCGCGACCGGCATCCCCTTCCTCGGCCATGGCGACATCCGCGAATGGACCGCGATCTTCGCCGCGATCGCGCCCGAGGTGGCCGGCATCCGCCGCTACGGCTCGGCCGCGCTCGACCTCGCCTGGGTCGCGGCAGGGCGGTTCGACGCCTTCTGGGAGGCCGACCTCAACATCTGGGACGTCGCGGCCGGCATCTTGCTGGTGCGCGAGGCCGGCGGCTTCGTCAGCGACTATCGCGGCGGCGACCGGATGCACGAGCGCAACGAATATCTCGCGACCAACGACGGCCTCGCGACTCGCCTCCACAAGCTGGTGGCGCAGGGCCTGAAGGGGCTCTGAGGCCTTCAAGAAAACCGTCATGCCTGCGGAGGCAGGCATCCATGTCTGTCCTCTCCCCGATGAGCATCTGGCCGAGGAGAGACATGGGCTCCTGCCTTCGCAGGAGCGACGGAAGAAAACGGGCATGGCGGGGTAGGGTTCGGCTATCGAAAAACCCCAGCATTTCCGCCCGCTTGTTGCGAATCATTCTCACTTTTCCACGGCTTGCTTCGCCAATGCGGCGCGCCTAAACGTCCCCGCCAAAGGCCGGATTCCCGGTCCCCAGCTCGGAGCCTGTTCATGGCGTCAGTCGCCGCCGGATATCTGCCGATCCTGCTCTTCCTGGGCGTTGCCCTGGTGCTGTCGAGCGCCTTCGTCTTCCTGCCGATGCTGGTCGGCCGGCTGACCGGCACCCATCAGCCCAATCCCGAGAAGCTGGCCGAATATGAATGCGGCTTCCCGGCGTTCGAGGACAGCCGCGCCCAGTTCGACGTGCGCTTCTACCTGATCGCCATCCTGTTCATCATCTTCGACCTCGAAGCCGCCTTCCTCTATCCCTGGGCGGTGTCGCTCGGCGGGATCGGGTTCGTCGGCTGGCTGTCGATGATGATCTTCCTGGTCGAGCTGGCCGTCGGCTTCATCTATGCATGGAAGAAGGGAGCGCTCGAATGGGAGTGACCCTCGATAGCGCGCTCAACCCGCACAAGCCGGAAGGCTTCGGCGAGGTCGTCGCGCCCGATCCCGATTATTTCAAGGCGCTCCAGGCCGAGGTCAACGACAAGGGCTTCCTCGTCACCTCGGCCGAGGAGCTGTTCCAGTGGGCGCGCACCGGCTCGCTGTGGTGGATGACCTTCGGCCTCGCCTGCTGCGCGGTCGAGATGATCCACGTCAACATGCCGCGCTACGACCTGGAGCGGTTCGGCGCCGCGCCGCGCGCCTCGCCGCGCCAGTCGGACGTGATGATCGTCGCGGGCACGCTGTGCAACAAGATGGCTCCGGCGCTGCGCCGCGTCTACGACCAGATGTCCGAGCCCAAATACGTCATCTCGATGGGCAGCTGCGCCAATGGCGGCGGCTATTATCATTACAGCTATTCGGTGGTGCGCGGCTGCGACCGGATCGTGCCGGTCGACATCTACGTCCCCGGCTGCCCGCCGACCGCCGAGGCGCTGCTCTACGGGATCATGCAGCTCCAGCGTAAGATCCGCCGGATCGGGACGCTCGAGCGATGAGCGGGACCAGCTTCGCCTTTCCGCGCTTCGCGTCGAACGACGGCGTGGTCGAGGCCGCGACCGCGGCGCTCGGCGCCCGCCTGATCGAGGCGCGCAGCTGCGTCGGCGAGATCGCCCTGCACGTCGAGCGCGCGAGCCTGGTCGAGACGATGCGCATCCTGCGCGACGAGCTCGCCTATCAGCAGCTGATGGAGATCGCCGGGGTCGACTATCCCGACCGCGCCGAGCGGTTCGAGGTGGTCTATTGCCTGCTGAGCGTCACGAAGAACCACCGCATCCGCGTCCATGTCGGCACCGACGAGGTCCAGCCGGTGCCGTCGGTGACCGGGCTGTGGCCGGTCGCCGGCTGGCTCGAGCGCGAGGTGTTCGACATGTACGGCGTGCTGTTCGAAGGCAATGCCGACCTGCGCCGCATCCTCACCGACTATGGCTTCCGCGGGCATCCGCAGCGCAAGGACTTCCCGCTGACCGGCTATGTCGAGCTGCGCTATTCGGAGGCCCACAAGCGCGTCGTCTATGAGCCGGTCAAGCTGGCCCAGGACTTCCGCAGCTTCGAGTTCATGAGCCCGTGGGAAGGCGCCGACTATATCCTGCCCGGCGACGAGAAGGCCGAGGGCGAAGCGCCCACGGGCGACGGAGCGAAGAAGTGATGGTTGCCCTTCACACCGTCATTCCAGCGGAAGCTGGAATCTCCCTTTTCTTCATCGGAGGCAAAGGCAGTGAGATCCCGGCTTCCGCTGGGATGACGTCCGCTTGCGGAGGCGCGTTCTGATGGCTTCGACCTACGACACGCTGACTCCCGAAGCCCAGAAGGGCGAGGTCGAGATCCAGAACTACACGATCAACTTCGGCCCGCAGCACCCGGCCGCGCACGGCGTGCTGCGCATGGTGATGGAGCTCGACGGCGAGATCGTCGAGCGGGTCGACCCGCATGTCGGCCTGCTCCATCGCGGCACCGAGAAGCTGATCGAGTACAAGACCTATCTCCAGGCGCTGCCCTATTTCGACCGGCTCGACTATTGCTCGCCGCTCGGCATGGAGCACAGCTATGTGCTGGCGATCGAGAAGCTGCTCCAGCTCGAAGTGCCGCTGCGCGCGCAATATCTGCGCGTGCTGTTCGCCGAGCTGACCCGCATCTGCAACCACATGCTCAACATCGGCAGCCACGTCATGGACGTCGGCGCGATGACCCCGAACCTGTGGCTGTTCGAGATTCGCGAGGACTGCCTCAACTTCTTCGAGCGCGCGTCGGGCGCGCGGATGCACGCGGCCTGGTTCCGGCCCGGCGGCGTCCACCAGGACGTGCCGCTCAAGCTGCTGACCGACATCGGCGACTGGCTCGACACCCGCCTGCCGCGGCTGTTCGAGGACGCGGTCTCGCTGTTCGCCGACAACCGCATCTTCAAGCAGCGCAACGTCGACGTCGGCGTGGTGTCGAAGGAGGACGCGCTGGCCTGGGGCTTCTCCGGCCCGATGATCCGCGCCGCCGGCATCCCGTGGGACATCCGCAAGTCGCAGCCCTACGACGTCTACGACCGCATGGACTTCGAGATTCCGGTCGGCACCAAGGGCGACTGCTACGACCGCGTCATGGTCCGCATCGAGGAGGTGCGGCAGTCGGCGCGGATCATGAAGCAGTGCCTCAGCGAAATGCCCGAGGGGCCGATCGCCAGCCTCGACCGCAAGGTGGTGCCGCCCAAGCGCGGCGAGATGAAGCGCTCGATGGAAGCGCTGATCCACCACTTCAAGCTCTATACCGAAGGCTTCCACGTGCCGGCCGGCGACGTCTATGTCGCGACCGAGAGCCCGAAGGGCGAGTTCGGCGTCTATCTGGTCTCGGACGGCAGCAACAAGCCGTACCGCTGCAAGATCCGGCCGACCGCGTTCAGCCATCTCCAGGCGATGGACTTCATGATGAAGGGTCACATGCTGGCCGACACCACCGCCATCCTCTCGGCGATCGACGTCGTGTTCGGGGAGTGTGACCGTTAATGTCCGACGCAGCCCATATCCCCGACGAGGCCGAGACCCGCGCGCGCTGGGGCGGTTTCGCCTGGACGCCGGAAAATGCGGCGCAGGCCGAGAAGATCATCGCCCGCTACCCGCCGGGCCGCCAGCAGTCGGCGGTGATGCCGCTGCTCGACCTCGCCCAGCGCCAGGTCGGCGCCGAGACCGGCACCCAGGGCTGGCTGCCGGTGCCGGTGATGGAATATATCGGCGCGCAGCTCGGCATGGCCTATATCCGGGTCTACGAGGTCGCGACCTTCTACACCATGTACAACCTCGCGCCGGTCGGCCGCTACCATGTCCAGGTGTGCGGCACGACGCCGTGCATGCTGCGCGGCTCCGACGACGTGCTGGAGGCCTGTTACAAGAAGGGCCTGAAGAAGGGCGCGACGACCGCCGACGGCCTGTTCACGCTGACCGAGGTCGAGTGCCTCGGCGCCTGCGCCAACGCGCCGATGGTCCAGATCAACGACGATAATTACGAGGACCTGACCTTCGACAGCATGACGGCGGTGCTCGACACGCTCGCTGCCGGCGGCCAGCCGAAGATCGGCCCGCAGGTCGAGCGCCAGACGAGCTGCCCCGAGGGCGGCCCGACCACGCTCCAGGAAATGGTCTCCGAGAACCACGACTATCGCGGCCGGTGGGAGGCCATGGGCAATGCTCCGGCATGAGCGGGCTGATCGCCATCATCGTCACGATCGTGCTGGCGGTCATCCTGATCAAGGTGACCTTCAAGCTGCTCGGCATCGCCATCGCGATCGGACTGGGCGTGCTCGCCTATTTCGTGGCCGAGAAGCTGTTCGGGAAACGCGCATGATGGCTTTTCAAGATATTCTCGTCATCCCGGCGGAGGCCGGGATCTCAGGCGACATGAGCGCGCGCTTGCCGCACGAGACCCCGGCCTCCGCCGGGGCTCCGCTTCTCGGGGAGAAGCTCCGTGCTTGACGACAAGGACCGCATCTTCACCAACGTCTACGGGTTCCAACCCTGGAACCTGGAGGCGGCGCGCAAGCGCGGCGACTGGGACGACACCAAGGCGCTGCTCGCGCGCGGGCCCGACCAGATCATCGAGGACATCAAGGCCTCCGGCCTGCGCGGTCGCGGCGGCGCGGGCTTCCCGACCGGCATGAAGTGGAGCTTCATGCCGAAGGAGCCGAAGCCGGGCCGTCCCAGCTTCCTGGTGATCAACGCCGATGAGTCCGAGCCGGGATCGTGCAAGGACCGCGAGATCATCCGCCACGATCCGCACAAGCTGATCGAGGGCGCGCTGGTCGCCGGCTTCGCGATGCGCGCGCGGGCGGCCTATATCTACATCCGCGGCGAATTCATCTACGAGGCGAAGGTGCTGTTCGCCGCCGTGGAGGAGGCCTATGCGGCCGGCCTGCTCGGCAAGAACGCCGCCGGATCGGGCTATGACTTCGACGTTTTCGTCCATCGCGGCGCGGGCGCCTATATCTGCGGCGAGGAGACCGCCCAGATCGAGAGCCTCGAGGGCAAGAAGGGCCAGCCGCGCCTGAAGCCGCCCTTCCCGGCGGGCGCGGGCCTCTACGGCTGCCCGACCACGGTCAACAACGTCGAATCGATCGCGGTGGCGCCGACCATCCTGCGGCGCGGCGCGGCGTGGTTCGCCGGCATCGGCCGCGAGGGCAACAAGGGCACCAAGCTCTTCCAGATCTCGGGCCATGTGAACAAGCCGTGCGTCGTCGAGGAGGCGATGGGCATCCCGTTCCGCGAGCTGATCGACCGCCACGCCGGCGGCATCCGCGGCGGCTGGGACAATCTGCTCGCGGTGATCCCGGGCGGCTCGTCGGTGCCGCTGGTCCCGGCTGCGCAGATCATGGACGCGCCGATGGACTTCGACGGGCTCAAGGCGCTCGGCTCGGGCCTCGGCACCGCCGCCGTGATCGTCATGGACAAGTCGACCGACATCGTCCGCGCGATCAGCCGGCTCAGCTATTTCTACAAGCATGAGAGCTGCGGCCAGTGCACGCCGTGCCGCGAGGGCACCGGCTGGATGTGGCGCGTGATGGAGCGGCTGCGCACCGGCGAGGCGCGCATCGACGAGATCGACACGCTGCTCGACGTCACCAAGCAGGTCGAGGGTCACACCATCTGCGCCCTGGGCGATGCGGCCGCCTGGCCGATCCAGGGCCTGTTGCGTCATTTCCGCCCCGAGGTGGAGCGCCGGATCCGGGAGCGCGGCAACGACGGCGCGATGATGGAGGCAGCCGAATGAGGACGCGCATCCTGACCGCCCTGCTCGCCGTCGCCGTGGCGGCGCCGGCGATCGCCAATGATCCGCCGCTCGGCTCGCGCCTCGGCGAACGCCTCAAGCGGGGCGAGTCCCGCGACAATTACGACGCGCTGCGCTCGGCCCACCGGTTGGCCGAGTGCCTCTATTTCAAGCGCGGTTCGGACGTGATCGGCGCGCTGACCGCGCTGTCCGAGGCGGACCAGAAGCGCTACCAGCGCAACCTGAGCCAGAGCGTCGAGTGCCGCAACGCGACGCTGGTCGACTCGCCGCGCCTCGAAGGCGTCTCGATCCAGGCGCCGGCCGACGTGCTGCGCGGCATGATGGCCGAAGCGGTGCTCGACAAGACCACCAAGGACGAGGTGCTGCAGCCGCTGCCCGCCGCGACCGGCGCCGCCTATCAGCGCGACTGGTTCGCGATCACCGGGCGCGACCGGACCGTCGACGAGATGGCGGTCTGCACCGCGGAGCAGAACCCGGCCGGCATCCGCGACCTGCTCGCGACCAAGCCCGAGAGCGCCGAGGAGCTGGCCGCCGTCAAGGCGGTGGGCGCGACGCTGGGCCCGTGCCTGCCGCAGGGCGCCACGCTCAAGGCCAACCGCCAGTCGCTCCGCGCGGCGCTGGCCGAAGCGCTTTTCCATCGGGCCACGGGGCCGGTGGTGGCCGCACAGTGAAGACCGTGGAGACATCCCGGGCGCTGCGTCTGGCGACGACGGCGATGGCGGTGGCCGCCGTCGTGCCGCCCGCCATCGGCGCGGCGCAGCGCGTCGGCATGTCCCAGGAGCAATCCCAGCGTTCGACGCGGGCCTTCGTGCAATGCATGGTGGCCAACCGGAAGCAGCTTTCGGAACAATATCTGGGCGCGACCGAGCCGGCCGACTTCGCCAAGTGGCGCGATCGGCTGTGGGACAATGTCCGTTGCAACCTGCCCGGCTTTCCCGGCACCGGAAGCGGTTTCCGGAGCTTCACGATGCCGATCGACGTGGAGCGGGGACTGGTCGCCGAGCAGCTCATCCTCACCGGCCGCGTGACGCCGCCGACCGAGCCGGCCAAGCCCGCCACGCCCGCGCCCTACCAGCCCCGCTGGGCGGCGGTGACGGGCCGGGCCCCGGCCGTCGACGAGATGGCGGATTGCGTCGCGGCAAACGATCCCGGCGGCGTGGTCGCCTTGTTGCGGAGCGACGCCGACAGCGACGCCGAGAAGGCCGCCTTCGCGGCGCTGGGCGAGAAATTCGGGCAATGCCTGGTGAGCGGCGCGACGCTCAAGGCCAATCGTCTTTCGATGCGCGCGGCGCTCGCCGAGGCGCTCTACCAACGGGCGGCGTCGCCCGCATTCAATAGTACCGCAGGAATTCAGTAATGCCGAAGCTCACCGTAGACGGGATCGAAGTCGAAGTCCCCGCCGGCGCCACGGTGCTCCAGGCCTGCGAAGCCGCGGGCAAGGAGATTCCGCGGTTCTGCTATCATGAGCGGCTGTCGATCGCCGGCAATTGCCGCATGTGCCTGGTCGAGGTGAAGCCCGGGCCGCCCAAGCCGCAGGCGTCGTGCGCGCTGCCCGCCGCCGACAAGCAGGAGGTGTTCACCCAGTCGCCGATGGTCAAGAAGGCGCGCGAGGGGGTGATGGAGTTCCTGCTCATCAACCATCCGCTCGATTGCCCGATCTGCGACCAGGGCGGCGAGTGCGACCTGCAGGACCAGTCGGTCGCCTATGGCAAGGGGCAGAGCCGCTTCATCGAGAACAAGCGCGCCGTCACCGACAAATATATGGGCCCGATCGTCAAGACGACGATGACCCGCTGCATCCAGTGCACCCGCTGCGTCCGCTTCGCCGAGGAGGTGTCGGGGATCGAGGAGATCGGCGCGATCCATCGCGGCGAGAATATGCAGATCACCTCCTATCTCGAACAGGCGGTGACCAGCGAGCTGTCGGGCAACGTCGTCGACCTGTGCCCGGTCGGCGCGCTGACGAGCAAGCCCTATGCGTTCGAGGCGCGGCCCTGGGAGCTCAAGAAGACCCCCGGCATCGACGTGATGGACGCGGTCGGCACCAATGTCCGCTTCGACAGCCGCGGCCGCCAGGTGCTGCGCGTGCTGCCGCGGATCAACGAGGACGTGAACGAGGAATGGGCGTCGGACAAGACGCGCCACGCCGTTGACGGCCTGGTCCGCCGCCGCCTCGACAAGCCGTTCGTCCGCCGCAAGGGCAAGCTGGTCGAGGCGAGCTGGCAGGAGGCCTTCGCCGCGATCAAGGCCGCCAAGGCGGGCAGCTCGGTCGCCGCGATCGCGGGCGACCAGCTCGACTGCGAGACGATGTACGCCGCCAAGGCGCTGCTCGCGGCGATGGGGTCGACCCTGCTCGAAGGCCGCCAGACCGGCATGGACTATGACGTGTCGAGCCTCGCCGCGGTCAATTTCAACAGCACGATCGCCGGCGTCGAGACCGCCGACGCGATCCTGCTGGTCGGCAGCAACCTCCGCTGGGAGGCGCCGCTGATCAACACCCGCGTCCGCAAGGCGGTGAAGCGCGGCGCCAGGGTCTTCGCGATCGGCGAGGAGGTGAACCTCACCTATCCGGCGCAGTGGCTCGGCAACGACCTCGGCCTGCTCGGCAAGCTGCCCGAGGCGGTGACCGCGGCCTTCGCCGGGGCCGAGCGCCCGGCGCTGATCGTCGGCGGCGGCGCGCTCAAGGCGGGCGCGCAGGGCGCGACGCTGGCGCTGGTCAAGCCGCTCGGGCTGATCAGGGACGGCTGGAACGGCTACAATGTCGCCCATCTCGCCGCCGCGCGGATGGGCGGGCTGATGCTCGGCTATGCGCAGAAGGGCGGGATCGCCGACATCGTCGCGGCCGCGCCGAAGCTGCTCTTCCTGCTCGGCGCCGACGACGTCGACCTGACCGCGTTCGACAAGAGCCTCAAGGTCTATGTCGGCCATCATGGCGATGCCGGCGCGGCCGGAGCCGACGTGGTGCTGCCCGGCGCCGCCTATACCGAGAAGCCCGGCACCTATGTGAACACCGAGGGCCGCGTCCAGTTCGGCGACCGCGCCGTCTTCCCGCCGGGCGACGCCCGCGAGGACTGGGCGATCCTGCGCGCGCTGAGCGAGGTGCTCGGCCACAAGCTGCCGTTCGACAGCCTCGACCAGCTCCGCGCCGCGATGACGGCCGAGGTGCCGGCGCTCGGCACCGGCGGCCTCGCCGGCTATGCCTGGTCCGCGCCGAAGCTGCCGGCCAAGGCCTCGGGCCCGGTCGGCTATCCGATCAAGGACTTCTACCTCACCAACCCGATCGCCCGCGCCAGCGACACGATGCAGCGCTGCTCGGCCGAACTCCTCCATGGGCAGAGCTTCGCGGAGGCCGCCGAATGACCGCGCTGTTCCAGAGCTGGGGCCTGCCCTACGACTGGGCCTGGTTCGTCTCGACCATCATCGGCATCCTCGTCATCGCGCTGCCGCTGATGCTCGCGGTGGCGATGATCATCTACGCCGATCGCAAGATCTGGGCGGCGATGGCGCTGCGCCGCGGCCCGAACGTCGTCGGGCCCTGGGGCCTGCTGCAGAGCTTCGCCGACGGCGCCAAGGTGTTCCTCCAGGAGACCATCATCCCGGCCGCCGCGAACAAGGGCCTGTTCCTGCTCGCGCCGATCATCACCTTCACGGTCGCGCTGATCGTCTGGGCGGTGATCCCGTTCGCGCCGGGCGTGGTGCTCGCCGACATCAACATCGGCCTGCTCTACGTGCTCGCCGCCTCGTCGATCGGCGTCTATGGCGTGATCATCGCGGGCTGGGCGTCCAACTCCAAATATCCCTTCTACTCGGCGCTCCGTGCGGCCGCGCAGATGGTCAGCTATGAGGTCTCGATCGGCTTCGTGCTGATCTCGGTCGTGCTGTGGACCGGCAGCTTCAACATGTCGGCGATCGTCGAGGGGCAGCGCGCCCACATCTTCGGCTTCATCAACGGCTACGGCTTCAACCCGCTGCTCTTCCCGATGGCGGTGGTGTTCCTGATCTCGGCGATGGCGGAGACCGCGCGCACCCCGTTCGACCTGACCGAGGCCGAATCGGAGCTCGTCGCCGGCTACCAGACCGAATATTCGTCGATGTCGTTCGCGCTCTACTGGCTCGGCGAATATGCCAACGTTATCCTGATGTGCGGCCTCAACGCGATCCTGTTCTGGGGCGGCTGGCTGCCCCCGGTCGACTGGGCGCCGCTCTACATGGTGCCGGGCATCATCTGGTTCTTCGCCAAGCTGCTGTTCTTCTTCTTCGTCTTCTCCTGGGTGAAGGCGACGGTCCCGCGCTACCGCTACGACCAGCTCATGCGGCTGGGGTGGAAGGTCTTCCTGCCGCTGTCGCTGTTCTGGGTGTTCCTCGTTTCGGGGTGGCTGATGCTCACCCGCTATGGAGTCTGAGATGAGCCTCGGGCACATCATCAAGTCGTTCACGCTCTGGGAGTTCGTGAAGGCGCACTGGCTGACCCTGAAATATTTCTTCAGGGCCAAGGCGACGATCAACTACCCGTTCGAGAAGAACCCGCTGTCGCCCCGCTTCCGCGGCGAGCATGCGCTGCGCCGCTATCCGAACGGCGAGGAGCGCTGCATCGCGTGCAAGCTGTGCGAGGCGGTGTGCCCGGCGCAGGCGATCACGATCGAGGCCGAGCCGCGCGACGACGGCTCGCGCCGCACCACCCGCTACGACATCGACATGACCAAGTGCATCTTCTGCGGCTTCTGCCAGGAAGCCTGCCCGGTCGACGCGATCGTCGAGGGACCCAATTTCGAATATTCGACCGAAACCCGCGAAGAGCTCATCTACGACAAGGCCAAGCTGCTCGCCAATGGCGACCGCTGGGAGCCGGCGATCGCCGCCAACCTTGCCGCCGATGCGCCCTACCGGTAAGCGCCAGCCGTTCGCGAAGGGGCACTGAGAAAGCCGTGATCCAGACCATAGCCTTCTATCTGTTCGCCGCGCTGGTGGTTGCCTCGGGCACGCTCACCATCCTGGCGCGCAATCCGGTGCACAGCGTGCTGTGGCTCATCCTCGCCTTCTTCAACGCGGCGGGCCTGATGATCCTGGTCGGTGCCGAGTTCATCGCGATGCTGCTCGTCATCGTCTATGTCGGCGCGGTCGCGGTGCTGTTCCTGTTCGTCGTGATGATGCTCGACATCGACTTCGCCGAGCTGCGCGCGGGCTTCGCGCAATATCTGCCGTTCGGCATATTGCTCGTGCTGGTGCTCGCCGCCGAGATGATCTTCGCGATCGGCGCGTGGAAGGCGGGCGGCATCGACATGGGCGCGCGCATCGCGCCGACCCCGTCGGAGGTGCCCAACATCGAGGCGATCGGCACGCTGATCTACACGCGCTACCTCTACATCTTCGAGGGCGCGGGCCTGATCCTGCTCGTCGCGCTGGTCGGCGCGATCGTCCTCACCCACCGCACGCGGGGCGGCGTCAAGACGCAGAACGTCACCGCGCAGAACATGCGGCGGCCCGAGGACGCGACCCGCAACGTCAAGCCGGCCGTCGGCCAGGGGGTGGAGCTGTGATGACGACCTTCAAAATCCTCCCTGCGCACAGCGCGGGGAGGGGGAGCAGCCGCAGGCTGGTGGAGGGGCGCCGCGCCAGCGGCGTCTTCGTCGCCGCCCCCTCCACCGCACTACGTGCGGTCCCCCTCCCCATGCTGCGCATAGGGAGGATTTAAGAGATGATCGGCCTGCAACATTATCTGGTCGTCTCGGCGATCCTGTTCGTGATGGGGGTGTTCGGCATCTTCCTCAACCGGAAGAACGTCATCATCATCCTGATGGCGATCGAGCTGATCCTGCTGTCGGTGAACATCAACCTCGTCGCCTTCTCCGCCTATCTGGGCGACCTGGTCGGCCAGGTCTTCGCGATGTTCGTGCTGACGGTCGCCGCCGGCGAGGCCGCGATCGGCCTGGCCATCCTCGTCATCTATTTCCGTGGCCGCGGCACCATCGCGGTCGACGACATCAACCGGATGAAGGGGTGATCGTTCGGTGATTACCGCAATCGTCTTCCTGCCGCTGCTCGCGGCGATCGTCGCAGGGCTCGGCAACCGCATGATCGGCAACGTGGCGGCGAAGACCGTCACCACCGGCGCGCTGTTCATCTCCTGCGCGCTGAGCTGGCCGGTCTTCATCGACTTCATGACCGGCGGCGCGACCGCGCATGTCGTGCCGGTCCTCACCTTCATCCAGTCGGGCGACCTCGCCGTCGACTGGGCGCTGCGCGTCGACACGCTGACCGCGGTGATGCTGGTGGTGGTGACCTCGGTGTCGAGCCTCGTCCACCTCTACAGCTGGGGCTATATGGCGGAGGACCCGAGCCAGCCCCGCTTCTTCGCCTATCTGTCGCTGTTCACCTTCGCGATGCTGATGCTCGTGACCTCGGACAGCCTGGTGCAGATGTTCTTCGGCTGGGAAGGCGTCGGCCTCGCCTCCTACCTGCTGATCGGCTTCTGGTACCAGAAGCCGTCGGCCAACGCCGCCGCGATCAAGGCGTTCGTCGTCAACCGCGTCGGCGACTTCGGCTTCTCGCTCGGCATCTTCGGCACCTTCCTGGTGTTCGGCACCGTCTCGATCCCCGAGATCCTGGCGGCGGCCCCCGGCTATGCCGGCGCCTCGATCGGCTTCCTCGGCCACCGCGTCGACCTGATGACGCTGCTCTGCCTGCTGCTGTTCGTCGGCGCGATGGGCAAGTCGGCGCAGCTCGGCCTCCACACCTGGCTTCCCGACGCGATGGAGGGCCCGACCCCAGTGTCGGCGCTGATCCACGCCGCGACGATGGTCACCGCCGGCGTGTTCATGGTCTGCCGCCTGTCGCCGATGTTCGAGGTCAGCCAGACCGCGATGCACGTCGTCACCTATGTCGGCGCGGCCACCGCCTTCTTCGCGGCGACGGTCGGCACGACCCAGACCGACATCAAGCGCGTCATCGCCTATTCGACCTGCTCGCAGCTCGGCTACATGTTCATGGCGGCCGGCGTCGGCGCCTATGGCGCGGCGATGTTCCACCTGTTCACCCACGCCTTCTTCAAGGCGCTGCTGTTCCTCGGCGCGGGCTCGGTGATCCACGCGATGCACCATGAGCAGGACATGCGCCACTATGGCGGGCTCCGGAAGCACATCCCGATCACCTATTGGGCGATGATGGCGGGCACGCTCGCGATCACCGGGGTCGGCATCGCCGGCATCTTCGGCTTCGCCGGCTTCTATTCGAAGGACGCGATCATCGAGGCGGCCTTCGCCAACGGGTCGACCTCGGGCGGCGTCGCCTTCGCGATCGCGGTGTTCGCGGCGCTGCTGACCAGCTTCTATTCGTGGCGGCTGGTCTTCCTGACCTTCTTCGGCAAGCCGCGCTGGGCCGGGTCGGAGCATATCCAGCATGCCGTCCACGACGCGCACGGCCACGACCATGACCATGGCCACGACGCGCACGACCACGAGGCGCATGGCCACGATCATGGCCATGCCGACGAGGGCACGGCGGGCTATCATCCGCATGAAAGCCCGCTCACCATGCTGGTGCCGCTGATCGTCCTGTCGGTCGGCGCGGTGCTCGCGGGCTGGTTCTTCGCGCCCCATTTCCTCGATCCCGAGCATGGCGCGGCCTTCTGGGCCGGCAGCATCGCCTTCGACGAGCATCTGATGCACGCGATGCACGGCATCCCCGAGCTCGCCAAGCTGTCGGCGACGATCGTGATGGTGATCGGCTTCCTGATCGCGCTGTGGGCCTATGTGCTCGACCGCACGATCCCGGCGCGCTTCACCGCGCAGTTCCGGGTGCTGTACGACTTCCTGCTGCACAAATGGTATTTCGACGAACTCTATCATTATCTGTTCGTCGTCCCGGCCTTCTGGCTCGGCCGCTTCTTCTGGAAGAAGGGCGACCAGGGCACGATCGACCGCTTCGGCCCGAACGGCATCGCCGCGGTGGCGGTGCGGGCCGGATCGGCCGCGCGCGCGGCGCAGTCGGGCTATCTTTATACATATGCGCTGGTGATGCTGCTCGGCCTTGCGGCCGCGGCGACCTGGGCGATGGTGGGCTGACGCGATGGGCTTTCCTATCCTTACCGTGATGATCGCGCTGCCGCTGGTGGCGGCGCTGGCCTGCCTGTTCGCGGGGGCGAAGGCGGCGCGCTGGATCGCGCTCGCCGCGACGCTCGCCAATCTCGGCCTCGGCATCCTGCTGTGGCATTGCTACGAGATCGGCGGCGCGCAGTGGCAGTTCACCGAGCATGTCGCGCTGTTCGGCCGCTTCGCCTGGGCGCTCGGCATCGACGGCATCGCGCTGCTGCTGATCGTCCTGTCGGTGTTCCTGATGCCGATCTGCATCGCCGCCTCGTGGGAGGCGATCGAGAAGCGCGTGCCCGAATATATGGCCGCCTTCCTGCTGATGGAGACGCTGATGGTCGGCGTCTTCGCGGCGCAGGACCTGTTCCTCTTCTACATCTTCTTCGAAGCCGGCCTGATCCCGATGTACCTGATCATCGGCATCTGGGGCGGCGCCGACCGCATCTACGCCAGCTACAAATTCTTCCTCTACACGCTGCTCGGATCGGTGCTGATGCTGATCGCGATGCTGTGGATGGTGAGCGAGGCGGGCACCACCTTCATCCCCGCGCTGATGGCCTATGACTTCCCGCCGGAAGCGCAGACCTGGCTGTTCCTCGCCTTCTTCGCCTCCTTCGCGGTGAAGATGCCGATGTGGCCGGTCCACACCTGGCTGCCCGACGCGCACGTCCAGGCGCCGACCGCCGGCTCGGTGATCCTGGCGGGCGTGCTGCTGAAGATGGGCGGCTACGGCTTCGTCCGCTTCTCGCTGCCGATGTTCCCGGTCGCCAGCGCCGAGCTGATGTGGCTGGTCATGGGCCTGTCGATGGTCGCGATCGTCGTCACCAGCCTGATCGCGCTGGTGCAGGAGGACATGAAGAAGCTGATCGCCTATTCGTCGGTCGCGCACATGGCCTTCGTCACGATCGGCCTGTTCGCCTTCAACCGGCAGGGGATCGAGGGCGCGCTGATGGTCATGCTCGGCCACGGCCTCGTCTCGGGCGCGCTGTTCCTGTGCGTCGGCGTGATCTACGACCGGATGCACACCCGCGAGATCGTCCGCTATGGCGGCCTGTCGAACAACATGCCCAAATATGCGATGCTGTTCCTGCTGTTCACCATGGCCTCGGTCGGCCTGCCGGGCACCAGCAACTTCGTCGGCGAGTTCCTTTCGCTGGTCGGCGCCTACCAGATCTCGTCCTGGGTGGCGTTCGTCGCGACCACCGGCATCATCACCGGCGCCGCCTATATGCTCTATCTCTACGCCCGCATCGCCTATGGCGCGGCGCGCACGCCCGAAGCGGCGGCGATGCCCGACCTCAGCGCGCGCGAACTCGCCATCCTGGCGCCGATCGCGCTCGCCGTGCTGTGGATGGGCGTCTATCCCGAAAGCTTCCTGGCGCCGATGCGCAACGACGTCGGCGCGGTGCTCGCCCGGCTCGCGCCGACCGCGCCGGAAAGCGACGCCAAGGTCGTGATCGGCCATCCCAAACCTGCTGTCGAGGCGCATGTGGAGGCGCACCACTGATGTCGATGACCGCCTCCCTCGCCCTCACCGTTCCCGAGCTGATCCTCTCGGTCGGCGCGCTGCTGCTGCTGCTGGTCGCGGCGTTCGGCGGCGACGGCTTCGCCCGCGCGATCGGCTGGGGCGCCGTCGCGCTGTTCGCCGCCGCCGGCTTCTCGCTGACCGGCCCCGCCGGCAATGGCGGTCCCGGCTTCGACGGGCTCTACATCGCCGACAGCTTCGCGGCCTTCGCCAAGCTGCTGATCTACATCGCCGCCGCCGTCTCGGTGGCGGTGGCGCCCGGCTTCTTCTCCCGCACCGGCGGCGGCTACCGCGCCGAATATCCGGTCCTGATCCTGCTCTCCGGGGTGGGCATGGGGATGATGGTGTCGGCGGGCGACCTGCTGACCCTCTATGTCGGGCTCGAGCTGCAGTCGCTGTCGGCCTATGTGCTCGCCAGCTTCATGCGCCGCGACACCCGCTCGGCCGAGGCCGGCCTCAAATATTTCGTCCTCGGCGCGCTCGCCTCGGGCATCCTGCTCTACGGCATCTCGCTGCTCTACGGCTTCACCGGCACCACCCTGTTCGCAGGCATCTCGGACTCGCTGGCCAAGGGCATGGGCACCGGCCAGATGTTCGGCATGGTGTTCGTCTTCGCCGGCCTCGCCTTCAAGATCTCGGCGGTGCCGTTCCACATGTGGACGCCCGACGTCTATGAAGGCGCGCCGACCCCGGTCACCGCCTTCTTCGCCTCGGCGCCGAAGGTGGCGGGCATGGCGCTGCTGCTGCGCGTCGCGATCGAGGCGATGGGATCGGGCACCGACACCTGGCGCCAGATCGTCGTCTTCGCCGCGCTCGCCTCGACCATCCTCGGCGCGGTCGCCGCGATCGGCCAGACCAGCATGAAGCGACTGCTCGCCTATTCGTCGATCAACAATGTCGGCTTCGCGCTGTTCGGCCTCGCCGCCGGGTCGGCCGACGGCGTCGCCGCGACGATGACCTATATGGCGGTCTATGTGGCGATGACGCTGGGCAGCTTCATCTGCGTGCTGCAGATGCGCGGCCAGGACGGCCAGCCTGTCGAGACGATCGCCAGCCTGTCGGGCCTGTCGCGCAGCCGCCCCGGCCTCGCCGCCGCCTTCGCGATCTTCATGTTCAGCCTTGCCGGCATCCCGCCGCTGTTCGGCTTCTGGCCGAAATTCCTGGTGTTCGACGCGCTCGTCCGCGCCGGCTTCTGGCCGCTGGCGATGGTCGGCATCGCGACCTCGGTGATCGGCGCCTTCTATTATCTGAAGATCGTCAAGACGATCTACTTCGACGATCCGGCCCCGGCCGAATTCGCGCCGGCGGCGTCGAAGCTCGAAGGCGGGCTGATCACCCTCGCGGCGCTCGCGGTCTCGCCGCTCGGCTATCTCGCCATCCCGCTGCTCGACGCGACGAGCATGGCGGCGGCGCGTTCGCTGTTCTGACATGACCATTCCTCCCTGCGCGAAGCGTGGGGAGGGGGACCGGCGAAGCCGGTGGAGGGGTCTTGCGACCCCTACCCCTCCACCATCCTGCGGATGGTCCCCCTCCCCATCTGCGATGGGGAGGATCTGGTGACGCTCATCCGCCACGTCGCCGTCACCGGCTCCACCAACGACGACATGACGGCGCTCGCCCGCGAGGGCGCGGCCGAGGGGACGTGGCTGCGCGCCGACCGGCAGGAGGGCGGGCGCGGGCGGCAGGGGCGGGCCTGGGTGTCGCCGCCCGGCAATCTCCATGCCAGCACATTGGTCCGCCGCCTCGGCGGCGACCCGCCGGCGCCCAGCCTGGCGATGGTCGCGGCGGTCGCGCTCGACGAGCTGTTGCAGGCGTGGCTTGGCCCCGACCGGCTGGCGATCAAATGGCCCAACGACCTGCTCGCCGACGGCGCCAAGATATCGGGCATATTGCTCGAGGGCGCGGGCGACGCGGTGGTGGTCGGGATCGGCGTCAACCTGGCGCACCGCCCCGAGGGGATCGACCGGCCGGCGACCAGCCTCGCCGCGCTCGGCCTGTCGCCGCCCGAGCCGGGCGACTTCGCCGCCGAGCTGGCGGCGGTGTTCGCCGCCTGGCTGGCGCGCTGGCGCACCGAGGGGCTCGGCGTCGTGCTCGCCCGCTGGCAGGCGCGCGCGCATCCGCCCGGCACCGCGTTGCGCGTGCGCGCGCCGGAGGGCGAGATCGAAGGGCTGTACGAGGGCCTCGCCGCCGATGGCGCGCTGCGCCTGCGGACCAGCGACGGGCGCATCCATCTGGTGCACGCCGGCGACGTTTTCCTGCTATAGCGCCCCGGAACGGAAGGACTCGGACGAAGCATGCTGCTTGCGATCGACGCTGGGAACACCAATATCGTCTTCGCGCTGGTCGACGGCGGCGCGATCGTCGCGCGCTGGCGGATCGCCACCGACGCGCGCCGCACGGCCGACGAATATGCGGTCTGGCTCCACCAGCTCCTCCAGCTCGAGGGCCATGACCGCTCGGTGATCGAGGCGGTGATCATCGCCACCGTGGTGCCGCGCGCGCTCCACAATCTGGAGGTGCTGGCATCGAAATATTTCGGGGTCGAGGCGCTGGTCGCGGGACGGCCGCCGGTCGAATGGGGCATCACCCTCGACGTCGACGAGCCGCAGAATGTCGGCGCCGACCGCGCCGTCAACGTGATCGCGGCGCACAAGCGGCATCCGGGCGACCTGATCCTGATCGACTTCGGCACCGCGACGACCTTCGACGTGGTCGACTATAGCGGCGCCTACAAGGGCGGGATCATCGCGCCGGGCATCAACCTGTCGCTCGACGCGCTGGTCGCCGCCGCCGCGAAGCTGCCCCGCATCGCGATCGAGGCGCCCGAGACATCGACGGTGATCGGCCGGACGACGCAGGATCAGATGTTGATCGGCATCTATTTCGGCTATGTCGCGATGATCGAGGGGCTGGTCGCGCGGATGAAGGCGGAGATCGGCCGCCCCGCCACGGTGATCGCCACCGGCGGCCTCGCCACATTGTTCGAACGGCATGTGAAGCTGTTCGACAGCATCGAACCGGATCTCACGATCCAGGGCCTCGGCATCATGTATGATCGCCTCAAGACGGGCCCATAACAGATTGGACACAAGCTTACAGTGACGACTCCCGGTAATGAACTGCTCTTCCTGGCGCTTGGCGGCTCCGGGGAGATCGGCATGAACGTCAATCTCTACGGCACCCAGGGCAAATGGGTGATGGTCGACCTCGGCCTCACCTTCGCCGATCCCGGCTATCCGGGGGTCGAGCTGATCCTGCCCGACCTCGCCTTCATCGAGGAGCGCGCCGACGACCTGCTCGGCGTCGTGCTGACCCATGGGCATGAGGACCATATCGGCGCGATCCCCTATCTCGCCGCCGACCTCGGCGTGCCGCTCTACGCGACGCGCTTCACCGCCGAGCTGATCAAGGGCAAGCTCGACGAGGAAGGGCTGACCGGCAAGGTCGACCTCCATGTGATCGAGAATGAGGGCAGCTTCCAGCTCGGCCCGTTCGGCTTCACCTATGTCCCGCTCGCCCATTCGATTCCCGAGGGCAACGCGCTGCTGATCGACACGCCGCACGGCCGCATCTTCCACACCGGCGACTGGAAGATCGACGAGGCGCCGCTGCTCGGCCAGCCCTCGACCGCCGAGGAGCTGACCGCGATCGGCGACCAGGGCGTGCTCGCGCTGGTCTGCGATTCGACCAACGTCTTCAACGAGGAGGCGTCGGGCTCCGAGGCCGACGTCCGCAAGGGCCTCGACGAGGCGATCGGCGCCTGCA
This sequence comes from Rhizorhabdus wittichii RW1, assembly GCA_000016765.1. NCBI lineage: Bacteria > Pseudomonadati > Pseudomonadota > Alphaproteobacteria > Sphingomonadales > Rhizorhabdaceae > Rhizorhabdus > Rhizorhabdus wittichii. Next base: position 3,288,428 of record CP000699.1, read on the forward strand.
AGGCGCGCGTGTTGGTGACGACCTTCGCGTCGAACGCCGCGCGGCTCCAGACGCTGGGCGAGGTCGCGCAGGATACCGGGCGCAAGCTGTGCGTCGCTGGCCGCTCGCTCGACCGCATCATCCGCGTCGCCAAGGCGAGCGGCTATCTCCAGCATTTCCCGCCGGTGATCGACGTCGACGAGGCGATGCGCCTGCCCCCGCGGGAGGTGATGATCATCGCCACCGGCGGCCAGGGCGAGGCGCGCGCCGCGCTGTCGCGCATCGCCTTCGACAGCCACCCGATCAAGCTGTCGGCGGGCGACACGGTGGTGTTCTCGTCGAAGCAGATCCCCGGCAACGAGATCGCGATCGGCCGCATCCAGAACGCGCTCGCCGCCAAGGGGGTCGAGATGATCACCGACCGCCAGGCCGAGGTCCATGTCTCGGGCCATCCGGGGCGGCCCGAGCTCAAGGCGATGTACGGATGGATCCGGCCGGAGATCATCCTGCCGGTCCATGGCGAGCTGCGCCACATGGCCGAGCAGGCGCGCTTCGCCAAGAGCCTGGGGGTGCCGCACGGCATCGTCCAGTCGAACGGCACGCTGGTGCGGCTGGCGCCCGACGGTCCGAAGGCGATCGGCCATGAACGCACCGGCCGCCTCGTCCTCGATGGCGACGTGATCCTGCCCGCCGACGGCTCGACGATGAACGAGCGCCGCCGCGCCGGGCTCTACGGCTTCGTCGGCGTCACCGTCGTGATCGGCAAGGACGGGCGGCTGAAGGGCGAGCCCGCGCTCCACCTGCAGGGCCTGCCGGTCGAGGAGGACCGCGAGGACTTCGTCGCCGACGCCTGCGCGGCCGCGGCCGACGCGGTCGCCAAGGGCGGCAAGGACGAGGCCAAGCTCAGGGAAGCGATCCGCCTCGCGGTGCGCCGCCGCGCGACCTCGTGGACCGGCAAGAAGCCGGTGGTCGACGTCGCGATCATCCGGGTCTGAGAGAAGGGGCCAGCCGATGAAGCTCAGCTCGATCGTCGCGATCTACCTGCTTTTCTGGTGGGGCTGCCTGTTCCTGGTGCTGCCCTTCCGGCTGCGCAGCAGCGCCGAGCCCGAGGCGCTCGTCCCCGGCCAGGCCGAAAGCGCCCCGCCGCGCTTCTCGGTGTGGCGGACGGTGCTGTGGACGACGATCGTCTCGCTGGTCGTGTTCGGGCTGTTCTACGTCAACTATCTCAACGGCTGGATCACCGCCGACTTCTTCGATCTGACCCGGTTCCGCGACGCCTGAAATCCTCCCCATCGCAGATGGGGAGGGGGACCATCCGCAGGATGGTGGAGGGGCGGCGCGTCAGCGCCGTTGCACGGCGCACCCCTCCACCGCCTTCGGCGGTCCCCCTCCCCACGCTTTGCGTGGGGAGGATTTGAATCTTACGGCCGCTTCGCCTTCTTCGCGTCGGGGGCGAAGGTGTCGCCGAAGAAGTCCTTCGCATACCAGAGCGGCGGCGTGTCGGCATCGGCCATGGCGCGCATGATCCGGTAATTGGCGTCGGCGAAGCGGGCGCCGGCCTCCCAGTCGATCTTCTGCGCCATGTCGTCGTCGGGGTGGTGATAGGCGCCGCCCAGGAATTTCTCCCAATGCTTCTCGCCGCCATTGGCGAAGCCGGTGGCCAGGAAGACGGCGGGCACGCCCTGCTTGACGAACATATAATGGTCGGAGCGGACGAAGATGGTCTGCGCGGGCATCGGGTCGGGCGACAGGGTGACGCCCATCGGCGCGACCGCCTTCGCCACGATCGGGCCCAGCGTCGAATGGTCGGCGCCGAACGCGGTGACGTCGGTGAAGCGGTAGAGCAGCAGCGGCATGTCGAGGTCGACATTGCCGACGATCGCCTTGATCGGCACGCTCGGGTGGCGCGCATAATAGTCGGCGCCGAGCAGCCCCTTCTCCTCCGCGGTCGAGGCGAGGAAGATCAGCGAGCGGCGGGGCGCGACCGGCGCCTCGGCGGCGGCGCGCGCCACCTCCAGCATCGTCGCGATGCCGGCGGCGTTGTCGAGCGCGCCGTTGTTGATCCGGTCGGTGTCCGGCCCATTGCCGGAAGCTCCGCCGGGTTTGGGCGGGGTGATGCCGATATGGTCGAGATGCGCCGACAGCACGACATATTCGGCCTTCAGCGCCGGATCGCTGCCCGGCAGGATCGCGACGACATTGGGGCTGGTCACGCGCTTGGTGACGCTCTGGCTCTGGATGCGGATGCGGGTCTTGAGCGCGAAGCCCTTGGGCCGCCCGCCCGGCTGGTCGGCGATCGCGCGGATCGTGGCGAGGCCCTGCGACGCGCCCTCGAACAGCGCCTGCGCGGCGGGTTCGTTGAGCGAGGCGGTGATGCGGATGCCGGGCGCCTCGTCGAACGCCTTGCCGTCGGCGCCGACCCAGGCGAAGCTCGGCTCGTCGGCGAAATGGACGCTCTGCGCCCAGGGCCGCGTCTTCATCGACAGCAGCGTGCCGATGCTGACCATGCCGATCGCGCCGTGCCGGTCGGCCGCCTGCGCCTTGGTGGCGGAGGCGTGGGCCGCCTCCTCGCTCGGCAGCCCCTGGGGGAAGCCGCGCAGCGTGACGACGATCTTCCCCTTCACGTCGAGCCCGGCATAGTCGTTGATGCCGAGCTTCGCATTCTCGATGCCGTAGCCGACGAACACCAGCGGCGCGGCGATGTCGAGCGCCGGCTCGTTGGGGTTGAGGCCGACCAGCACGTCGGTGCCGTGCGTCCAGCTCTGCGTCTTGCCGTTCGGCGCGGTGATCGCGACGCTGCCCGGGGTCGCGCCGGGATCGGTCTGCTGGAAGGTGATCCGCTGGAACCAGCCGCCGTCGTCGCCGCCGGGCTTGAGCCCCAGCGCCTCGAACCGGCTGGCGACGTAGCGCGCCGCGATCTCGTGCCCCCGGCTGCCGGTGTCGCGCCCCTCGAGCAGGTCGTCGGCGAGGAAGGAGACGGTGGCGCGGAAGCTCTCCGGCGCGAAGGCCGGGGCGGCCGGTGTCCCGGCGACGGTGGCGAGCGGCGATGCGAGCAGGGCGAAGGCGGCGAGCGCCCCGGCGACGGAGGCTGGTTTCACGGGCGGGAGTCCCTTTTGTCTATACAATTGCGGCGAGCCTATCAGCGGGCCGGTGCTTGTCCAATATGGTCCATCGTCATGCTGAACTTGTTTCAGCATCCACCGGGTCGCCTGGAATTGTCCAGGGGAAGAACGACGACGCTGCCGCCCATCCTCCTGGACAGGAATGAGCGGCGGAGTGGATGCTGAAACAAGTTCAGCATGACGGCGGGGGTGGGAAGGTCAGCGCCGCAACAGGAACACGGCATGTTCGGCGCGCAGGTTGGCGGCGGCGTCGCCGCGGCGGCGGCTGCCGGTCAGGAACCAGGCGTGCTCGACGGTGATGCCGCGCTCCTTCACGAAGGCGCGGAAGTCGTCGATGGTGAGCTGGTGGATGTTCTGGGTCGCGTACCAGCTCACCGGCAGCGCCGCCGTCACCGGCATGCGCCCGCCCCAGGCGAGGCTCAGCCGCACCCGCCAATAGGCGAAATTGGGGAAGGAGACGAAGGCGCGCCGGCCGATCCGCATCAGCTCCGCCAGCACCTTGTCGGGCGCGCGGGCGGTCTGGAGCGTCTGGCTGAGGATCGCATAGTCGAACGTGTTGTCGGGATAGTTGACCAGGTCGGTGTCGGCGTCGCCCTGCACCACCGACAGGCCGCGCCCGACCGCGAGGCTGACATTGGCGGGGTCGATCTCGATCCCGCGCGCGTCGCAGCCCCTGGCGCGCAGCACGTCCATCAGCTCGCCGTCGCCGCAGCCGACGTCGAGCACCCTTGAAGCGGGTGCTACATGGTCGGCGATGATCGCCAGATCGGGGCGCAGCGCGCTCACCGGTCCTCCCCCGCGCGGAGGAAGCCGTCGACCACGCGGTTGAGCTCGGGCACGTCGAGCAGGAAGGCGTCGTGGCCGAAGGGCGAGCTCAGCTCGACGAAGCTGACCGGCGCGCCGGCGGCGTTGAGCGCGTGGACGATCGCGCGCGATTCGGCGGTCGGGTAGAGCCAGTCGGTGTCGAAGCTGACCAGGCAGAAGCGGGTCCGCTTCGCCCCCTGGAAGGCGCCCGCGAGCAGCCCGCCATGCTCCTCGGCCAGGTCGAAATAGTCCATCGCCCGGGTGATGTAGAGATAGGAGTTGGCGTCGAACCGGTCGACGAAGCTGATCCCCTGGTGGCGCAGATAGGATTCGATCTGGAAATCGGCGTCGAAGCCGAAGCTCTTGGCGTCTCGCGCCTGCAGGCGGCGGCCGAATTTCTCGGTCAGCCCGGCTTCGGACAGATAGGTGATGTGCGCCGCCATCCGCGCGACCGCCAGACCGGCGGCGGGCGGGTCGCCCGCGGCGTAATAGTCGCCGCCGGCCCATTTGGGATCGGCCATGATCGCCTGGCGGCCGACCTCGTGGAAGGCGATGTTCTGCGCCGAGTGGCGCGCGGTGCTGGCGATCGCCACGGCGGAGCGGAGCCGGTCGGGATAGGTCGCGGCCCATTGCAGCACCTGCATCCCGCCCATCGACCCGCCGACCGCCGCCGCCAGCGTGCCGACGCCGAGATGGTCGAGCAGTATTGCCTGCGCGCGGACCATGTCGCGGATGGTGATCACCGGGAAGCGCATCGCATAGGGGGCGCCGGTCGCCGGATCGATCGTGCCGGGGCCCGAACTGCCGAGGCAGCTGCCCAGCACGTTCGCGCAGATGATGAAGTGGCGCGCCGGGTCGATCGGCTTGCCGGCGCCGACCATTCGCGTCCACCAGCCCGGCTTGCCGGTGATCGGGTGGGTCGAGGCGACATGTTGGTCGCCGGTCAGCGCGTGGCAGATCAGGACCGCGTTGCCGCCGTCGGCGTCGAGGCTGCCATAGGTCTCATAGGCGATCTCGACCGGCGCCAGCCTCGCCCCGCCGTCGAGCCGCAGCGGGCCGGCCAGGGTCACGGAACGGGCGAGGCCGAAGCGGCTGTCGTCGGTCATGGGCGCCATCCGGGCTAGGACGGGGGCGGAGGGCTGTCAATGCGGGGGGCTTCGCCGTCGCCTTCTCTTCCGTCATGCCAGCGGAGGCTGGCATCCATGTCTGTATTCTTCTCAGATGCCATCGCGGGTGAAGAGAGACATGGACCCCAGCCTTCGCTGGGGTGACGTGCTTGGCGAAAGCATTGCAGCCCTTCGCCTTCCCCCGTAAAGCGCGCGCATGACACAGACCCTCGCGCCCAAGCCCTGGATCGATGCGATCGCCCCCTATGTGCCGGGACGGTCGACCACCGACGACGGCCGCAAGGTCGCCAAGCTCTCGTCCAACGAGAATCCGCTCGGCACCAGCGAGGCGGCGCGCGCGGCGTTCATGGCCGGCGCGGCGTCGCTCGATCGCTACCCCGACGCTTCGGCGGCGGACCTGCGCGAGGCGATCGCCGCCGCGCATGGCGGGCTCGATCCGGCGCGGGTGATCTACGGCACCGGCTCCGACGAGATCCTCCACCTCGCCGCCGGCGCCTATGCCGGGCAGGGCGACGAGGTGCTGTTCGTCCGCTACGGCTTCTCGGTCTATCCGATCGCGGCGCGGCGGGTCGGCGCGACCCCGGTACAGGCGCCCGACGCCGACTATGCGACCGACATCGACGCGCTGATCGCGCACATCACGCCCAGGACGCGGGTGATCTTCCTCGCCAATCCGAACAACCCGACCGGCACCTATACGAGCGGGGCGGAGATCGCGCGCCTCCACGCCGCGACCCCGGCCGACTGCCTGCTGGTGATCGACCAGGCCTATGCCGAATATCTCGAGGCGGGCGAGGACGACGGCGCGTTCGCGCTGGCGCAGTCGGCGGCCAACGTGCTGGTGACGCGGACCTTCTCGAAGATCTACGGCCTCGCCGCCGAACGGATCGGCTGGGGCTATGCCGGCGCGGCGGTGGTCGACGCGCTGCACCGCATCCGCGCGCCGTTCAATGTGACCACCGCCGGACAGATGGCGGCGATCGCCGCGCTCGGCGACACCGGCTTCGTCGCGCGCAGCCGCGACCACAATGCCCGCTGGCGCGCCTGGTTCGAGGGCGAGATCGCCAGCCTCGGCAACCAGGGGCTGCGCGCGGTGCCGAGCAAGGCCAATTTCTCGCTGGTGCTGTTCGAGGGCAAGCTGACCGCCGAGCAGGCGTACAAGGGGTTGATGGAGGCGGGCTATATCGTCCGCTGGCTGCCGGGGCAGGGCCTGCCGCACGGCCTGCGCATCACCATCGGCACCGAGGAGGAGGTCCGCGGCCTCGCCGCCGTGATCCGCCGCATGGTCGAGGCGGCGGGCTGATGCTGCCCTTCGCCCGGGTCACGATCATCGGGCTGGGCCTGATCGGCTCCTCGGTCGCGCGCGCGGTGCAGGCGCAGATGCCGACCGTGCGGCTGACCGGCCACGACGCCAGCCCCGAGGTGCGCGAACGCGCGCGCAGCATCGGCTTCTGCGACGACGTCACCGACACGGCCGGCGCGGCGGTGGTCGACGCCGATTTCGTCATCTTCTGCGTGCCGGTCGGCGCGATGGCGGCGGCGGCGGCGGAGATCGCCGAGGACCTGCCCGCCGACGCGATCGTCAGCGACGTCGGATCGTCGAAGGAAAGCGTGCTCGCGGCGCTGCGCGGCGCGCTGCCCGACGCCACGATCATCCCCGCCCATCCGGTCGCGGGCACCGAGAATAGCGGCCCCGACGCGGGCTTCGCGACGCTGTTCCAGGGGCGCTGGTGCATCGTCACCCCGCCCGAGGGCGCCGATCCCACCGCGACCGAGCGGGTTGCCGAGTTCTGGCGGCGGCTGGGCGCCGACGTCGAGACGATGGACCCGCGCCACCATGACCGGGTGCTCGCCGTCACCAGCCACCTGCCGCACCTGATCGCCTACACCATCGTCGGCACCGCGTCCGACATGGAGGAGGTGACGCAGAGCGAGGTGATCAAATTCTCGGCGGGCGGCTTCCGCGACTTCACCCGCATCGCCGCGTCCGACCCGACGATGTGGCGCGACGTGTTCCTCAACAACAAGGAAGCGGTGCTGGAGATGCTCCAGCGCTTCAGCGAGGACCTGACCGCGCTCCAGCGCGCGATCCGCTGGGGCGACGGCGACACGCTGTTCGACCTGTTCACCCGCACCCGCGCGATCCGCCGATCGATCATCGAGCAGGGCCAGGACGACGCCGCGCCGGACTTCGGCCGCGCCCACTGACCGTCGCGGGGCGGCCGTCGCCGTCCCACTGTGGCAAATTTACCCGGCCGGCCGAATTGCGTCCGGAGCGGTTCATTCCCTGATTGTAACGATCGGCTCCCTTTACTAGGTGCGCCCGGCAACCGTCACGCTAGAAACGTGAAATTTCAACAGGTTGCTTAAACGAAGCCGCATCTCAAGCGGCGCGTACATTATAAGGGGTACTTATCTTGAAGATGATCAAAATCGCGGCCGTCGCCGCCGCCCTCGCCGCGACTCCGGCGTTCGCCGCCGACTTCGCCGGGCCCTATGTGGGTGGCGGCGTCACGCTCGACAACGTCCAGGGTTCGGGCGCGCTCGAAGGCGTCGGCTTCTCGGGCGTCGGCGCGACCGCGTTCGCCGGCTACAACCTGCCGGTCGGCGCTTCCACCTTCGCCGGCGTCGAGGCGAACATCGACCTCAACACCGCCGATGCCGGCGGGATCGAGGCCAAGTGGGGCTGGGGCGTCGGCGCCCGTTTCGGCTACAAGCTGAACGACAGCACCGCGCTCTATGCGCGTGCCGGCTATGCCCGCGGCAAGATCGAGGTGCTCGGTTCGAGCGGCTGGGGCGACGGCGTGCGCTACGGCGCGGGCCTCGAGACCCGCGTGACCGACAGCGTGTCGCTGCGCGCCGAGTTCACCCAGACCAACTATGAATCGGACATCATCAACAACCAGGGCACCCTGGGCATCGTGTTCGGTTTCTGATCGAAACGGGGAGGGCGCCGGGCGGGACCGGCGTCCTCCTTCCTTCACGGCCCGGATGGCGACTATCCGAGGGAGCTTCCATTTCCGTCATTCCCGTGAAAACGGGAATCCTTGGACGGCGGCACATCCAGTCAAAAGCGTCCCGTATCCATGGATTCCCGTTTTCGCGGGAATGACGGGGGAGAGGCGGTTTCATCCTGTCTCCGGCAGTGGCCTGCGATCCTTTTCGGCATGACGTTCGTGCCACTAGGCTCCGACCGCCGACCACTCTAGGATGGGCGGATGGCCTATCTCTACCTCGCCATCGCGATCGTCGCCGAGGTGATCGGCACCACCGCGCTCAAGCTGTCCGACGGCTTCACCCGCCCGCTTGCCTCAGTCGTCACCGCGCTCGGCTATGGCATCGCCTTCTTCTGCCTGTCGCTCACCCTGCGGACGATGCCGACCGGGGTCGCCTATGCGATCTGGTCGGGCGTCGGACTGGTGCTGATCACCACCGTCGCCTGGCTGTTCCAGGGCCAGAAGCTCGACATCGCCGCGCTGATCGGCATGGCGCTGATCGTCGCCGGGGTGGCGGTGCTCAACCTCTTCTCGACCTCGATATCGTCCTGAGAGGGCTGTCTTGGAAATGCGCGGAAGAGCGCATTTCGAGGCGGTGCGGCCATGCGCCGACAGGCGCACTCCCGAACGCTCAGCGGTCGAGCACGTTCATCGCGGCGTGGACCTGCGCCTCGATCTCGGCGCGGGGCAGGCCGGCGGGGAGGGGATCGCCCAGCCGGATGGTGATGATGCCGGGGCGCTTGAGGAAGCTGTTGCGCGGCCACAGCAGGCCGCTGTCGAGCGCGATCGGCACCACCGGCAGGTCGAGCGCCTTGTAGAGGCCGGCGAAGCCCGGCTGGAGCGGCGGTTGCTCGCCCGGCGCGACGCGGGTGCCTTCGGGGAAGATCAGGATCGAGCGGCCGCTGTCGCGCGCGGCGATCGCGGCGCGCATCATCCGGCGCAGCGCCTTGGCCGATCCCGCGCGATCGACCGGGATGACCCCCTCGCGCCGGGCGATCTGCCCGAACAGCGGGATGTCGGCCAGCTCGCGCTTCAGCACGGCGGCCGGATCGCCGACGACCAGCAGCAGCTCGAGCGTCTCGAACATCGACTGGTGCTTGGCGGCGTAGAGGTGCGGCCCCGGCGGCACATGGCCCTCGACCGACGATCGGATGCCGAGGATCCAGCGCGCGCACCAGCGGTGGAAGCAGGCCCAGCGCAGCGCGTGCCGCCGCAGCGGCGCGTCGCCGAACGGGACGATCAGGAAGGCGCTCAGCACCGCGACCACGGTGCCGGCATAGAAGAGGATCGCGAACAGGGTCGAGCGCAGGACGGTCATCATATCCCGATCAGGGCGGCGACCCGCCGCAGCAGATATTTGTTGTACTCGCGGACCAGGTCGACGAGCCCGGGCTCGGTCGGCACCGCGTCGGCAACGATCTCCAGCTTGTCGCCGGTCGCGTTGCGCAGGTCGAAGCGCGCGCGCACCATGTGCCAGTCGGAGGTGACGAGGCGGATCGACCGGTAGCGCCGCCGCGCGATCCAGTCGGCCGCCTCCGCCGCGTTGGAGCGGGTGTCGACCGATTCATGGCCGAGGTCGACGCAGCATTCGACCAGCGCCATCGGCGCCTTGAACTGGGCGGCGAGCTCGTGCGGGCGGACCCGCCGGTCGGCGCCGGAGATCAGCAGCCGCTTCGCCCGCTTCGCCTCGAGCAGGCGGAGGCCGCGCTCGACCCGGCCGCGTCCGCCCGTCATCACGACGATGCCGTCGGTGGCGATCCCGTCGGGCGCGGGCTGCGGCAGGAACAGCGCGAAGGCCATGAAGCCCGCGATCCACAGCAGCAGGGCGGCCGCCGCCGCGCGGACGATCACAGCCGCCGCCGGAGCGCGAGGATGATCGTCGCGCGCGCCGCCAGCGTCGCGAGCAGCGTGCCGGCAAGCGGCAGCAGCGCGAGGATGGCCCAGGCGACGAGCGGCAGGTCGACCGATCCGATCAGGTCCGACCCCACCCGCGCGATGCGATCGCCGACCGCGAAGATCACCAGCGAGGCGAGCAGCAGCCCGACCATCCCGCCGAACAGCGCGTCGGTGGCGATGCGCCGCTGGAAGAGCTGGGCGATCTGCGCGTCGGTCGAGCCGAGATGGTGCATCACGTCGATCGTCGCCTGGTGGGTGTTGAGCGCCGACCGCGCGGCGAGCACGACGGTGAACGCCGCCGCCGCCGCCATCAGCAGGACCAGCACCGCCGCCAGCCAGCGCAGCGAGGCGATCAGCCCGGCGAGCGGCGCCAGCCATTGCGCATGGTCGTCGATCCGCGCGCGCGGCCCGAGCGCGAGCACCGCCGCCTCGGCCGCCTGCTGTGCGCCCACGGCGCCGGGGACGAAGGCGACGTCGATCATCGCCGGCACCGGCAGGTCGTTGTCGGCGAGGCCCGCGCCCAGCCAGGGGCGCAGCAGATCGGTGATCTCGCCGTCGCTGATCCGGCGCACGGTGGCGACGCCCGGCTGGCTGCCCAGCGCCCTGACGATGCGGTCGGCGGTGGCGTCGCGCCGCGCCTGGTCGGCATCGACGACCTGGACGGTGATCTGCCCCGACAGGTGCGAATCGAGCCCGCGCGCCGCAAAGCCCAGCGCCAGCCCGGCGGCGGCGGCGAGCACCATCAGGAACATCATGATCGCGATCACCCAGGGCATCGGCCCCGACAGCCAGCCCTCGGGCAGCAGCCGTCGGCCCGCCGCGCTGGTCAGCCAGTTGCCCGATCCCGTCCCGAACAGCGCCATCAGCGCGCTCCCCCGGGAGCTTCGAGCTTCCCATTGTCGAGCCTGCCACTATCCAGCCGGATCGTCTGGGCGTGGTGGACGCGCGGGATCAGGTGGAGGTCGTGGGTCGCGACCAGGATCGTCGTGCCGAGCTTGTTGAGCGCCTCGAACAGATAGAGCAGTCGTCCCGCCATGTCGGGATCGACATTGCCGGTCGGCTCGTCGGCGACGAGGATCTCGGGCCGGCCGATCACCGCGCGGGCGATCGCGACGCGCTGCTGCTCGCCGCCCGACAGGGTGGCGGGGCGGGCATAGGCGCGGCCCGACAGGCCGACCCATTCGAGCATCTCGCGCACCGGCGTGTCGATGTCGGCCTCGGCGACGCCGTTCACGCGCAGCGGCAGGGCGATATTCTCATAGGCCGACAGATGCGGGATCAGGCGGAAGTCCTGGAAGACGGTGCCGATGCGGCGGCGGAAGCCGGGCATGCGCGCGCGCGGCAGGGTGACGACGTCCTCCCCGAACATGCGGATCAGCCCCCGGCTCGGCCGCTGCGCCAGGTAGATCAGGCGGAGCAGCGAGCTCTTGCCCGCGCCCGACGGCCCGGTCAGGAAGTAGAAGGCGCCCGCCGCCAGCCCGAAGCTGAGGTCGCTCAGCGTCTCGGCGCCCGACCCGTAGCGCAGGCCGACATTCTCGAACTGGACGATGTTGGCGGCCCCCGGCCTCATCCGCCTAGCCTCACTCGATCGACGCCTCGCACATGCCGCGAGCCATGGCACAGCATCGCCCCTCCCGCAAATGCTTGCAGCCGGAGTCATGTCAGGGTTAGGGAGGTGGGCGTGATACTCATCTGCCCCGCCTGCCAGACCCGCTATCTCGTTCCCGACGCGTCGATCGGCGCGACCGGACGGCAGGTGCGCTGCGCCAGCTGCCGCCATAGCTGGTTCCAGGGCCCGCCCGAGCCCGCCGCTCCCGACGCCGTGCAGGCCGCGCCGCCGCCCGCGCCGCCGCCGCAGTCGACCATCGTCGAGCCGGTGCCGCCGCCCGCGACCGCCGACAGCGAGCAGCCCGAGGCCGAGGTCCAGGCGCGCTACGACGGCCCGCGGGAGGTCGCCCCGATCCACGACCGTCCGATCCACGACCAGGTGCCCGCGCTCGCCGGCCGGCCGCGCCGCAACACCGCGAAGCTGCTGACCATCGTCGCGGCGATCGTCGCGCTGGTGCTGGTGGCGGCGATCGGCGCGGTCGTCGCGGTCGGGCCCGACAAGCTGGCCGAGCGGCTGGGCCTCGTCCCCGCGCCGGTGCCGCTGCTGATCGAGATGACCGGCAAGCCCGAGCGGCGCGAAACGGCGAGCGGCAACGAACTGCTGGCGGTGACCGGCAAGATCGTCAACCCGACCGACCAGCCCCAGCCGGTCCGCGACATCCGCGCCGAGCTGCGCGACACGCAGGGCCGCACCGTCTACAGCTGGACGATCACCCGCCCGGTGCCGATGCTGGTTCCCGGCGGATCGGCCGAGTTCGACAGCGCCGCCGTCGACATCCCGCGCGGCGCGAAGAACCTGCATCTGAGCTTCATCGGCCCGACCGGGAGCTAGACCGCGTCGGGGAGCGGGCGGGATCGATCTCCGCCCCCAAGCATGCGCCCGTCATGCCTGCGGAGGCAGGCATCCACGTCTGTCGCCTTCTCAGATGCCATCTGGCTGATGAGAGACATGGGCCCCTGCCTGCGCAGGGGCGACGGTTGATGGTTATCGCCCTTCCTTTCTTTTCCCTGCCGGGGAACAAGGCAGCGAGATTCCAGCTTTCGCTGGAATGACGAAGCAAAACGGGAAGGAGACGACATGCGCATCGGCGTGCTGACCGGCGGCGGCGACGTTCCGGGGCTCAATCCCTGCATCCGGTCGATCGCGCTGTCGGCGCTCGATCGCGGCTGGGAGGTGATCGGCTTCAGGCGCGGCTGGCAGGGCTTCCTCGAGATCGACCCCGCCGAGCGGGAGAGCGTCGCCGCGCACAGCATCGTGCTCGACCGCGAGGCGGTGCGCGGGATCGACCGGGTCGGCGGGACGATGCTCCACACCTCGCGCACCGACCCGCGCACCGTGGCCGGCGGCGACCGCACCGGCCATGTGCTCATGGTGCTCGACGCGCTCGGCGTCGACGCGCTGATCACGCTGGGCGGCGACGGGACGCTGCGCTTCTCGGCGCATCTGTCGGCGCAGGGCTTCCCGGTCGTCTCGATCCCCAAGACGATGGACAACGACGTGTTCGGGACCGACTATTGCATCGGCTTCTCGACCGCGATCACCCGATCGGTCGACGCGATCAACGCGCTGCGCACCACCGCCGAGAGCCATGAGCGGATCGCGATCGTCGAGCTGTTCGGGCGGCGCAGCGGGGAGACGGCGCTGCTCGCCGGCTTCCTGGCGCAGGTCGACCGCACCGTGATCGCCGAGGTGCCGGCCGATCCCGACGTGCTGCTGCCGCTGCTCGCCGCCGATCGCCGCAGCCGGCCCGGCGCCTATGCGATGTGCGTGATCTCGGAAGGGGCGAAGCTGGCGGGCGACGAGGCGGAGGACGGCGATCGGCGGCTGTCGGCGACGCGGCGCAGCGAGACGGCGGTCAGCCGGCGGCTGGCGCTGCTGATCGAGCAGCGGGCGAAGGAGGGGACGATCGTCCAGCAGCTCGCCTATCTGATGCGATCGGGCGATCCCGACGCGCTCGACCGGATGGTCGGCTTCGCCTTCGGCGGCCTCGCCGTCCAGAAGATCGAGGCGGGCGAGACGGGCCGGATGCTGGCGCTGCGCGACGGCAATTACTGTCATGTGCCGATCGACACGCTGCTCGGCGGCACCAAGACGGTCGACGTCGACAGGCTCTACGATCGCGCGCGCTACCGGCCGAAGCTCACCCATGTCGAGGGCATGCCGATGTTCCTCTATTGAGGGCGCGGGACGGCGGACAAGATTTATCGCGATAGCCCATTGCGCCCCGCCGAACCCTTTGCTAGTGGCGCGGGCCTGCCAGCATCCCGGCCATCCGGGATTCTCCTCGGTGTGCGGTCGTGGCGGAACTGGTAGACGCGCAACGTTGAGGTCGTTGTGGCCGAAAGGCCGTGGAAGTTCGAGTCTTCTCGACCGCACCACCCAGTCTGAAATCGCTGAGTCAAAGAGTTTCCGCTTCGGCGGGACTCTTCATTCTCGCGCAGTTCCGCGGGGTTTTGGGGACGCGGCGGACAGCGTTGGGTCGAGAGACGCTGAGCTGCTTATCTCGCGCGGCTGGTCTGGGTGATGGGCGGCCCGGTGATCTCGCTGGTTCGGCTGGGCTATCTCTTCATCTTTGATCGCCCCGACCGATCGTGGGATCATGTCGGTTGTGCACCTGGCGTGGTGGCTGGTGGACTATTCTGCCGCTTCAACGTCTGGGGCTTTGCTCGATTGCTCGATGCCGGGCTCCTCGAAGGTCCTGTTCGAGCTTTCATTCTCGGCCGAGCGTCTTCACTGCCGACCAGGCAAACAGACGCGGATCGCCGTCGCGGTAGATCGCGGTGTAGTCGAGCCGGTTGAGCAGCAGGCCGGTGGTGCGCATGACCTCGACGTCGATCTGGCCGAATATGGCGGTGAAGCCGGGCTGCGGCGATACCGTCCGGCCGATCAGGCCGACGGCGCGATAATCCCGTTCGCCGCTGGTGATCTTGCGGAGGAACTCCGCCTTGTCCTCCACCATGCCATTGGCGTGGGTGTAGTGGAGGTCGTCGGCCAGCACCGCGTCCAGCTCGGCGATATCGCTGGCCGCCATCGCCCGGAAGCGGCGATCCTCCATGGCCAGCGCCTGCGCCGCGAAATCCTGTGCCATCGGGTCGTTCCTCATGCCTTGAAGGGGATCGCGAAGACGCCGCTCACGCGTTCACGTAGGCCGTCTTGGTCCGGGTGTAGAAGTCCTGGGCAGCGAAGCCCTGCTCGCGCGGTCCCATGCTGCTCGCCTTGGTGCCGCCGAAGGGCACATGATAATCGACGCCGGCGGTGGGCGCGTTGACCATCACCATCCCCGCCTGCGTCCGTGCCCTGAACGCGCCGGCATGAGCAAGCGAGGTGGTGACGATGCCGGCCGAGAGCCCGAACGCGCTGCCGTTCGCCACCGCGAGCGCCTCGTCGAAATCGGCCACCCGCACGACGCTGGCGACGGGGCCGAAAATCTCCTCCCGGTTCACCCGCATCTCGGCCGTGGTGCCGGTGATCAGTGCCGGCGCGAGGAAATAGCCCTCGGTCGGTCGGCGCAGCCGCTCCCCGCCGCAGGCGATGCGGCCGCCCTGCTCGACGGCGATCGACAGATAGGCCTCGATCGTGTCGCGCTGCTCCTCGCTCGCCACCGGGCCGATCTGCGTATCGGGGTCGAGCGCATGGCCGACGCGCAGCTTCGCCGCCGCTTCGGTCAGCGCCGCCACGAAGCGGTCGTGGATTCCGTCGGTGACGATCAGGCGGCTCGACGCCGTGCAGCGCTGGCCGCTGCCGAAGAAGGCGCCGTCGAGGGCGATGGCGACGGCGCGATCGAGATCGGCGTCGTCCAGCACCACCAGCGGATTCTTGCCGCCCATTTCGAGCTGGACGCGCTTGCCATGCTCGGCGGCGGCGACCGCCAGCCGCCGTCCCACCCCGGTCGAGCCAGTGAAGGACAACGCCGCCACCCGCGAATCCTCGATCAGCCGGCCGGCGACGCTGCCCGGCGCGAAGACCAGGTTGAACAGGCCCGGCGGCAGGCCGGCATCTTCGAGCGCGTCGGCCATGGCGGAAATGATGGCCGGCGTGATGCCGGCTGGCTTCAGGACGACGGCATTGCCGAACGCCAGCGCGGGCGCCGTCTTCCAGGCCGGAATGGCGATCGGGAAGTTCCACGGCGTGATCAGCCCGACCACGCCCAGCGGCTCCTGCCGGGTCGACACCTCCAGCCCCGGGCGCACCGACGCCAGGCTGCGGCCGTGCAGCCGCAGCGCCTCGCCGCCGAAATAGCGGAAGATCCGCGCGGCGCGCACCACCTCCGCCCGGCCCTCGGCACAGGTCTTGCCTTCCTCGCGCGCGAGCAGGACGCCCAGGTCGTCGGCTCGCTCGATCAGCAACGCGGCGGCCCGGTCGAGGATGTCGCCCCGCGCCTCGGGCGAGCGCGCGGCCCAGCCCGGCTGGGCGGCCGCCGCGGCCGCGATCGCCCGGTCGATCAGCGCGTCGTCGCCCTCCGGCGTCGTCGCGACCAGATCGGACAGGTCGGACGGGTTGCGACGCTCGGCCGCCGCCGGGCCCGCGATCCGCTCGCCGCCGATGCGATGGGGCAGCAGCCTGCTCATTCGGGATTGGGGACGACGGTGAAGTTGGAGAAGCCGCCATGGCGGTTCTCGATCCCGGCCAGCACGTCGTTGATCCGGTCGAGCGGATAGGCCTGCTGGTCGAAGACGCCCATGTCGAGCGTGCCGGCGCGGATCATCTCCGCCATGTCCTGCCCTTCGGGGGTGGTGAACCAGACCGATCCCTGGAAGCCCTGGTTCCAGTCCATCATCTTGTGGACGTTCATCGCCACCGGTTCCGCCACCGCGCCGACATTGACGAGGAGCCCGGTCCGGCCGAGCGAGCGGAGCAGGTCCCGCATCTGATCGGCGGTGCCGCCCGGCCCGACGCTGTCGATCGCCAGGTCGACGCCCTCGCCCTCGGTCATCGAGATCGCCCAGTCGCGGACGGGGCCGTCGAGGGTCGAATGGGTGAAGATGCGGCGCGGCGCCAGGCTGCGCACCTCCTCCAGCAGGTCGCGATTGCGCGCCACCGCCAGGATGCGCGTGACGCCCATCGCCAGCGCACACATCACGGTGGGCAGGCCCAGCGTGCCCGTCGCGCCATGGATCAGCGTCGTGACGTTCGGCCCGGCCTTGCCCTTGCGCAGCGCCGAATAGCCGGTTCCGGTATAGCCGAGCCGCGCCGCCTGCTGGAAGGTGACGTTGTCGGGCAGGAGCACGCAGCCATTGGCCGGCGCCAGCATATATTCGCAGAAACCGCCGAACGGATAGCGGTCGAACATGTCCTGCGCGGTCGGCGAATAGCCGAAATAGCCCTGCAGGATCATCGAGTTGCAGCCGGTGGGATTGTTGGCCCGGCACGAACGGCACGTTCCGCACGAGCGGCCAGGATTGACGTACACCCGATCGCCGACCTTCAAGCCGGTGACATGGCGGCCGACCTCGACGATCACCCCCGCCGGATCGAGGCCGAAGGTCGCGGGCAGCCGGGGAAGCGGAAGCTGCGGGAACCAGGTCGACCAGTTCTTGAGGACATTGCCCAGATTGGGCACGATCCCGCAGGCATGCACCTTGACGACGACGTCGAGCGCCTCGGGCTTGGGCGTGTCGACCTCCTCGATGACCATCGGCGCGCCGACGTCATACATGCGGGCCGCGCGCATCTTCGACGGGACCATAAAGCTTCCTCTCCTTTTTCGCGTCAGTTCCGGGCGAGCACACCCTGCATCGCCTCGACATATTTCCGGCGATCCATGCCGCCGGGCCGCGCCTCGACCAGCGCCCTGGTCTCCGCCACTATCTCCTCGTCGCTCTTCGCGAGGTCCAGCGGATCGGCACAGGGCTGAGGCGTGTGGAAATCGGTATCCAGGTAGATCTCGATGCGGTTCATCTCGGGATCATAGAAATAGATCGACCAGGCATTGCCATGGTTCAGGCCGATCATCTCGGTCGCCCCATGCGCCGCCGCCCGTGCCTGGACGTCGCGCAGCTCGGCGAGCGACGCCACCTTGAAGGAGAGCTGCATGATCGTGCTGGGCGCGTCCGCCTGTCGCCCGGTCGACAGCACCACCTGGTGATGCTGGTCCGCCGAGCCGCTCATGAAGACGAGCCGGTTCTTGAAGACGGCGCCCACGCCGCGATCGGTGACGACCAGTCCGAACACGTCCGCATAGAAGCGCTCCATCCGATCGAGGTCGGAAACGAATATGCCCAGATGGGCGAGGGAAGGTCTGATCGCCGGCATGATAGCGTCTCCCGAATCCTGTCGGCCGGTCCTTGGGCCGGCCGTATTGGTCATTGCAAAGCGGTGGGAACGGACACGCCCAGTCTGGCGGCCAGTTCGCCGAGGCGCTTGACGGTGCCGGCAGCGACCGGGATGCCTCCCGCCCCGCGCGCCTCCTCGGTCTCATGTCCGCGCTCGCCGGGGAGCAGCACCCGCGAGACGCCCGGCACCGGCTCCAGCCGATGGATCGCGTCGACCAGCACCCCGACCTGTGCGAGGAAGCCGTCGCGGTCGCCGAACGCCGCCGGATCGATCGCCAGGACCATACCGTTGAACCCGCCCGGGTCGCCGCCGGCCAGCGCCGGCGCAATGCTCGGATTGCCGGGGAGCAGGCTGCACAATATCTCGATCATCAGCGACAGGCCGCTTCCCTTCGCCCCGGCCATCGGCAGCACCGCCGTGACCGCGTGCGGGTCGGTGGTGTCGGCGCCCTGCGCATCCACGCCCCAGCCGATCGGAATCGGACGCCCGGCGTCCTTCGCCGCCATGATCTTGCCCAGCGCCACGGCGGCCATCGACATGTCGAGGATCACCGGCCGGCCGCCATCGGGCACCGGCACGCCGATCGCTAGCGGATTGGTGGACAGCGCCTCCCCCTTCGCGCCGAAATAGCTCATCAGCGGCTTCGACGCCGTCATCGCCAGCCCGACCAGCCCGCGTTCCGCCAATTGCTGCACGAAATAGCCGATCGCCCCGGCGTGCGAGGTATCGCGCACCGCGCACCAGCCGATGCCGAAGCGCGCGGCGAGCGTCGCCGCTTCCCCGACGGCGCGGTTCATCGCCGTCGCGCCCGGCGCCTTGCCCGCGTCGAGCACGCAGACCGCGCCGGTCCGGCTGACGTCACGAAAGGCGAAGTCGGCGCGGACGAGACCGGTCTCGAGCATCTCGACATAGCGGGGGATGCGAAGGACGCCGTGGGAGTCGACGCCGCGCTGGTTCGCCCATACCAGAAGGTCCGCCATCTCCCGCGCCTCGGCTTCGCCGAAGCCAGCCTTGTCCAGCAGGTCCGCCGAATAGCGCCTCAGTTCGTCCGCCGCGATGGTCGCGATATCGGCCATGGATCACCCCGCCAACGGAGAGGGGAAGAATTTGTCGAGCCAGCCCTTCATCATCATCCTGGTGCGCGGCGCGTCGGCCGGCGCCAGCGGAAAATGCGCCGTGGTGTCGATCAGCATCAGCTCGGTCGGCTGGCCGGCCTTCTCGAACATGCGGACCGACTCGATCGTCGGGGTGATGATGTCGTTGGCGGTGTGGAACAGCAGCAACGGGCGCGGCGCGATGTTCGCGACGACGTCGTCGGCCCGGAAGTTCATCATCGACCAGGCGGTTTCGGTCGGGATCTCCATGATCGCCTTGGGCGACAGGTTCTTCCGTAACGCCTCCGGGATCGGCACCGCATCGAAGCGCGACATCCAGAGGCTCTCCCCCGTCGCCTGCTTGTGCGCCCGCCCCTCTTCGAGGATGCCGATGAACCTGTCCCAGGATTCCCGGGTCGGATGCTGGCCGCGGAATTTGCGCTCCCCGTCGCCCCAGCCGCACGACGACAGGCAGCAGGCGATGCGATCGTCGACGCCCGCGGTATAGACCGAGACCGCCGCGCCGAAGCTGTGGCCGGTGATCCCGATCCGCTTCGGATCGACCTCGGGCCGCTTCGCCAGCCAGGTCACCGCGTTCTTGGCGTCCGCGACCTGGTCGAAGCAGCGCACCTGGGCGCGCTCGCCTTCGCTTTCGCCGCAGCTCCGGAAATCGAAGCGCAGGGCGACATAGCCGAACTGCTCCATCATCTCGGCCTGGATCTGCGCGTGGCTCTCGTCCTTGGAACCGACGAACCCGTGGCAGACGATGAACGCCGGCAACGGCTCGCCCTTGTGGCCGTCCGGCACATGGATGACGCCCGACAGCTTCAGCCCATCGGATTCGAACGTGATATTCTCCTGCAAGGTCACCCTCCGCTTGGATATGGACCGGGGATCGGTGCCCGGCCGTTCAGCCGGCCACGGCCTCTCCCCCGACGATGTTGCGCAAAATACCGATCTCGCTGATCTCGACCTCGATCGCGTCGCCGATCGACAGATATTCGGGCGGCGTCCGCGACGAGCCGAAGCCCGAAGGCGTGCCGGTGGCGATGACGTCGCCGGGCACCAGCGGCGTGAAGGTCGAGAAATAGGCGATCAGCCAGGGGATGTCGAAGATCATCCGATCGATGCCGATGCGTTGCTTGACCACGCCGTTGACGCGGGTCTGCAGCGTCAGCACCGTCGGATCGGGTATCTCGTCCGCCGTGACGATCCAGGGGCCGAAGCTGCCGCTCCGGTGGAAGTTCTTCCCCGGCGTGAACTGGGTCGAATGCTTCTGCCAGTCGCGGACGCTGCCGTCGTTGAGGCAGCAATAGCCGCCCACATGCGCCATCGCCTCGCTGGCGGGGATCCGATGACCGCCCTTGCCGATCACCACCGCCAACTCGCCTTCGAAATCATAGGCCTCGCTGCGATCCGGCTTGGCCAGCGGCTGCCCATGGCCGGTGAAGGAATTGGCGAAGCGCGTGAAGACCAGCGGATATTCGGGCTCGGGCTTCCCTTCGCGCGCCGGCTCG
The DNA here is from genome assembly GCA_000016765.1 of Rhizorhabdus wittichii RW1. Taxonomy (NCBI): domain Bacteria; kingdom Pseudomonadati; phylum Pseudomonadota; class Alphaproteobacteria; order Sphingomonadales; family Rhizorhabdaceae; genus Rhizorhabdus; species Rhizorhabdus wittichii. The sequence continues at coordinate 3,308,845 of CP000699.1, forward strand.
CGAAAATTCGTCGCGACGCAGAGCACCTTGTCGGGATTGGGGATGGGCGGCAGCAGCCGCACCTGATCGAGCGGGATATCGGCCTCCGCCGCCATCGGCGGCCAGCCCGCCGCATGAGCCGCCGCGATGAAGGATTTCAGGTCGGGCGCGGCACCGGGCAACGCGTCGAGCCGGGCGATGCGGTCGCCGACCAGCAGGCCATAAGCGGGCTCGCCATCGATTTCGCAACTCACCAGGCGCATGCCGGCCTACCCCCGTCAACGATCGAAACGGCATCCTCTCCGTTCCGATAATCGGTCGTAGCCGTTTTTTTCGAAAATACAATATTGATTTCGAAAATTATAGGCCGGTATAATCATGAAAATCTCGGAATATCTTACATTCCAAGCGAAACTTCGGATTTTTCGAAAATCCCAGGGCTGGCGAAATCATGCAGGCCAAAGCCATGACATGACCGGCGCGCCCCGTCTGACGATGGGAACGGCATCGCGCGGCGAAGCCGCGCGTCATGCCGTGGACGTCATTCCCCGTCGGTCCGCCGGAAAACGTTGCGGAGGAGATTCTGGGCGACCTCGCGGATGTGGCGCTCGGTGAGTTCCATCGCCAGTTCCTTGTCGCCGCCGAGCACGGCCTCCATCATCACGCGATGCTCGTTCGATTTCTGCCGCGGCTGCTTGCGGACGAGCGCCGACATGCGCCGGTAACGGCGCGCGCGTTCGAACAGCAGGTGCCGCAGTTCGGCGAGGGTCGGCGATCCGGCCGCGGCGACGAGCGCGTCGTGGAACTGCATGTGCAGCAGGTCCCAATCCGGCGTGGTGCGCAATTCCTCGCCCATCGACTGTTCGAGGCGATCGAGCCTGTGGAAGGCGGCGATGATCCCCGCCTCCCAATCCGCATTGCCGTTTTCGAGCGAGCGGCGGATGCATTCGCGCTCGAGCACCACGCGCGCATCGGTGATGTCGAGCAGGTCTTCCTCGGTGACCGGCGCGACGAAGAAGCCGCGTTGCCCCTCGGACATCACCAGGCCTTCCGCCGACAGGCGCGACAGCGCCTCGCGCAGCGTCGAATAGCTGACGCCGTAGAGCGAACGCAACGTTTCGAAGCGCAGCTTCTCGCCGGGTTTCAGCACACAGCTGATGATATCCTCGCGCAATCGGCGCAGCACGTCGGTGCCCAGGGTCCCGCCCCAGAGCGTATGGGATCGCAGCACTGTCGGATGATCAACGGGCATGCGAACCTCATTCTCCGTCGCGCGAGGCGACCAGTTCAGGCCGCTTTAGCAGCTTCTTCCCCCCGCACCATACGGCTAACCATGCGACGCGCCAGAACGATCGCCTTGTCGGCCTTGAGGATCAGCGAGACATCGTCGGCGAGCGCGCTGGCGCCGAACCGTTCCAGATTGGCCTGCTGTCGCTGCAGCGTATGTTCGTCCTCGGCGAAGGCGGCCTTGGTCATGATCTCCCACAGGTCGCGCACCTTGCCGTTCCCGCGATCGCGATAGACCGACTGCGCCCAGAAATAGTGGCAGCTCCTCTCGGTCGCCGGGGTCAGGATATTGGTGTTGAGCACGATCGCCCCGTCCCGTTCGCGGTCGCCGCCTTCGGGCACCGCGCCATGGACCAGGATCATGACGCCTGGCGCCTGCCAGTAGGTTTCGAGATAGTTGTCGAACAGCGGCACGCCCTCGTCGAGGATATAGCCGTTGCGCAGCGGCGCCGACATGCTGTTCTTGAACGCGAAGAAGTCGATCAGTTGCTGATCGCCGGTCGCCCTCACCGTCCGTGTCGAGTCCAGCACGCCGGCATTGTCGAACGTCTTGGCGTGGACGAAGGCGGTGTGGGTCAGGTCGAGCAGATTGTCGACGGCGAGCATGTAGTTCGCGTCGAGATGAATGACGTGCGGCCCGGCCACCCCCCAGAGGCTCGACGGATCGAGGCAGCTGAAATCGAGGCCCGCGAGATAACCCTCCCCCGTTTCGAACGCCGGCAACGGCGTCGAGGCCGCCAGCGCCGCGTCGCCCGGCCAGACCCAGATCAGGCCGTGGCTCTCGCGCGCCGGATAGGCGGTCACACAGGCGTTGGCCGGAATTTCGGATTGGCTCGGAATCTCGCGGCAGCCGCCGTCGCCGGCGAACACCAGGCCATGATAGGCGCAGCGCAGGCCATGCGCTTCGACGGTTCCTTCCGACAGCGGGTAGAGGCGGTGCGGGCAGCGGTCGAGCAGGATGCTCGCCACCCCGCCGAGCGAGCGGAAGATCGCCATCGGCACGTCGCAGATCATGCGCGAGATCACCGCGCCCGGCGCGATCTCGTGGCTCATCGCAGCGACATACCAGCAATTCCTGGGAAACATGATCTCTCTCCGCCGTTCGGCCCTGTTCAATGCAGACTGATTTCAAGATGGTCGAAGCCGCGCAGCACGGCATTGTCCGCGCGCCGGCCATCGCCCGGTTCGATATGATCGACGAGTTCGACCAGCGCCTCCAGCACCGCGCCGATCTCGAGCATCGCCAGGCTGCCGCCGATGCAGCGATGGACCCCGCCGCCGAAAGCGAGATGGTCGCTCGCATCGCGCTGGATGTCGAAGCGCTCGGGATCGGCATAATGGCGCTCGTCGCGGTTGGCCGCGGGCAGCACCGTCATGATCCGCGCGCCGGCCGGGACCGCGACGCCGTCGATCACCAAGTCGCGCTTCGCCAGCCGCGAGAAGCCCAGCGCCGGGCTTTCATGGCGCAGGCTCTCGTTGATGCACCGCGCCTGCAGCGCCGGCGTCGCCTTCAGCGCGCGCCATTGATCGGGGTGCGTCGCGAGCAGCCACAGCAGATTGCCGACCGCGAAGATCGTCGTGTCGAGCGACGGCGAGACATAGCCCTGGATGATCGAGCGATATTCCTCCTCGGTCAGGGTCCCGTCCGCGACGCTGGACCAGAGCTGCGCGGCCCATCCGTCGGGGCGGAGCTTGCCGATCAGGTCGGGGTCGGTGATATAGTCGACCATCTCCTTCATCACCGGGAAGGCGCCGTCGCTGAGCGGGACGCCGGCGGGCGCCATGCCGTTGAACGCCGCCGCCGCCCAGTCGAGCATGCGTTCGCGCCCTTCCTCGGGCAGGCCGACGAGGTCGGAAACGACGCTGAGCGGCAGGAGCATGGCGAGCCGGCGCATCGCGTCGAACCGACCCCCGCCCTTGAGTTCGCGGACCCGCTCCATCGCCAGGCCGCGCATGTGCGGCCGGAGCTTGCCCAGCCTGGCGGGGCCGATCGGCATGCCGAGGATCTGGCGGAGGCGCTTATGCTGGGGGGGATCGCTGGCGAGCACCGTGCCGGCCATCAGCCGGTTCATCAGGTCGTTCATCGCGACGCCGCTGCCCGAGCTGAAATCGGTCCAGTTGGTCAGCGCATCGCGCAGGTCCCGATAGCGGCCCATCGCGTAGAGGCCGTGCCGCTCGATATGGCAGACCGGCCCCGCGTCGCGCAGGCGGCGATAGGCGGCATAGGGATCGTCACGGGTCTCCGCGTCGAATAGGTCGATGTCGATCGAGGCCGCCTGCGCCGCCATGTCAGGCGCCTCCCGCGCCGACCAGGACGAACAGCATCACCGCGTCGCGATCGCCGCGGTTGCGCCAGGCGTGGCGCGTCCCCCCCTGGACGACGATGTCGCCCTGGCCCAGCCGGGTCTCGGCGCCGTCATCGAGCTCGAGCCAGATCTCACCGTCGAGCACGACGTCGTAATCGATCGAGCGCGTGGTGTGGAAACCGCTGCCGTCGGGTTCGAACGCGTCGATCAGGCCGGGCAGGTGCCTGGCCGCTTCCGCGCCATAGCCGGGCCCGTCGAAGCGCGGATCGGCGAAGATCGTGTCGGGCGGGAAACGGACGACCATCAGCCGGGTCTCGCCGGGCCCGGGCGTCACGCGGATTCCAGGCTGCGGCTCGGCCTCGCGGGTCACGGGCAGCGCGGCGGGCGCGGCGGTGGCCCAGACGACCGACGTCAGGTGGCCCGGCCATCCCGCATATTCGTGCGCGTTGGCCGGCTCGCCATCGGCCAGGAAAACCGACTTGCCGTCCACCACGCCAGTGATCACGCGACGCATATCAGCCCCTCCCGCGATCGGGAGAGGCGATGCCCTCCCCCGATCCTGTCGTTTAGAATTCCACGCCCAGCCGGGCGTACCATTCGCGCGGACGATTTGGCGAACCATAGACCAGACCGCCGGCCTTCTGGGCAACGCCGTTCACGACATAGCGCTCGTTGCTCAAATTGGTCCCGCCGAGCGTCACCGACCAGTTGCGGCCGCTCCGGAAAGTCAGGCTGGCGTTAAAGACGTCGGTGGTCGGGCGCTTGAGCAGGAAGGTCCGCTGGGCGTCGTTCCACATCGAGGAGGTGTGGGTATAGTCGCCCTGGAAGACCAGCTTCGCGTCGCCCGCGCCGACCGGCAAGGTGACGCGCGGCGAGAGGTTGAAGGTGAACTTCGGCACCTTCGGCAGCCGCGCGCCGACGCTCGTGCCGAGCTGGACGCTGTCGGGGCCGGTCGGGCCGATCACCTCGGTCAGCTTGGCGTCGAGATAGCCGGCCGACATCGTCAGGCTCAGATAGTCGTTGATCGATGCGGTCAGGTCGGCCTCGGCGCCCTTGATCGTGGCCTTGCCGGCATTCTCGATCAGCGGGTTGGTGCCGCGCTGGAAGAGGAGCTGGATGTTGTCGTAGATCGTCCTGAACACTGCGGCGTTGAACCGCAGCCGCCGGTCGAGCAGCGTCGACTTCAAGCCGAGCTCGAGCGTCTTCGCCTTCTCGTCGTCGAAGGTCGGCGCGGTCGCGGTGGGATTCTGCAACCGGGTGCTCCAGCCGCCGACCTTATAGCCCATGGTGTAGGAACCATAGACCATCACATCGTCGTCGGGATGGAGCTGCACGCCGAATTTCGGGGAGAAATTGTGGAATTTGCGGTCCGGCGTGTTGGGCGGATAGACCCGCAGCGGATCGTTCGGATCGGGGAAACCGAGGATGCCGGGGCAGATCGCCACCGTCACCGGACAGTTGAACAGGTCATAGCTGAACCCGGCATAGTCGGTCTGCCGCGCGTCGAACGCCTTCTTCTCCGACGTATAGCGCCCGCCCAGCGTGAACCCCAGCAGGTCGCTCACCCGCCAGTCGAGCTGGCCGAAGAAGGAGACGTTCCGGTTCTTGACGTCGATCGGCCCTTCGATCTGGAGGAGCCCGGTCCCGATCGTGACGAAGCCGTCCTCGCTCCCCTTCTCGCTGAAATAATAGGCGCCGAGCACATAGTTGAGCTTGCCGCCCAGCTTGTCGGTGTCGCCTACGAGCTGGAATTCCTGGCTGAACTGATGCTGCTTGGCCGAGTTCGAGACATGGAGGAAGTTGATCGGCGAATTGTCGCCGTCGAAGCCCGACGCCCATTCCATCTCGCGATAGCCGGTGATCGACCGCAGCGTGATGTCGGGCGACAGGCTCCAGTCCAGCGCGCCGGAGAAGCCCCAGGTCTTGGACCGCGCGAAGCTGTTGCCGGTGGCGTAGCTGCGGTTCCAGTTCGTGCTGACCCAGCGATCGTCATAGGGCAGCCGGTTGTTGCTAGGATCGGCATCGACATTTGCGCTGCCCAGCGCCGGCAGGATCGTCGAGGGATTGAGCTCGTTGCCGCGCGGGCCGCAGATCGACTGCGCGTTGCGCCCCATGATCTGGGCCGGAGTTGAATTGATGCAGAAATTATAGAGGCCGGCGAAGTTGTAGCCCGTGCCCGGGGTCAGCGCCGAACCCGGCACCAACGGCGCGCCCGGCCCCGCGAAGTCGCCCGGATAATCGTCGAGCACGTCGAGGACGATGTTCGGCAGGCCGGAGGTGTTCTGCTTGTAATAGTCGCCGGTGACGGTGACCTTGAGGCTGGAGGACGCCTCCCATTTCAGCTTGCCGCGTAGCGACCAGTCGCCGACGCCACCTTCGCGGCTGGAGCTGTCGTAGCCGACCTCGCGGTACAGCGTGTTCGGTTCCTGCACATAGGGGCCCGCCTGGGTGTAGGGTACGCGCTTGACGAAGCCGTCGCGATGGTTGCTGGCGAAGGTGATCGACGACTTCAGCGTCTCCGACAGCGGAATGTCCGCCGTGCCGGCGACGTCGAGACGCTCGAAGCGGCCGGTCGTCACCGAGCCCTTGAAGCGGAACTCGTCGCCCGGCTCATGGGTGACGATGTTGATCGCGCCGCCGATCGTGTTGCGCCCGAACAGGGTGCCTTGCGGCCCTTTCAGCACCTCGACCCGCTCGACGTCGGGCAGGGCGACGTTGGCGCCGACCGTCCGGGCGAGATAGATGCCGTCGAGATAGACGCCCACGCCCGGATCGACATTGACCGCGAAATCGTTCTGGCCAATGCCGCGGATCGTCGCACCCAGCGCCGCGCCCGAGCCGGCGAACGGCGTGCCGGCATCGAGCACCACGCTCGGCGTGATCGAGCTGAGCTGGGAAACATCGGAGATGCCGCGCTGCTGGATGGCCTCGCCGCCGAACGCGGCGATAGCGATCGGCACATCCTGAACATTTTCCGCGCGCTTCTGCGCGGTGACGACGATTTCGTCCAGGCCGGAGCCGCCACCCACCGCATCGGCTTCGGCGTTCTGCGCAGCCACGCCGGGCGCAAAAATGGCCGCTACGGAACAGACCAGCAGCAAACGGATCTTCCGGTTGATCATATCCTCTCCCCGTCCTTTTGTTGCACTCCTTCTACACATATTTTCGTTGATTCCAAATTATTTCGTAAATTCCATCAAGAGGAAGCGGCTAGAGGAAATATCATTATATTTCAATTCATTAAATGAATATAAGAAGGACGGGGTATGTCTATCCAAACGATATGGACAAACATTTCGAAAATGAATTGATGTCCGCCGTGGGCTGACGCTTCGTAGATTTCGCGTTCCGGCATCGAGTCGTGGTCACCCCCATCCGGATTTCGGCGGGCTCGTTTCGGCCATCATGGCCGCGGTCGGCCTCGTGCGGCTGGTCTAGGCGATCGTCGGCCTGGCGGTCTCGCTGATGCGTCTGGGCTACCTCACCATCTTCGATCGCCCCTGCCGATCATGACCAAGGCGGCGGCGCTCCCATGCTCCGCCGCCGCTAATGATCACGATGCTGAAGGGCGGTTACAGCCGACTCGACGGCCGGCGGGCTACTCGGTGGCCTCAAGGGTGCTGTCGGGGTTCGACCGCTCCAGGCCGACCTCCTCGAAGATCTTGTCACTCTCGGCACGGACCGCCTGCTTGCCCGTCATTTGCTGCCAGCGGACGATCGCGACGTCGGCATAGCCGAGGGTGGTACCCAAGCCGATCCGGCCGAACACCTTGGTGACCGGGTGTGGGACTTGGCTTCGGCCGAATGTCGAACGGGAGAATCTACGGCGGCGATCCCTGTTTGTGATCGTGGCATTCCCTGTTCATGGTCCTGATATTCCCTGTTAATAGCTCAATAAGTTCCCTGTTAAATGCAAGGGAGGTGTCCCAGGGAAAAATAAGAAATCGCGGAAATCTGCTCCAAATTGGGGTTGAGAGAGCTTCTTATGCGGCAATTTGCCTCCAGTTTTTTTCATAACAGGGAATTGTCGCGGCAGACCAGTTCGCTCCAGACTGCGTCGCGCACCATCCATTTCTAAGTTCTTGTAATAACTGAATTTTCCCTTCGGGGGCTGGCAAAACTGGCGCAGTTTCCGCGCGGTTTGCGGCGGCTGACCGACGGCCCTGAAGTCAGTTCGGTCTCTGATCGCCGCGCTATTCTGGCTTTCTCTCTCCGGCGTCTTCGTCGGTTACCGTCTTGATGTCGACATTCGATGCTTGGGCCAAGCCACCTGAAAGCGGTCATTTGTAGAGGCTAGGGTGACCGCGCACGCTCACGACAAGCGGCCTTGTGCAGACGGCGCTCCGGTTGATGCACGTCAACTCGTCAGCGACCCGATGCGAGGCTTTTCAGCGCGCGGGTCGAGTGGATGACCAACCGGCCGTTGCGGATACTGAGCAAACCATCCCTACGGAATTGCATGATCACCTTGTTGACGGTCTGCCGTGCGCCGCCGACCATCGCGGCGAGTTCGGTCTGGCTGAGGGCGATCGACAGCTCTATGCCGTCGTCACCCGGACGGCCGAAACTCCGCGCTACCGACAGGATGCGGCTTGCGACCCGCGCGCTCATATCCTGAAGGCTGGCGTCGGCGAATAGCCCGCTCAGCAGGCGCATATGCCGCGTCGCGAGCCGTATCAATGCATCGTCGAAGGTGCGATGGCGCTGGCGCAATTCGTCGAACGCCGCCTTCGTCACGATCTGCAGTTCCAGGTCGCGGCCGGCCTCGGCGGTCTGCGGCAGCGGCTCGCCGTCGATCAGGGTGCTGACGCCGAAGCAGTCGCCAGGTTCGAACAGCAGATAGAGAAGTTCGCGGCCATCAGTGCGGGTCACCGAAAGTCGCACGCTGCCCTCGACGACACGGAACATCTCGCCGCCCTGATCTCCCTGGCTGTAGATGAGCTCACCGGGCGCATAGCCGCGGCGGCGCGCCATCTGGTGGAAGTCGGCGCACGCAACCTCGGGCAGCCATTGCAGCAGGTCGAACGGGGCGGGGTCGATCGCTTCGGTCATGCGGGTTTCATAGCAGGTCGCCCCATCGCAGGGAAAAAACGGAGTTGCTGTCACCCAAGTGACAGCCGGCATGGCAGCCTCTCCGCTATTATCGCGACTGAAGGAGACAGCCGTGGTCACCCCAGCCGAACCCCGCAACACCGCCGTCAGTCTGGACGACAAATGGACCGTCGATCGGGGCCGCATCGTCATCAACGGCACCCAGGCGATCGCCCGCACCCTGCTGGCGCAGCGCGAGCTGGACCGGCGGCGCGGGCTTTCGACGGCGGGTTTCATCACCGGCTATCGCGGTTCGCCGCTCGGCAACGTCGATATGACCCTCTGGTCGATCGGCGATCGGCTGAGCGCGGCTGGCATCGTTTTCCAGCCCGGCGTCAACGAGGACATCGCTGCGACCGCGGTGCATGGCAGCCAGCAGATCGATGCAGTGCCGGGCGCCCGCCACGATGGAGTATTCGCCGCTTGGTACGGGAAGGGTCCCGGAGTCGATCGTTCGGGAGATGCCTTCAAGCATGGCAATTATGCAGGCGCCCACGCCAAGGGCGGAGTGCTGCTCTTCTATGGCGACGATCATGGCGGCAAATCCTCGACCGTGGCGCATCAGAGCGAACAGGCGATCGCCGCCAGCCTGATTCCGTCGCTCTATCCGGCGAACGTGCAGGAGATATTGGAGTTCGGCCTGCTCGGCTTTGCGATGTCGCGCTACAGCGGATCGTGGATCGCGATGAAATGCGTCAACGAGATCGCTGAGCAGACGGCTACGATCGACATCGACCTGCCCGCCTTCGATCCAGCGCTGCCCGCGATGGACGGTGTAGGCGAGGTCAGCATTGGCCAGGGCGTGTTCAATCCGCTTGGTGACGAAAGCCTGGTGCTCGACCATCGCCTGCCGCGCGTCCATGCCTTTGTCCGGGGCAACAAGATCGACCGCACGGTCTTTCGTGCCGGCAAGCCGAGGCTCGGTATCGTCACTGCGGGCAAATCCTACGGGGATGTGTGCGCCGCGCTGGCATTGCTCGGCCTTGACGAGACGAGCGCAAGCGAGGCCGGCATCTCGCTTTACAAGGTTGGCTGCATCTGGCCGCTCGAACCGATCGGCCTCGTCGCCTTCGCGAAAGGCCATGATGCGATCCTCGTGGTCGAGGAGAAGAAGAGCTTCCTCGAGCAGCAGATTGCCGAGATCATCGTCAACGATCCCCAGCGGCCGATGCTGTTCGGCAAGCGCGACGAAGAGGGGCGGTCGCTCTTCTCGTCGAACCTGCCGCTGGAGCCGGCCGGGATCGCGCGCGTGATCGCCGAACGGCTGGGCCGGTTGGGCCAGGCGATCGATGGGGCTCCGATGCCCTCGACAGATGGGGCCCCGGTCGACGCCGACCTGCCCAAGCGCAGCCCCTTCTTCTGCTCAGGCTGTCCGCACAACCGCTCGACCCGCGTACCCGAAGGCAGCACCAGCATGACCGGTATCGGCTGCCATACCATGGCCCATTTCGTACGGCCCAAGGAGGCGCTGCTGCCGACCCAGATGGGCGGTGAGGGCGGCAACTGGCTGGGCCTCGCGCCGTTCACCGATACCAAGCACATCTTCCAGAATATGGGGGACGGCACTTATTATCATTCGGGCCTGCTCGCCATCCGGGCCGCGGTCGCTGCGCGGGTGAACATCACCTACAAGATCCTCTATAACGACGCCGTCGCGATGACCGGCGGGCAACCGGTCGACGGCCCGATCTCGGTCGCGGAGATAGCGCGGCAGGTGCGCGACGAAGGGGTGAGCAAGGTCTGGCTGCTGAGCGATGATCCCATGCGTCATCGCGGTAATCGCGAACTGCCCGCTGAGGTGATCATCGGCCATCGCGACGAGCTCGATCGGGTTCAGCGCGCGTTGCGCGACATGCCGGGCTGCACCGTGCTGATCTACGAACAGACCTGCGCCGCCGAAAAGCGCCGCCGCCGCAAGCGCGGTACCTTCCCCGATCCGGCGAAGCGGCAGTTCATCGCCAAATCGGTCTGCGAAGGCTGCGGCGACTGTTCGGTCCAGTCGACCTGCGTCAGCCTCATGCCCGTCGACACCGCTTTCGGGCGCAAACGGGAGATCGACCAGTCAAGCTGCAACAAGGATTATAGCTGCGTCGAGGGTTTCTGCCCGTCCTTCGTCACCATCCATGGCGCCGAGCCGCGCAAGCCCGAGACGGTTGCGCTGGGCCAGGACCTGTTCGCCGGCCTGCCCGATCCCGTCCCCGCGCCGATCGCGGGGGCGAGCTATAATCTGATGATCGCCGGGATCGGCGGCACCGGGGTTGTGACCGTTGGCGCGCTGCTCGGCATGGCCGCCCATATCGAGGGGCTCGCCATGTCGCTGTTCGACATGACCGGCCTCAGCCAGAAAAATGGCGCGGTGTTCAGCCATGTCCGCATCTCCCGGCGGCCCGAGGATATCCACGCTCAGCGGCTGGGCGCGGGAGAGGCCGATCTCGTCATGGCGTTCGATCTCGTGGCGGCGCTGTCGCCCGAGGCGGCCACGACCTTCTCGATCGGTCGGACGCGGGCCATCGCCAATGCCGCGGTGGCGCCGACCGTCGCTTTCCAGTTCCAGCGGGACTTCGCCGCCGATCCCAAGCTGCTGCTCGCCCGGCTGCGCCGCGGCATCGCCCAGGATGGGCTCGCGACGGTCGATGCCTCGATGCTGGCGCTTGCAATCCTCGGCGACACGATCGGCGCGAACCTGTTCCTGGTCGGCATGGCGGCGCAGCGCGGGCTGCTGCCGATCCCGATCGCGGCGATCGAGCGGGCGATCGAGCTGAACGGCGTTGCGATCTCGTTCAACCTGCGCGCACTTCGGCTCGGGCGGCTGTTCGCGGCCGATCCCGATCGGGTGACCGCGCTGGTGCCGGTACCCGAACGCCAGGCCGAGGAGGATATGTCGCTTGACGCGCTGATCACCCACCGTGGGGCGCATCTGACCGACTATCAGGATGCACGGCTGGCCGATCGCTATCGGGCGCTGGTCGATCGGGTGGGGCGGCGCGAGGCGGAGGTGGCGCCGGCCTCGCAGGCGCTGACCCGCGCGGTCGCCCGCAACCATGCCCGGCTGCTCGCCTACAAGGACGAATATGAGGTGGCGCGGTTGCTGAGCCAGCCCGCGCTGCTCGACGAGATACGGCGCACCTTCGCCGATGGCGGCCGGATCGCCTTCAATCTGGCGCCGCCCCTGTTCGCGAAAGTGGGGCTCAACGGCCGCCCGGGCAAGCGCGAACTGGGCGCTTGGATGATTCCGGCGATGCGCCTGCTTGCCCGTTTCCGGGCCATTCGCGGGCGCTGGTATGATCCGTTCGGCCAAACCGCCGAGCGGCGCATGGAGCGCGCGCTGATCGGGGACTATGAGGCGCTGGTCGATCGCGTGCTCGACAGGTTGCACCCGGGCAATCTCGGGGAGGCGACGACGCTGCTGTCACTGGCCGACGAGATACGCGGCTTCGGCCCCGTCAAGGCGGCGGCGGTCCACTCTTATCGTGAGCGATTGGCCGAGGCGGAGGAACAGTTCAGCCGAGATTCTCGCGCCCCAACTCGGCGAGCGGGATAGGGCCGGCCTTGACTTCGCGCACCTCGGTCAGCGTCTCGTAGCGCGAGACGTTGCCGGTGCGCTCGCGCACCTCGTCGATCACCGCGATATAGTTGTCGAGGTCCGCCGCCACCGACTTCATGATATAGTCGGTGGTGCCGGTGACGTAGGAGCAGGAGACGATCTGCGGCATCTTCATCACCTCCTGCTCGAACTGCCTGAGATCGTGCGGCATGTCGCTCTTCAGGCTGATGATCGTGAAGAAGGTCTGGAATTTGGTGATCTTCTTGGTGTGAAGCGCGACGCTGTAATTCTTGATGATGTCCGAGCTCTCGATCCTGCGGAGCCGGTTGTAGCAGGCGGTTTCCGATAGCCCGATGATCTCGCCGATCTGCGCGCAGGAGATTTTCCCTTTCGTCTGCAACACGTCGATGATCTTGAGGTCGAACAGATCGAGCTTCGTGGCGGCCATGGCCTCCTGTGCCTTCCTTCAACATGTTACGCGACCGCCTCGTTATGAACATGACGCCGCCCGAAAGGCAATAAAGCCCGCCGCACAACTGATCCTATTCTCGCCTTGTGCGATGCAATGAGGCGACAATCCCCACCCTGCCGCCCGCATTCGAAGGCGATCCTCGCCCCTGCCTGCCTAACGTGTCGAACTGCAGCCAGAGCCGCTGGCGGGAGGCCGAGCGGAACAGCTAGTGTCAGACAAGCGAAAGGGGCGCGGATGAGACGGACTATGTTGCAGGTGCTCGCAGCGAGCACCATTTTGACGGTGGGATGGGCGGCGAGCGCCCATGCGCAGGCGGTGGGCGCGGCCCCGGCCGATGCGGCCCACACAGCGGATGAAGAGATCGTCGTCGTCGGATCGTCGCTGCGCGTGACGGAGGCGAAGATCGCGCGGGGCACCACGCCGGTGCAGATCGTCTCCGCCGAGGAGATGCAGCTTTCCGGCCAGAAGGCGGTGGCGGACCTCGTCCGTACCCAGCCGGTGTTCAGCGGCACCTCCGCTTCGGCCGAAGGCCAGGGCCTCGGCCGTTCGACCCTCAACCTGCGCGGCGTCGGCGATCAATATACGCTGTCGCTGGTCAACGGTCGCCGCTTCGCGGTGAACGGCGCCGCCAATGTCGGCATCATCCCGGAATCGGCGATCGAGCGGATCGAGGTGCTGACCTCGGGTGCCAGCGCCATCTATGGCTCGGATGCGGTGGCCGGCGTGGTCAACATCGTGCTGCGCAAGGATGCCGATGGCGTCGGCGGCTCGGTTCGCTATGGCGAAGGGACGGCCCGTCTCGCCGAGCGTCAGGTTTCGGCCTATATCGGCAGCCGCGGTGACAATGGCGGCTTCATCCTCTCGGTCGACCATTTCGAGCGCAAAGGGCTGCGCGGCAAGGAACTGCCCACCGGCACCAATAATCTGGCGCGCTTCGGCGGCATCGACTTTCGTAGCGACGCGACCAATCCCGGCCGGATCATCCTGCCCAATGGCGACAATGTGATCCTCAACACCGACCTGTTCGGCCCGGGCACCTTCTCGAACAATCCGGCGAGCTACCGTCCGTTCGTCTATGATCGCGACGCGCATGACCGCTGGGACGGCGGCATCTACGCGATCTCGCCGACCAAGCGGACCTCGCTGATGTTCTCGGGCCATCGCGATCTCGGCCCGGATACCAAACTCAGCCTGGACGTGATCGCCAACCGCACCAAGGATCGCTACCTGACCGGCTCCTCGGTCGCGCTGATCGATGTTCCGGCGAACAACCCCTATAATCCGTTCGGCGTTCCGGCGAGCGTGGCCTATCGCTTCTCCGACTATGCGGACGGGCCCTATAATCGCGGTATCGGCGCGATCCAGGCCTATCGGATCGATACCCTGTCCTCGGCGCTGACCCTGGAGCACAGCTTCAGCGACAAGCTTCGTTTATCCGCGACGGCCAATTATTTCCGCGAGGAATCGCATCTGCGCATCCCCAATGCCTATTCGGCGGCGGGTCTCGCGGCGGCGATCGCGCGGACCGGGCCCGATGCGTTCAATGCCTTCTGCAACCGCTGCAACAATGATGCGCAATTTCAGGGCGTGCTCGTCGGCACCTATAATGACCAGACCAGCGAGCTGATCGATTTCGATACCCGGCTGACCGGTTCGCTGATGGAACTGGGCGGCGGCGATCTCGCCTTCGCGGTGGGCGCGGGCTACCGGCATGAGAGCTACGAGGTCCGGCCGGATCAGCAACTCGCCCAAGGCTTGCTGATCGACCAGGGGCTCGTCTCCGCGCAGAGCCTGTCGCGCAAGGTGACCTCGGTCTTCGCCGAGTTGCGCGCACCGGTGCTCGAAGGGCTCGAGTTGCAGGCGGCCGCCCGCTACGAACATTACAGCGACTTCGGCGGCACCTTCAATCCGCTCGTCGCCGCCAAATGGGAAGCGGTGCCCGATCAGCTAATCGTGCGCGCCTCTTATTCGACCTCGTTCCGCGCGCCCTTCCTGCAGGACCTGACCAGCGAGCGCACGTCGAGCCAGGTCCCGGTGTTCGATCCGGTCCGCAATGCCACCGTCAACGCGGCGGCGATCACCGGTGGCAATCCGAACCTCGATTCCGAGGACGCCAAGACCTTCAGTGCCGGCGTGGTGATGACGCCGGAGTTCGCGCGCGGCCTGCAGGTCACGATCGACTGGTTCCGGCTGAAGCAGAACAACCTCGTCATCGCGCCGAGCCCGCAGTCGGTGATCGCCGGCCTCGCGCCCGGCACCGTCACGCGCGGCCCCAATGTCGGCGGCGCGGGGCGCGATACGCTGATCGAGGCGCTCAAGACCAACGGCGCCAACCGGACGATCAGCGGGATCGATTTCGCGGCAACTTACCGGACCGAGTTCTCCGACAAGGGCGTGCTCACCCTCGATCTCGCCGGCACGCGCCTGCTCGACTTCAAGGTCGACATGCGCGACGGCAGCGGCCTCGTCGAGCAGGCGGGCAGCTATTCGCCGTTGTTCGGCGGTCTGCCCAAGTGGAAGCTCGTCGCCGGCCCGACCGTCAAATATGGCTGGTTCACCACCAATCTGAAGGTCCGTCATGCCGGCGGCTACACCGATCCGGACTTCTTCGGCATCCCGCCGCGCAAGGTCGGCTCGGTCAACTATATCGACATCGCGGCGCGCATCGACCTGGGCGACGACGGCCTGGCCCTGATCCCAGGTGGCGAGTTCACCATCGGCGCCACCAACCTGACCAACAAGCTGCCGCCCTTCGTGCGGAGCGCCAGCCTGTTCTTCGGGGATGGCGCGGCGTGGGATCGCGGCAATTTCGATATCTCGGGCCGCTTCGTCTATGCGAGCCTGGGGGTACGCTTCTAAACCATCATCCCCAAGGAAACTTCACCCTGCCGGCACACTCGGTGCCGGCAGGGTTTTCTTTTGCTCAGTCCCGATGCGGCATGGCCAGCAGGATCAGTCCGCTCAGCGCGGTGAGGAGAGCGGCGATCGACAGCGCGACCGGCCAGCCGAACTGGGCGACGAGCACCGGCGCCAGCGCAGTCGAAACCGCGCCGCCGAGATTGCTCATCATGTTCATCGCGCCGCCCGCTGTGCCCGCGCGGGGGCCGGTGAGATCGATCACCGTCGACCAATAGGCGCTCTCGACCAGCCCGCGCGTGCCGATCGCACCGACGAAGCAGGCAATGGCGATCGCCGCCTGATCGGCCACCGCGCCGCCAAGCAGCAGGCCACCGCCGACCAGGGCCGACGCGATGATGACGATCTTGCGGCCGGCGAGCGTTCCCCAGCGCTTGGCGGCGCTGTCCGCGACCCAGCCGCCTGCAAAGGCGCAAACCGCGGCCGCCACGGTCGGCAAAGCGCCGACGAGGCCGCCCGCCGCGATCGAGAAGCCGCGCACGTCGACGAGATAGATGTAGAACCAGAAGAAGAAGAGATAGATCACGTAGCCTTGGCAAAAATAGCTCGCCGACAGCAGCGAGACATCCCGTCGCAGCACCACGGCCATGATGCGGCCGCCCGGCTGTTCGGCGACCGCTGGGCCGGGATCGGCGCGGATCAGATCGAGCTCGGCCTGGTTGACGCCCGCATGATCCTCCGGCCGGCTGCGGCCCAGCCGCCACCAGGCGATGGCGAGCAGCAGCGCCGGGGCGGCCGACAGGAAGATGGCGGCGCGCCAGCCGCTTGCGGCGACCATCGCGGCCAAGACCACCAGGGTCAGCGCCTCGCCGCCATAGGAGGCGGCCTGGACGATCGCACTCGCCTTGCCGCGCTCGCGCGAGGGGAACCAGCGAGCGATCGCGCTCGATCCGGCGGGGAAGGTCGGTGCCTCGGTGACGCCCAGCATCACGCGGAGCGCGATCAGGCTGATCAGTACCTGCGTGGCCGAGGAGGCAATCCAGCCGACATAGGCGCCCATCGCTACCGTGATGACGAACCAGGCCAGCGCGGCGGCCGCGAGCACGTTGCGGCTGCCATAGCGATCGGCGAGCGAGCCCGACGGGATCTGCGCCGCGGTATAGGCGACCAGGAAGGCACTGAACGACCAGCCGAGCTGAATATCGGTGAGGCCGAACTCGTCACGGATGAACCGCGATGCGACGGAGAGATTGATCCGCTCGATATAGCTGACCAGGCTGAAGCCGGTCAGCAGGGCAAGGATGTACCACCGGACATGGGAAGGCCGGCCCGTCAAATCAGCTGTCGTCATTTCTACCCCGCTCAAGTGACGCCTGTGAAAGCGTAGTTGCGGGGAACACATTATGGGAAGCCCCCCAAGGTTCAGCGCCTCGCTGCGCATGCGGCTGAAGGGAGCTCTCATTCTCCCGCACGGGCCCGAAGGATTTTCTCACCACGGACGATTGGCTGCCGCCGGGCGGCCATGAAAGGAGGAAAACTTCCTTTGCGCGTCCATCTCAAAACGAAAACACGCGGCCGAGCTTTTTATCATCGGGCAAGCCCACGATGCGTGGGATGTCAAACCGATGATGGGGCGGATCAGCCGATGACGATGATTATGGATGCGCAGCCCGGACAGGGGACGGGCGAGGCGACGGGGACCAAGGATATTTTCGACGCCTATATCGAGCGCTCCTGGCGGTCGAATGCGCAGCGGCAGCGCGACCGCGGCATCGAGTTCATCATCGGCGAGCGCGAAGGACCGCATATCTGGACGCTTGAGGGCGACCGGCGGATCGTCGATTGCGGCACCGCTGGCGGCGTCCATTCGCTGGGGCATCGGCACCCTGCCGTGCTCGGCGCCCTGCGCAAGGCACTCGATGATGGACGCGACACCGGACTGTGGTCCGTTCCCAACGCGGAATATCTCGCGTTTCAGGATCTGCTCACCGAGCTGGCGCCGCGGCCCGAACTGAATCGCAGCGTCGTCACCCTGGCGTCGACGGTGTCGATCGATCTCGCGATCATGTTCGCGTTCCGCTTCACCGGGCGCCGCCGCATCCTGGTCTACCGTCATGGCTATCATGGACACACCGGTCTGGCCGCGCTGTCGACCGGCTCGCTCGATGAGGGCGTGCTCGACTATTACAACCTGCCGACCGAGCACACCGCCTATTTCGAGCGCTATGGCGACATGGACGCGATCGATGCCGTGCTCGACGACAGCATTGCGGCGGTGATCCTCGAGCCGATGGACTATGAGACCTTCGCCCCGGCCGAAAATGCCTATCTGAGCGCCCTGGAAGCCGCCTGCCGGCGGTCCGGCGCGCTGCTCGTGATCGACGAGACGCGCACCGGCCTCGGCCGCAGCGGTAAGGTCTGGGCTACGTCCCACTTCGATGTCCGGCCGGACATCATGGTCACCGGCAAGGGACTCTCCGGCGGCCTCTATCCGGTCAGCGCGCTGCTCATGCGGCAGGAGATCTACGATCGTTGCATGAACGAGCATAAGTTCGCCTATATCTCCAGTCTCGGCGGCAACGAGATAAGCTGCGTCGTGGCGGCGGAGGTGCTGCGGCAATCGTCGCGGCCCGAATTGCTGGCCAATGTCGCACGCGCTTCGACGAAGCTGCGCGAGGCTTTCGAGGACCTGGCCCGCCGCCATTCGAACCTGGTCGGCATGGGCACGGTGTTCGGCTGCATCGCGACGCTCGAGGTTCGCGATCCCGCCCATGCGCGCCCACTCTACAAGAAGGTCTTCGAGCAGGGCGTTCTATGCCACAGCGTGTCGGTGATCGAGCCGACGGTGCTGAAATTCTTTCCCTCGCTGATCATCGACGATCAGATCGTCGCCGAGATTGCGGCGTCGGTGGATCGGGCGCTCTCCGATCTCCGGGACTCGCTATGATCTCCGGCCCTGGCGTCGCACTGGAGAACCCGGCCGGCGTCCACGCTCCGGCAGGCCAGTACAGTCATGTCGCGACCGTCGCGGCGGGTAGCGAGCTGATCTATTTCGCGGGGCAGGTAGGCGCTCGGGCCGATGGCGAACTCGAGCATGGTTTCGAGGCCCAGGTTCGCCGCACCTTCGAGAACCTGTTCGCTCTGCTGGAGGCCAAGGGGCTTTCACCGGCCAACCTCGTCCGGCTGAACTATTATCTGACGGCGGTCGATCAGGCCGGCGAGCTGCGCCGCATCCGGCGCGACTATCTGCCCGATCCGGCGCCCGCGACGACGGCGCTCGTCGTCCAGCTTCTCGACCCCGCATGGTTGTTCGAGATGGATGCCGTCGCGGTGAGGCCGCTCGCATGAGCGGCGCGACGATGCTGGATCGGGATGCGCGACCGGCCGACCACGCCGCCTTTCTCGGCGGAAGCTGGGAGCAGGCCGATGATGGCCGTACCATGGCCGTCATCGACCCTGCGGACGGCTCCACGGTCGGCACCGTGCCCTATATGGGCGCTACCGAAACGCGGCGCGCGGTCGAGGCGGCGCATGCGGCCTTTCCCGGCTGGAGCGCGCGATCCGGGCGCGATCGGGCGCGGATCATGCGCAGGATGTTCGATCTGATCATCGACCGTCAGGATGAGCTGGCCCTGTTGCTGACCCGCGAGCAGGGGAAGCCCCTTGGCCAGGCGCGGGGCGAGGTCGTCTATGGGGCGTCCTATCTCGAATGGTATGCCGAGGAAGCGCCGCGCATCCGTGGCGACATCATGAGCGGTGCCCACGACGACAAGACGATCACCATCTTGCGCCAGCCGATCGGCACGACGGCGGCGATCACGCCCTGGAATTTCCCCTTCGTCAGCGTGACGCGCAAGCTCGCCCCGGCTCTGGCGGCCGGCTGCACCCAGATATTGAAGCCGGCGCCGACGACGCCACTCGTGGCTCTCGCATTGGCAGGGATCGCTCAGGAAGCGGGGCTTCCCGATGGCGTCTTCAACGTGCTGACCGGTGACGACGCGGCGATCGGCGGCGCGCTGACGGAAAGCCGCGACATCAGGCTGCTGTCCTTCACCGGTTCGACGGCAATCGGCAAGCTGCTCTACCGGCAATGCGCCGACACGGTGAAGAAGCTCTCGCTCGAGCTTGGCGGTCATGCACCCTTCATCGTCTTCGACGATGCCGACATCGATGCGGCCGTCGAAGGGCTCATCGCCTGCAAGCTCCGCAATATGGGGCAAGTCTGCATCGCCGCGAACCGGATCTTCGTCCATGACCGCGTGTACGATCGTTTTGCCGACCAGCTCGTCGTCCGTGTCGACGCGATGACGATGGGACCGGGCGTCGACGATCTCGACCAGGGTCCGCTCGCCAACCGCGCGGTGTTTGACAAGGTCGCGCGCCATGTCGTCGATGCGGTCGAAGGTGGAGCACATGTGCTTGCCGGTGGCGGCCCGGATGCGCGGGGCGGCCTTTTCTTTCGGCCGACGGTGCTGGCCGATGTGGCGGACAACGCACTGCTGAACTGCGAAGAGACATTCGGGCCGGTGATCGCCCTGTCGCGCTTCTCGGACGAGGATGAGGTGATTGCCCGCGCCAACGACACACCCTTCGGGCTCGCGGGCTATTTCTACAGCCGGGACCATGGCCGCGTCATGCGCGTCGCCGGGGCGCTCGAGTGCGGGATCATCGGCGCCAATATCGGCGTCGTTGCTTCGGCCGCAGGCCCCTTTGGCGGGATCAAGGAATCGGGTCTCGGCCGCGAAGGGGCGCTCAGCGGGTTGGAGGAGTTTCTCGAACAGAAATATCTGTGCTCGCCGCGTCGGCTCTGAGCCGCACGGCCAATAATCCGGGAGAGATCGACCTATGCCTGCCTATCGCTCGCGCACGTCCACCCATGGTCGCAACATGGCGGGTGCGCGCGCCCTGTGGCGTGCGACCGGCATCAAGGATGGCGACTTCGGCAAGCCGATCATCGCGATCGCCAACAGCTTCACCCAGTTCGTGCCCGGCCACATCCATCTGAAGGATCTCGGCCAGATGGTCGCGCGCGAGATCGAGGCGCATGGCGGCATCGCCAAGGAGTTCAATACCATCGCCGTCGACGACGGCATCGCCCAGGGCCATCTCGGCATGCTCTACTCGCTGCCAAGCCGGGAGATCATCGCCGATGCGGTAGAATATATGGTCAACGCGCATTGCGCCGACGCGCTGGTGTGCATCTCCAACTGCGACAAGATCACGCCGGGGATGCTGATGGCGGCGCTCCGGCTCAACGTCCCGACCGTCTTCGTGTCGGGCGGCCCCATGGAGGCGGGGAAGATAGTGGCTGCCGACGGCAAGCTGCGCGTGATCGACACCGTCGATCCCATGGTTCTGGCCGGCGATCCGACGGTGAGCGACGAAGAGGTCGAGGCCTATGAGAAGTCGGCCTGCCCGACCTGCGGCTCCTGCGCCGGCATGTTCACTGCCAATTCGATGAACTGCCTGACGGAGGCGCTGGGCCTTTCACTGCCGGGCAATGGCACGACGCTCGCGACCCATGCCGACCGGCGCAGCCTCTTTCTCGAAGCTGCCCGCACGATCATGCGGATCACCAGGCGCTATTATGAGGAGGAGGACGGGAGCATCCTGCCGCGTGGCATCGCCGGCTTCGCGGCGTTCGAGAATGCCATGCGGCTGGACATGGCGATGGGCGGCAGCACCAATACGATCCTCCACCTGCTCGCGGCGGCGCGCGAAGCGGAGGTCGACTTCACCATGGCCGATATCGACCGGTTGTCCCGCGACACGCCCTGTCTGTGCAAGGTCGCGCCCAACAACAGCAACGTCCATATCGAGGATATCCATCGCGCCGGTGGCATCATGTCGATCCTCGGACAGATCGACCGGGCCGGCTTGCTCAATCGCGATTGTGCGACGATCCATAGCCCGACGCTCGCCGAAGCGCTCGACCGCTGGGACATTTCCCGCACCGACGATGCTGAGGTGGAGAGCTTCTACAAGGCGGCGCCGGGCGGCGTGCGCACGACCGAGGCGTTCAGCCAGGCGAAGCGCTGGAGCGAACTCGATACTGATCGCGAGACGGGCGTGATCCGCAGCGCCGACCATGCCTTCTTCAAGGATGGCGGTCTGGCGGTATTGTACGGAAACATCGCGCGCGACGGTTGCATCGTCAAAACCGCCGGCGTCGACGAGGCGATCCTGAAATTCTCGGGATCGGCGGTAATCTGCGAGAGCCAGGACGACGCGGTTGCGAAGATCCTGGGTGACAAGGTCAAGGCCGGAGACGTGGTGGTCGTGCGTTATGAAGGACCGAAAGGCGGCCCCGGCATGCAGGAGATGCTGTATCCGACCAGCTATCTGAAGGCGCGGGGGCTCGGCAAAGCCTGTGCCCTGATTACCGATGGCCGCTTCTCGGGAGCGACCTCGGGTCTTTCGATCGGCCATGTCTCCCCCGAAGCGGCCGAAGGCGGAGCGATCGGGTTGATCGAGGATGGCGACATCATCGAGATCGACATCCCCGCACGGCGGATCGACGTGCGGCTATCCGAGGCCGAACTGGCCGCTCGCCGCGCTGCCATGGAGGCAAGGGGCACCGTCGCGTGGCAGCCAGTCGATCGCGACCGGCCGGTCAGCATGGCGCTGCGCGCCTATGCTGCTCTGACGACGAGTGCCGCCCATGGGGCAGTGCGCGATGCCACCCAATTGGCGAGGCGATGAGGCGAGGCTCGTTCAGCACTCGACGACGTTGACGGCGAGGCCCCCTTCGGAGGTCTCCTTGTAGCGGCGGTGCATGTCCCGTCCGGTCTCGCGCATCGTCGCGATGACCTTGTCGAGACTGACATGGTGCGTCCCATCCCCCAGCAGCGCCAGCCGCGATGCATCGATCGCCTTGATCGCTCCCATTGCGTTCCGTTCGATGCAGGGAATCTGCACGAGGCCGCCAATCGGATCGCAGGTCAGGCCGAGATTATGCTCCATGCCGATCTCGGCGGCATTCTCGATCTGGGCATTGGTGCCGCCCAGTGCGGCGGTCAGCCCGGCTGCGGCCATCGAGCAGGCCACGCCGACCTCGCCCTGGCAACCGACCTCGGCGCCCGAGATCGAGGCATTCCGCTTGTAGAGTGCGCCGATCGCGGCAGCCGTCAGCAGGAGCGTCCGAACGCCACTGTCCGTACCGCCGCGAAGCTTCGTGAAATACATCAGTACCGCCGGGATGATGCCGGCCGCGCCGTTAGTGGGAGCGGTGACGACCGCCCCGCCGGCCGCATTCTCCTCGTTCACCGCGAGCGCCCACACGTTCACGAAATCCATCGCCGTCAGCGGATCGACGATCAGCATCTCGGGCCTGGCCCTCAGCGCATCGTGCACCGGTCTTGCCCGGCGTTTGACACGCAGCCCGCCAGGCAATTCGCCTTCCTGTTGCAGCCCGCGCGCGACGCACGCCGCCATGCGCGACCAGACGGCGTCGAGACGAAGATCGATCTCCTCATCCGTGGCGCCGCGCGACCGCTCATTCGCGCGCATCAGGTCGGCAATGCTGATCCCGGCGTTGTCGGCGAGCGACAGAAGTTCGGCGGCCGAGGCGAAGGCGTATCGGACGTCCGCCTGCTGCGGATCGGCGCTCGCGGCCGCTTTGAACTCGGCCTCATCAACGACGAAGCCGCCGCCGACAGAGAAGAAGAGACGGCTTTCGAGTACCGACTGCGGCCCGCTCAGCGCAGTGAAGCGCACCGCGTTGGGATGGAGCTTATGGGGTGTCTTCGACCACAATATGTCCGAAGCCGGATCGAATGGGACCGCATGGCGGCCCCCAAGGAACAGGCTGCGATCGGTCGCGATCGCCGACAAGGTGGCGGACATGTCGTCTGGCTCAACAGTCGCGGGATCGAAACCAGCCAGGCCGACCTGAACGGCGCGGTCGGTGCCATGGCCACGCCCGGTGGCAGCGAGCGACCCCAACAGCTCGACCTCCACACGCTGGACGCTTGCCAGCGTACCGGCCCTTTCCAGGCCCCTGACAAAGCGATGCCCTGCCAGCATCGGCCCCATCGTGTGCGACGAGGACGGACCCACGCCCGGCTTGAAGATGTCGAATGTGCTGACGACCACGCAGGCCTCTCTTTCAATGAAGGCCGAGTGTAGCTTGTGCGATCAGCGCAGCACCACCGAAAGTGCCGAGAAAGACGGCCAGGGAGACGATTGCGAGCTTCCAGCCGACCTGTCGGGCGGCCCGAGCCTCCTGGCCACCCAGTGCAAAGCCGGCGATGGTGAGCGGGACCATGACGAGGCTGAGCGCGTCGAAGGCGCCCGTTGCGGTGGTGACGAGCGATCCGGTCGCCGGATTGGCTCCGAACGCCAGGCCGAGGACCGATGCCCAGGCGATCGCCGGTAGCTTCGCATGCAGGAGGCGGTTGATCAGGACCGAGACCCAGCTCAGCGCCAAGATGACCGTTGCCACCAACAGAGCCAGGAGGATGTCCTTTGCGGCCACAGCGGGGATGAGGATCGATGCCAGCGACATCGCCAGCCAGTCCAGCTTGGTCGCGACGACCGGCGGACAGCCGCTTGTCTGAGGAATGGCCTCGCCCTCCTGAATGACCAGCTGGGCCGAGCCGAACTTCCTGTAAAGCCAGTCCACCAGCGGCAGTGTCACGAATAGCGCGACGTAGAAGCCGCCGATTGTGCTGAGGAGGTTGCTGGCCCCGGCCAGTGCGAGAATCTGCTCGCTGTTTGCGGGATCGGCAACGCCGAGCGCGCCGGCGCAGGCGGCGGTCATGCTGGCGCTGCCGATCCCGCAGGACACGGCCAACGCGCGATGATCGAAGAAGCCGAGTCCGGCAGCAAGGGATGCAATTACCGAGAAGATCAGCGTACCGGCCAGAGTGCCGATGATGTAAATCGCCAGGACGCCGGTGCCCTCGGGAGAGCGTAGTCCATAGCGCTCCGCAATGATCGCGACGCTGGACTCGCGCGCGATCGAGAATGTCGCCCCGACCGTCTCGCGGCCGAGTCGCAGCAGCCAGACCGCGATAGGGAAGGAGAGCAGCACCGTGCCGCCGAAATGACCAATCTCCTGCAAGATCAGTGCGGGGCCTGCCGCCAGGACGGCGCGCCAGTTGTGGCCGACCACGGCGCCGAGCAGGACGATAAATGGGAGCATGGCGAAGGGCAGGGTCGCCGAGAAGCGCTGTCCCATTCGGTCACCCTCGCCATGTCCGACTGAGCGACGAAACGCGATGTTCAACAAGAGCGACAGCACAAAGGCATAGGTGATCGGGAGGACGACCATCGTAGTCGGCCCGAGCGGGAGTTCTAGCGCGGGAAGCAAGGATGTGAGCGCCGCAGCGCCAGCCGCCATGATCCATGGTTTCGCAAGGAACATGCTCTCTCCTGCATGTGGGATGCCATTCGATCCGGAAGCTAAAGAAGGGGTGGTGAGAAGAGGCTTCGAAGAGACAAGCCGGGCAGAGATTTTCCGGCGATTGTCGAAGCGATGCTGCGGAGGCGCTCCGCCTCGGCCCGAAATTCGAATGAACTTTCCAACGCGCGCGACCTAGGATCGCCATCATAGCCATAAGAGGGGCGAAAGATGACTAAGCTGCTCGTGCGATTGTTTCTCCTCACGTGGGTCATGGCGGGATCGCCGGGCCTGTACGCGCGCGGCTTCGAAGCCTCCGATTCCATGAACATTGTCGGCATGAAGCATCCGCAGATCGCTCCCGATGGAGCGCGCGCGTCGATCATCGTTTCAAAGGCCGATATCGAGGCGAACCGGTTCACCGCCGAACTACGCGTCGTCGACACGCGCACCGGACAAGAAATATTGGCCCTCGATCCGGCATGGGAGGTGAGTGAAAGCCGCTGGGCGCCTGACGGCCAGCAGCTCGCCATCATTGCGAAGCGTGCTGGTGTGAAGGAGGCAGTGGCACAGATCTACGTGCTGGACATCAAATCCCCCACGCCGCGGCAGATCACGCAGGCCTCGGATGGCATCGTTCAGCTTGCCTGGGGGCCCGACGGCAAGAGCGTCGCCTATGGCCGCGAAGAAGCGCTCGGACTGCCCAAAGTCGACGGCAAGCTCGTGTCCTTCGAAGTGAAGGAGCGGGGCTATCTCGCCACCGAGCCGCGCAAGCGAATCCAGCTCTGGATCGCGCAGGCCGATGGTTCGGGTGAAAAGCAACTAACGCGGGGGAATTGGACCCTCCAGGTGCCCTATAAGGGATCGGGTCCGGCAATCCTTCCCTTCGCGTGGTTCCCTGACGGCAAGAGTATCGTCGTGGCGACCCAGGCCGAGCCCGATGTGAACTCGCTGGAGCGGGCTCTCCGTATCGTAGACGTCGCAACGGGCGAAGTTCATTCGTTGCTGGAGCCTGACGCCCGCGCGATCAATCCGGTCGTTTCGCCCGACGGGCGCGAGGTCGCCTATTGGGAATATCCCAGATATGGCGATGCCTTTTCCTTCTCCGTTCGCGTTGTGGACGTGGCGAGCCGGACGGTACGGGCGTCTCCGCCGCAGCCGCTCGATCATAATCTCAGCCTGGCGCGTTGGTTTCCGAAGGGCGGGGACATTCTCGTCGGCGGCGACGACAGCGATCGGACGAGCCTCTGGATACAGCGCAGAGCCGCGCCGCCGATCAAAGTGGACACCGGCAACCTCGATCTGGCGATGCATTTTCGCGTTCGCGCGGACATGTCCGCCACCGGCGCGATCGTCTTCGTGGCGAGTTCCCCGCAAAGTCCTTTCGAACTCTATTTCATGGCTAATGCGAACGCGCGTCCTCGGCGGCTGACCGACTATAATGCCGCGGCCAGGGCGCTCGAGTTGGGGAGCGCAAATATGCTCCGTTGGCGGACTCATGATGGCTTCGAAGCGAACGGGGTCGTGACCGTGCCCTACGGTTTTCAGGCGAACCGTCGTTACCCGCTGGTGATCGTTTCGCACGGTGGGCCGATGCAGGCTTCGACGCTGAAATGGAACAGCTTCACTCAGGAACTCGCGGCCCGCGGCTGGATCGTGTTCGAGCCCAATTACCGGGGCAGCGACAATCTCGGGCGGAATTATCAGGTAGCCATCGTCGGCGACATGGGGGCGGGCCCCGCACGCGATGTGATGGCTGGGCTAGGCGAGTTGAAGAGGCAATTTCCCATCGATGCGGATCGGATCGCCGTTACGGGCGAGTCCTATGGCGGCTATATGTCGGGGTGGCTGATCAGCCATTATCAGGGCTGGCGTGCGGCCGTTCTCGGCGCTCCCCTGCTTGATATTGCCGATTTTGCCGATCTCGCGGATGTCGGGGACCTCGCGGGAAGCCGGTTCTCAGGCGCGTCCCCGTGGGAGCCGGGCGGGCAGGCTGTCAATCAGAGCCAGTCGCCCATCTATGCCTCGGCAGCGGTCAAGACGCCCACGCTCTTCCTCACCACGACATTCGATCATCGCGTGCCCGTGGTGAGCTCCCACCGGATGTTTCAGGCGCTGCGGCAGAACAAGGTCGAGACGCGCTTCTTCATCTACCCCGTCGAAGGGCATGGGACGAGCGATCCCGTCCGGGAGCTCGATTGGAACAAGCGCTGGATGGACTGGATCGCCGGGCATTTCGATGGCGCACCGGGCGAGAAGGGAAAGTGAAGGTGGAAGACGCGCTCGGGACGATTGTCGAAGAAGTCCGCAAGAACGCTGACCTGCATCAATCGATGATGCAGTGGCGGCGCGACTTCCATCGCCATCCGGAGATTGGCTTCGGCGAACACAGGACCGCGGCTCGTATCGCCGAGCTTCTCCGGGATTGGGGAATCGAGGTCACGACCGGCGTGGGCGGAACCGGCGTGGTCGGCATCATCGACGGATGCCGTGGGTTGGGGCGCTCAATCGCCCTGCGCGCCGATATGGATGCGCTTCCGATCGTCGAGCAGAATGACTTCGCTCACATGTCCGCGCATCACGGCCTCATGCATGGCTGCGGCCATGACGGGCATAGTGCCATGTTGCTGGGTGCCGCCCGTCACCTTGCCGATGGCCGAGACTTTGCGGGCCGTATCGTCCTGATCTTCCAGCCTGCCGAAGAGGTGCTGACCAGCGGCGCACGGGAGATGATCGCCGATGGTGTCCTGGATCGCTTCCCGTTTGAGGCGATCTACGCTGTCCACAATTATCCGCCCCTTGCGCCGGGCACTGCGGCGGTCCGCACCGGTCCATTTCTGGCGTCGGCCGACAGCTTTCATATCGAGGTGACGGGCCTGGGCGGTCATGGCGCCCAGCCCCATCTCGCGCGCAGCCCGGTTGCGCCCGCGTGCGAAATCGCCCTGGCCCTGCAACGGATTGCGTCACAATCGGTCAACGCGCTCGACAATTGCGTCGTCAACACGACGATGGTGCGGACCGGCGACACCCACAATGTCATTCCGGATACTGCGTTGATCGGGGGCACGGTGCGCTGCTTCCGCGAGGAGGTCCGCAAGGACAACGCCGCCGAGATTGACAGGATCGCCACCAACATCGCGCGTGCTCATGGCTGCGAAGCGAAGGTCGACTATGTCTGGGGCCACCCGGCGACGATCAACACTGCGCGCGAGGCAGAGAGAGCGGCGACGGTGCTGACGAGCCTCCTCGGTGACAGGCAGGTGATCACCGATCATCCCCAGATCATGGGCAGCGAGGACTTCGCTTACTTCCTTCAGCAACGGCGCGGTGCCTATATCGTGCTCGGTCGGGGGGGCTCGATGATCCATAATCCCCGCTACGACTTCAACGACGAGATATTGTCGACCGGCGCCGCCTATTTCGTCGGTATCGCCTTGAGCGAACTCGCCGGCGGTCCCGCCAAGCCATCGGGGAGCTAGTCCGTTGGACCACAAATCGGTGTTAGTTTACCAACCCATGTTACCAGCGCTACCGAATCAACGGCGGCTTTCGGGATCAACATCGTCGTGGCTGAACGGCATCTTTCGGGCGCAAAGCTGCCGCGAGCGCCAGCGCGGCGGGGTCGTCAGTAAGGGCCAGCTCTACATAATGTCCGTTCACGCGTTTTAACGTCAGGATCGCCAGCGTCGGCGGTCAGAGCAGTGGCGCGCGCGTCTTTTCGTTGAAGTGGGTGACGAACTTGTCGAGCAGGCGGAGGAACTGCTCGGCCTCCTCCGGCTCGAAGGGCGACAGGGCGATCTCCTGCGCGCGGGCGGCCGGCTCTTGCAGGTCCTTCAGCAGGCGCTCGCCCTTGGCCGTCAGGACGATGATCTTGCGGCGGCCATCGGCGGGATCGGCGAGGCGGACGACGAGGCGTTCGCGTTCGAGTTTCTGGATCACCAGCCCCGTCGTCGAGCGGTCGAGCCCGACCTTCTTCGACACCCCGATCTGATCGAGATCGTCATAGACGCGCAGGATCACCAGCACGCCATATTGCGTGGTCGTGATGTTGAACGCGGCGCTTTCCTCCGTGAACAGCGACACGGCGATCTGATGGGCGCGGCGCAGCAGGAAGCCCGGCCGCTGGTACAGGGCCTCGAGCTGCTTGGCGCGATCGGCGGCAGGGGAGCGGGCGGGGGTGGACACAGCCGATCTTTGCCAGCGGGGAAGGAAACTCACAACCCCGCTGATCCCTGCGGCAAAGGCGTATCAGTCGGCGGCGGGATGCAGGACGACATCGTTGCGGCGCGCATAGTCGTGCCAGTGCCGAACCAGCCCGGCCAATATGTCGGTGTGCTCGGCGGCGAGGTCGCGGGTTTCGCCGGGATCCACCGACAGGTCGTATAAGTGCCAGCGTCCGTCGGTGTCGCTGAGCATGGTCGGCGGACGAGTCGGGGCGGGGTAGACCGCCTTCCACTGGCCCGCCCTCAGCGAACGCCCGAAGAACAGTTCCTCGCCGATCGCCTCGTCCGGCTGGCGAACCTGCGCGATTCGCGCGTCGCGCAGTAGCGGCACCAGCGAACGGCCTTCGGTCGCCGGTTTCCTTGCGCTGCTGGCCGGGCCCGCCGCCAGGGCGAGCGCGGTCGGCATCATGTCGGTGACGTGGGTCAGCGCGTGGCTGATGCCATGCCAGGTCACCCCCGCTCCCGAGATGAAGGCGGGCACACGGGTGCCACCCTCGGTCGTATAGCCCTTGAAGCGGTTGAAGGGGGCGGACCCCGCCTGCGCCCAGCCGGCGCCATAGGTCAGGAAGGAATGGGCGCGGCCCATGTTCTCCAGGCTGTTGTCGATCCCCAGCGACGCCTGCGTCCGCGGGTCGTGCAGGGCGGGGGCTCCGCCGCCGCCGTCGGGACCGTTGTCCGACAGGAAGACGACGATCGTGTTCCCGAGGTCGCCCGATCGCGACAGGCTGGCCAGCAGCCGCCCGACATTCTGGTCGAGCCGGTCGACCATCGCGGCGTAGATTTCCATCTTGCGTGCTTCGACGCGTCGCCGTTCGGCGGACAGCGTTGTCCAGTCCTCGACGGCCAGGGGCTGGAAGGGCCGCACGTCCGGCGGGACGATGCCAAGCTCCTTCATCCGCTTCAGTCGCCGTTCGCGCAACGCCATCGGTCCGTCATCATATTTGCCGGAATATTTGGCGACGACGTCCGCCGGGGCCTGGAGTGGCCAATGTGGTGCGGTGAAGGCCAGATAGGCGAAGAAGGGCCGATGCGCCCGGGCCGGACTGGTCAGGTAGCCGATCAGCTTTTCGGTGAACAGGTCGCTCGAATAAGCCCCTTCGGGAAAGGTGGTGAGCCTGCCATCCTCGCGATATTGCGTCCCGACGCCGATCCCGACCGATCGCCATTGGGCCGTCTGGTCGATCCCATAATGATTGCCGGCGCCGTCGAGCAGGGCGAAGGAGCGCGCGAAGCCGTGCGCCTTGGGCGATTGCTTCTCGGCATAGCCGAGATGCCATTTCCCGGCCATCGCGGTATAATAGCCCCTGGCGGACAGGGCCGAGGCGATGGTCGGCATCTTCAGCTTCAGATAGCCTTCATAGCCGGGGCGCCCGCGTTGCGCCGGGTCGGTGAATTCGGCCATCGTGCCGAGGCCGGCCGCATGATGGTCGCGGCCGGTCAGCAGCATCGCCCGCGTCGGCGAACAGGCCGGCGCCGCGTGGAAGTCGGCGAAGCGGACGCCGGCCTGCGCCAGCCGGTCGAGGTTGGGTGTCGCGATCTCGCCCCCGAACGCGCCGATGTCCGAATAGCCGAGATCGTCGGCGACGATCAGCAGGATGTTGGGGCGCTGGGGCGACGGCGCCGCCGGCGATCGCGCGCCGGCGACGGCGGTCAGGCCGGTCCCCGCCAGCAGCGCGAGCGCCGCGCCGAGGAGCCGGCGCTTCACCATTTGGTGCTCACTTGGAAGGCGACCGATCGGGGCCGATCGGGCAGCAGCGTTCCGGTGCCAACGGTGCCCGGCGTGGTGACGCGGAAGCTTGCCGTCTTGGCGTCGTTGACGTTCTTGGCGATCACGGCGACCTCCCAGCGGCCATCGCGCGGCCCGATCGCCGCCCGCAGGTCGAGCTTCTGATAGCCCGGCTGGTAGGACAAGGGATCATGATTGGCCTGCAGGAAATAGCCGGTCGTGAAATAGAGGCTGGCGCCTAGCCGCAGCAGGAGGTCGTCGGTCACCGGCTGTTCGACGTCGGCGCCGACCGAACCGCTCCACGAGGGGGCGAAGGCGCGACGCTGGCCCGACAGGTCCTGGATGCAGGCCGGCGTGACGGCGCGCTGGTTCGGCGTGCACGGAGCGTTGGTGAATTTCTGATAATGGGCGTCGAGATAGCTGACGTTGCTCCACAGCGTCAGCCCGCGCGAGACGATCGCCCTGGTCTCTAGCTCGATACCGCGCGAGCGCATGCTCGCGGCGTTGTTGACGACCGATATCAGGCCGCCGGCCGACGTGGTGACGGTGCTCGTTTCCTGAAGGTCGCGATATTTGCTGTCGAACAGGGCGATGTTCGTCGTCAGCCGGCGGCCGAACCATTGCGATTTCAGGCCCAGCTCGAACGCGTCGACCTTTTCCGGTCCGAAGATGTCGGCCGTGTTGGCGCCGAAGCCGCCCGCCTTGAAGCCCTTGGCGTAGCTCGCATAGACCATGACATCGCGGACGAGGTCATATTGGACGCTCGCCGACGGCATGAACATCGTGTCGACGCGGCGGGTGATCGGATAGTCGCCAAGCGCGGTGCCGGTGGGACCGGCGAGCAGCAATTGCGCGGCGAGCGGCGCGGGGGTCAGCGGCTCATGATCGGGCTCGGCCCCGCGCGTGCCGATCACCGCCTGGCGATGCGCCTTCTTCTCGATCCGCGAATAGCGGAGCCCGCCCGAGAGGCGCAGGCCGTCGACTGGCTTCGCCACCACCGCGCCGAAACCGGACAGCGTCGAGCTCTTCTGCTGCGCATAGGCATCGCTGCCGACCAGCGACTGGGCGTTGAGATAGGGGGCCGCGAGGGCGCCCGCCGCCGATCCGAAGAAGCCGAATTTGGTGGCGAGATCGAGGTCCATATGGTCGAAATAGCCGCCGACCTGGAAGGCGACGGGCCTGTCGCCGGGCGATTCGAGCCGGATCTCCTGGCTGAAGACCTTCGATCGTTCGCCCAGCAGCGCCCATTGGAAGCTCTGGGTGCCGACCGGGCTCAGCCCGGGGAAGCTGACATTATAGGGGATCACGTCGGCGCGCTGGTGCTGGTAGCCGCTGATCAGGTTGAGCGAATAGTCGCCGAGCTGCAGCCGCGTGGTCAGTCCGATCTCGTGGAAGTCGATCCGCGCCCGGTTGGCCGCGGCGTTGCTGTGATAGTCGAACCGGTCGTCGATCGTTCCGAACTGGCCCAGCGCCCGCGCGCAGAGACCGGTCGGCGCCGAACCGACAGGGGGACATGCTATTATCTCGGTGTTGGAGGTTCCCGTGTCGCGGAGCCGGGCGCCGTCATAGCGCAGCGTCATCGACAGGTTGCTCGACGGGTCCCACTGGAACTGGACGCGTCCCTGCAGGTCGCGGAGATGCGGCCCCTTGTTGTCGAGGCGGTCGTTGTGGACATAGCCGTTCATGCCCGACGCCTTGACCGCGACGCGGGCCTTCAGGGTATCCATCAGCGGTCCCGAAATTCCGCCTTCCAGCGCATATTCGCCGTCGGTCGGCGCATAGAGCGCCGAGGCGTTGACGGTCAGTTCGTCGCTCGGCTTGCGCGTCGTGATGTTGAGCGCGCCGGCGATCGCGTTCGCGCCGAAGAAGATCGTCTGGGGACCCTTCAATATCTCGACCCGGTCGATGTCGAACAGCGCGAGGCGCGAGGTCCGGGCGCGGCTGCGATAGACGCCGTCGACGAAGGTCGCGACCGATTGCTCGAAGCCGGCGTTGAAGCCCGATCCGACACCGCGGAGGTTGAGCTGGTCGGACGCGGCGCCGGTCGCGATCTTGAGCGCCGGCTGCTGGCTGCTGAGTTCCTCGAGATTGCGCGTGTTCGTCCGGGCCAGCCTGTCGCCCGAGACGACGCCGACCGACACCGGGACGTCCTGCAGGCGCTCGGCGCGCCTTTGCGCCGTTACAACGATATCTGTCGAATTGGCGCCTTCGGCCGTTTCGGCCTGAGCCCAGGCGCTATGGGATATGCCGATGGAAAGCAGCAGGAGCAGCGATTTTGCGTGATTGCAGTTCCGGTTTCTCATAAAAGCTCCCCTCGATTTTCTTTTGGTTTTACATATGACGGCAATATAATCAGATGTCTGTATAATTTGCAATATCGGCCAGGGGTTCCGTTAGATCGCGGTCGGTCAGCCGGTCTTCGCGATGGCGAGTTCGGGTTCGCGCGATCGAGCCTCCGGGGCGTGCAGGATGGTTCGCATCACCTCCAGCAGCCGGCCCGATCCGGCATCGGCGGCATCGGCGGCGCGCCACGCGACGAACATGTCGGGGCGCACGAGCAGCAGGCCGCTTTCGCCGACCTCGGAGGCGGCCGCGAAATCACCCCATGCGTCTTCATACGGCTGCCCCGGCCCGATGACATGGACACGCAGATCGATGCCCAGCTCACGTTGAACCTCTTCGGCATCCT
This sequence comes from Rhizorhabdus wittichii RW1, assembly GCA_000016765.1. Lineage (NCBI taxonomy): Bacteria > Pseudomonadati > Pseudomonadota > Alphaproteobacteria > Sphingomonadales > Rhizorhabdaceae > Rhizorhabdus > Rhizorhabdus wittichii. The sequence continues at coordinate 3,342,361 of CP000699.1, forward strand.
TCGCCCAGGCGCTGCCGGCGAGACCGGTCAGCAGGGTGAAACGGCCCTTGCCGCACAGGTCGAGCGTCGAGACGCGGCGATGGTCGGATGTCAGCCAGGCGTGGGGCAGGTGCGCACCCGGCCGCGTGCTCGGCTGGTGGAACAGCCGCTCGTCGCGCGCGAAGCCGGGGTCCTCGCTGCCGTCGGAAACGATCGCGCCGGACCGGTAACGCTGGTTCATCTCGACGCCATGGCCGCCGCCGAAGATCACGATCGTCTCGTCGATCGCCTTGCGCAGTGCCGTGCGGCGCAAGGCGGCGTCCTCGGTGGGTTCCTTGAGGCGCGCGATCGCCAGGTCCATGTCCTGCTCGGTCGGAGCGGGCGGGATGCCCAGCGCCGCGAACATCGGCGGAAGCGTCGCGAAGGTGGACGCCGTATAGTCGACGATCTGCTTCGCGATCGGCGACCGTTCGGCGTCGAACGAGGCGAGCAGCTCCGCGCCGGCCTGCCCCTTGATCACCGCCGCCAGCTTCCAGGCGAGATTATAGGCGTCCTGCACCGACGTGTTGAGCCCGAGGCCGCCCATCGGCGAGTGACGATGGACCGCGTCGCCCATGCAGAAGACGCGGCCTGCGCTGTTGCGGCCGGCATATTGCTGGTTGATCGTCCAGGTCGACATGCCGTCGATCGTCACCGGAATGTCGTCGGTGCCGATCAGCTTCTGGACGACGGCCCTGGCCTGCTCCGTCGAAAGTTGGGGTGCGCCGTTCGCCAGCTCATAGCCCCAGACGCAGACCCATTTGTGCCAGGGGCGCACCATCCGCAGCACGCCCACGCCGGTGCCGTTCAGCCCGCTGCCGGTCTGCAGCAGCCAGAACATGTCGCTGGGGCGGTGCTGGACCAGCGCGCTGAGGTCGGCGGTGAATTCGATGTTGAGCGAGCCGGAATCGCCCGTCGCCATCCGGCCTTCGAACGGCAGGCCGATGTCCTGCGCCACCTTCGACCGGGCGCCGTCCGCGCCGATCAGATATTTGGCGCGGACCTGATAGTCGGTGTCGGTCAGCAGGTCGCGCAGCGTGGCGGTGACGCCGTCCGCGTCCTGGACGTGCGAGACATATTCGGTCCGCAGCCGCACGTCGCTGCCTCGCAGCGCGCATTGGGCGGTGACCAGCGGCTCGAAATAATATTGCGGCAGGTCGCAGATGGCGCAGGGGCTGGCGAGGTCGTGGCGCGCCTTGGCCTCGGGGTGCGTCGACCAGGAGTAGATGCGGCCGAACTCCTCGTCGACCAGGCTGCGCGCGAAGACGTGCCCCATCTTTTCCTGGGGGGTGGCCAGCGCCTTGGCGGGCTCCTCCAGGTCGAGGTCGCGCAGGATCTCCATCGCACGCTGGTTGGTGATGTGAGCGCGCGGACCGGGCGACGTCGAACCATATTTGTTGATCATGATGGTGCGGATGCCATAGGTCGACAGCAGCAGGGCGCTGATCGCCCCTGCCGGTCCGGCACCGACCACCAGAACATCGGTTTCAACGGTTTTCGCCATTTTCTGAATGCACTCCAAAATAAGCAGGCTTCCGACCCGGTGGCCGCGTCAATGCGCGTGCGCGTGTCCCCAGTCGCTCAGCTGCGAATAGGTCTTCACTTCCCAATCGGCGTCGTCGATGACCACGCCGCCCCAGCCGAACTCGATCAGGAAGCCGGAAGGCGTGCGCACGTAGAAGGAGAACATCCCGTCATTGGGATGATGGCCGAGCTCCATGCCGATCGGGAAGCCCGCCGCGCGGCAGCGGTCATAGGCCAGGCCGACATCGTCCATGTCGCTGACCTCGACCATCATGTGGTGGATGCGCAGCGGCGTCGGCACTTCGGCCGTGGCGAGCGAATGGTGCCGTCCGGTCCGGGTGTGGAAAAAGGCCGCCTCGACGTCGAAGATGCCGTTCGGCATCGGTTGTGGCCCGCGGATATAGTCGCTGACCTTCAACCCGAGCACCCGGCGGGCGAAGGCCACCGTCTCGCCATAGTCGCGCGCCACTTCCAGCACATGGCCGACGCCGAGCCGGCCGGTCACGAAGCCGCCGCGCAGCACCTTCGACAGGAACGGCTCGTGCGCGGAGGCGAATTTCGGCCCGAATGCGAATTCGTGGATCACGCCGTTGGGATCGGTCACCGCATGGACGCGGTCGACGGCGCGCTGCTTGGCGATCTCCGCGCTCTGCGGCCGGATGTCGACGCCGGCGCCGCGCGCCTTGTCGACGAAGCCGTCGAGGTCATCCTCGGTGTCGAACAGCCAGCCGACATATTTGAGGTCGTCCTTCCCGTCGCGTTCGAGGACGATGCGCTGCTCGAGCTTGTCCATCCGCAGGCCGAGCGAGCGGCCGGGATTGCGTCGGCCGGGAACGAAGCCGAGGATATCGACCGCCAGCTCCTCCCACCGGTCGAGGTCGGTCACGCTGTAGCCGACATAGCCGAGGCTCGAGATTTCAGACATCGGAACACCTCATGATCAGGATCGTCACCATGGATCGAAACGCCACGCGCCTTCAGGCCGCGACGAGCGGGGGAAGGGGCGCGACCATGTGCGCCCCGTCCTTGTCGAGCGGATCGCCGTCCCGGAGATCGGCGACCCGCACGCCCGAGGGGACGTTCCGCGCGCCATCGGCATGCCACCGGGCATCGTCACCGACATAGCGCAGCGACAATGCGCGCCGGCTGCGGTCCTGGCGGGCGTTGGCGCCGGCTCCGTGCAGCACGCCGACATCGTGGACGATCACGTCACCCGGTTCGAGATCCCATTGCAGGATGTCATATCTCTCCCGCTCGCCCTCAATGTCGGGGAGGGGCTCGAAATCGCCATAGCCGCCGCTGCCGTCGAAATTCTGCGGCTGGTACATCTTGCCCCAGCGATGGCTGCCGCGGACATATTCGAGCGCGCCGCTGTCGCGCGTGACGGGATCGAGCGCGATCCACAGCGAGGTGATCTGGCGTCCCCGCACCGGCCAATAAGGCAGGTCCTGGTGCCAGGGCGTCCGGGTCTGCGCGCCCGGTTCCTTGACCAGCAGATGATCGGCATAGAGGACGACCTTGTCGGTCTGCATCAGGTCGCGCGCCAGCAGCGCCGCCGGGGACTGGAGCGCGATCACCCGGAACTCGGGATCGTCGAGGTGCATGTAGAGGACGTTGTGGAAGGCCGGTTCGGCCGGGCGCGGCCGGCCGGCGGCCTCCATCCCGGCGAGCTGCCGTTCGACTGCGGCGGCGCTGGCGCGCCGCGTCCGTTCGACCCAGTCCCGGTCGAAGACGTTGCGCACGATGATCGCGCCGTCCTCGTCCAGCGCGGTGAGATCGGCTTCGGTGATCAAGCCGGAATCGAGCCGGGCCATGTTGTTGCTCCCCATCTGCCGTCAGATCTTGAAGCTGATGCTGGCGCCGTAGGTGGCCGGCATGCCGACGTGGCGGACGCGCGTATCGACGACGTGGATGATGTTGGTCGCGTAGAATTTGTCGGTCACATTGTGCGCCCAGACCTCGAAGCGCCAGCGGTTGTCGCCCGGGAAGATGCCCGCCCGCAGGTCGAGCAGCGTGTAGCCCGGAAGCCGGTAGGCCGGATTGCCGCCGAACGAAGCGGCGCTCGAACTCTGGTAGCGGGCGTTGGCGCCGACGAAGGCCGACAGCTCCTGCGACACCGGGAACTCGTACTGGGCGTCGCCGGTGAGCTGGTATTTCGGCGTGAACGGAAAGGCCTCGCCCTTGACGTCGACGAGATTGCTGTCGGCGTCATATTTGATGGCGCTTCTGGTCACCTTCGACGCGATATAGGCGGCACCGCCGCTCAGCGTCAGCCCGGTCGCCGGGCGCCAGGTGAGCGATCCCTCGATGCCGTTCACGCGCGATTTCGGAATCGAGACGATGCCGGGCAGGTTGCCGAACGGCGGAACCGCGATGTAGCCGAGCAGCTGCTTGTCGTCATAATCATAGTGGAACGCCGCCAGGGTGATGTCGGCGCGGTTGTCGAGGAGCTGCTGCTTGAGGCCGACCTCATAGGCCAGGATCGATTCCTGCTTCACCGGCACGAGCTGGGCGAGGCTGAGCGCGGGCAGGGTCGAGAAGACGCCCGACTTGTAGCCGCGCGTGACCGAGGCATAGAGCAGCGTCGCGTTGGTCGGCTTCCAGCTCAGCCCGGCCTTCCACGAGACATTGTCCTCGTCCAGGCTGCCCTTGACCGGGGTGAGGGACGGCACCGGCGCGCCCGACGGGCCGGGCACCAGCATCACGCACTGGCCCGGCTGGATCGCGACCCCGGTGAGCCCCGAGAAGACCGCCGCCAGAAGCCCGTTGCCGAGGTCGGTTCCGCAACCCGCATGGCGGTTCCTGGAATCGGTGTAGCGGATCGATCCCTGCGCCGTGAGCGTGCTGGTGATCTTGTAGTCGAGGCTGCCGAACGCGGCCTTGGTCTCGACATTCTGGTTGTTGACCATGCCGGCGCCGTCGATGAAGAAGACGCCCGCGATCAGCGAATTGGTGCCGATATTGTTGGCCGCCGTATAGTCGCGCGACCTGTCCTTGGCATAGTTGACGCCGACCATCCATTTGAGCGGGCCGTCGGCGCTCGGGCCCTCCAGGCGAAGCTCCTGGAAGAAGGACTTGATCTTGCCGATCTGCGAAATGTCGGAATTGGGATAGGCGGCGCCATCCGGATCGGTCCGCGCGCGGCGCTTCAGTTCCGAATAGCTGGTGATCGACGTCAGCTTGACGGCGTCGTTGACGTCCCATTCGCCGCGCAGCGCGAACTGGTGGAAATCGTCGTGGCGGCCATAGTCGCGTCCGGGCGTCCAATCCGCCCGGCGCGCCTTGTCCGGCGCCGACGTCAGCCCGCCGAGCGCGGCCAGCGGCGGGGCATAGCCCGGCGGCACGGGCACGGTCGGCCGGACGTCGAGGAACTGCGCCGCCTGGGTGTCGCTGCGGTCGATCCAGCCGTTGACGCTCAGCTCGAACTGGAGGGCGTCGGTCGGCTTCCAGTCGAGCAGCAGGCGTCCGGTGGCGAAGCGGCGACGGCCGAGTTCGTCGCCCGGACGGGACAGGCTCTGCTGCCAGGGCGAGCGCCGGTCGAGCGCGCCTGACACGCGCACGCCCAGCGTGTCGGACAGCGGTCCGCTGACATAGGCGTTGGCGTTGATCGCGTTGAACCGGCCATAGCCGATCTTGCCGCCGGCCGAGAAATGGTCGGTCGGCTTGTTGGCGACATAGTTGATCGCGCCGCCGGTCGAATTCTGTCCGAACAGCGTGCCCTGCGGTCCCTTGAGCACCTCGACCCGCGCGACGTCGAGCGACGCGCCCTCGGTCATGATCGAAAAGGGCAGGGGGATCTGGTCGGTGTAGACGCTGACCGCAGGCGAGATCGCCAGCGAGTTGTCGTAGAAGCCGATGCCGCGGATCGTATAGACCGGCGTCGAGCTGTAGGTCGTCGTCGCAGTCAGCGCGGTCGTCACCTTGGCGAGGTCGGCGACGTCGTTGATGCCGCGCATCGCGAGCTGCTCGCCGCTCGCCGCCGTGATCGTCATCGGGACGTTCGAGATGCGTTCGCTGCGTTTCCGCGCGGTCACGACGATGTCGAGCGATTGATCAGCTGCTTCGCTCGCCTCGGGTTGATCCTGGCGGGATCCGTTCTGCGCGAAATCGGTGCTGCGGAACAGGCGCATGCCAGCGCCGTGGCCGAAAGCAGTCCCAGTCGCAAACCTCGCATGGTTGCTACCCCTCTCCTGACTGATGGCGGGCAAATCTCGTTGCCTCGCGGAGAAGCGTAACAAAAACAATTTGTTCGATCAAATAATTTTTAGGATCGACCTATACTATTGAATTCCATGGATTTATTCAGGCGGATGGTTCATGAGCATGGTCAGCATGCACGCGGCGTGAGTCTCGAAAAAGACGTCCGAGCGCACGTCGTCGCCGGTCACGATTCTCATCTCCTCCTCAAGCGAGAAGATCGCGCTCGAACTGAGCAGCACATAATAGGCGTTGGAGACCGGCAGGTCGCGGAGGATGCCGTGCGCCTTGCCGACCTCGAAGACATGGGTGATCGACAGGTAGATCGGCCGGATGTGGCGATCGAGCAGCCAGAGAAGGTGCTGGTCGGGATGCGGACCGCTTTCGACCATATTCTGTTGAAGAAGTCAGCTGCGAGACCGTTTGACTGCGCTTCGCGATGGACGCGAGCGACGTCCTTTGCCGATCAGGCCGGTGCGGGCCTGGCCATCGGGATGATCTTTGCCATTTTGCGGAGGTTCTGTGCCGCTGCGGCGAGGTGGAACTCGTCTCTTGCGCCATTGGGGCCGCGCAGGCGCAAGCGATCCAGCTTCAGGATGCGCTTGAGGTGGGCGAACAGCATCTCGACCTTCTTGCGCTGGCGACGTGAGACGAGATACGCGTCGGTGGTGGCGATGTCGCGGGCCAGATCGCGCGCGCCTTCGTGGATCGATCGGGTGACCTTGCGAGCGGGCATGTTGGGCGTGCATCGCTGGCGCAGAGCACAGCTCTGGCAGTCCTGCTGACGCGCGCGGTAGCGGATCGAACCGTCCTTATCGACGCGATCACGGGGCGTGCTGAAGTTGCGGTTGGAACGCCGTAGGCGGTTGCCGACCGGGCAGATGTAGCTGTCGTCATCATGGTCATAGACGAAGTCGGCGCGCTCGAAGCTGCCGTCAGTCCGAGCGGACTTGTCGAACACCGGAATATGCGGCTCGATGCTCATCTCTTCGACCAGCCAGGCCAGGTTGGGGGCAGAGCCATAGGCGGTATCGGCCACGAGGCGCTCGGGCCAGATGCCGAAGCGATCCTGCGTTCGCTCGATCATCCTGCGCTGGGCGGTCACCTCCGCCTGCCGCACCGAGGTGGTCGCCTCGACATCGACGATGACCGCATGATCGAGGTCGATCAGATAGTTGGTGCTGTAGGCGTAAAAGGCCGCCTCGCGCGTGGCGGCGGTCCAGCGCGAGGCTGGATCGGTGAGATTGATCCGCTTGGGTGTCACCGGCGTTGCACCGCCGAACGCCGCATCGTCCAGCACGTCCAGATACTCAGCGACCGCACGACCGACCGCTTCCGGCGGCAAGCCCTCTTCACCCGGCACCGACCGTTGCCGGTGGACATCCGCCCGGATCAGGCTCGCATCGACCGCAAAGCCTTCGCCGCCGACCAGTCCTTCGGCCATGCAGCGCGCCACCGTCATCTCGAACAGTTGCCGCAGCAGATCGCTGTCGCGGAAGCGTCCATGCCGGTTCTTCGAGAACGTCGAGTGATCGGGCACGTCGCCCTCCAGCCCCAGCCGGCAGAACCAGCGATAGGCGAGGTTGAGATGCACCTCGTCACACAGCCGTCGCTCCGACCGGATGCCCATGCAATAGCCGATGATCAGCATCCGGATCATCAACTCTGGGTCGATCGATGGCCGACCCGTCTCGCTATAATAAGGCCGCAGGTGCTCGCGGATATCCGACAGGTCCACGAACCGGTCGATCGAGCGTAGCAGATGATCCGGCGGCACATGCCGCTCCAGATTGAAGCTGTAGAACAGCGCTTCCTGCGCCACCGTCCGCTCGCCCATCATCGGATCATCTCCGCTCGCCTATGCAGAGTGAATCAGACCTTCAGCGCCACTTCAAGCGCAAGTTTTTCAACAAAATAGACCATGAAGCGGATCATCGCGGGATATTGCAACGCGAGCCGGATCAGATGCCTGATGATCTCGGCGACGACGGTCGGCTCGTCCTCGCCGCGCAACGCCCGGATGCGTTGTCAATCGGCGTGCAAACGGGACCCCCTATCGGCGCGCAAAAGGGACCCCCTTTCACGATGGCGCAAGGTTGATCGGACACGCGCCTTTGCGCTGCGCGCGGCGTAGGGAGGGCGGAGCCCGACCGGAGGCGCGCGCAGCGCAAAGCATCTTTTAATCGGAGGTCGGTGGGGGCGATCAGCTGCGGTTTTTGAAGCGCCAGCTGTCATTGCCGGTCTCGACGATGTCGCAATGGTGGGTGACGCGATCAAGGAGCGCGGTGGTCATCTTGGGATCGCCGAACACGGTGGGCCATTCGCCGAACGCGAGGTTGGTGGTGATGATGACGCTGGTCTGCTCGTAGAGCTTGCTGATCAGGTGGAACAGCAACTGGCCGCCCGAGCGGGCGAACGGCAGATATCCCAGTTCGTCGAGCACGATCAGGTCGAGTCGGGATAGCTGGGCGGCGAGAGCGCCGCTCTTGCCGATCCTGGCCTCCTCTTCGAGGCGGGTCACCAGATCGACGGTGTTGAAGTAGCGGCCTCGCGCACCCGAGCGAACGACATTGGCGGCGATGGCGATGGCCAGGTGGGTTTTGCCGGTGCCCGTGCCGCCGACCAGGACGATGTTGCGCCGAGCGGGCAGGAACGCGCCACTGTGCAGCGAACGCACCAGCCCCTCGTTGATCGGCGTGCCCTCGAACCGGAACGCATCGATATCCTTCACGACCGGCAGCCGGGCGGCCGCCATCCGGTATCGGATCGAGGCAGCATGGCGATGTGTTGCTTCCGCGCGCAGAAGGTCGGTCAGTATCTCCATCGTGGTGCGCTGGCGCTGAAGGCCGGTGGTGACCGCATCGTCGAACGCGCCCGCCATGCCCTTGAGCCCAAGCCCGCGCATCGCCTCGATCATGTCATGCCGCTGCATCGAAGGTCCTCAGCTGGTCGTAACGGGCGCAGTCGGCGATCGGCGGATGGCGCAAGGCGCTGTCTTCGGAGGTGATGATGGTGAGCGGTCGCGGCGGTTCGCGGCGCCGCGCCAGGATGTTGAGGATCAGGTCGTCGCTCGCCGTGCCGGTCGCCAATGCCTCGCGGACGGCCGCTTCGACCGGCTCCAGACCATCGGTCAGCACGGCCGACAGCACACGGACGAACCGGCGGTCGGCATCGTCGCCATTGCCAAGCTTGCGGCGCAGGCGCGCCAGCGCCGGCGGCAGATCCCAGTCCTGGAAGGGCGCGCCGTTCCGCAGCGCTCCGGGCTTGCGGGCCAGTACCGGCAGATAATGCCAGGGGTCATAGATCGTGCGGTTGCGCCCGAAGTAGCGGGGATGCTCGGCGACAACCTCCTCGCCGCAGCGCACGACAATGCGGTCGGCATAGGCCCGGACCTGCACCGTCCGCCGCGCCACCGTCGAGAGAACCGAGTAGCGGTTGCGATCGAAGCTGATCAGGCAGGTGCCCGTCACCGCATGCTCGCTCTCGTTAAAGCCGTCGAACGGTCCCAGCATCGGCTGCAGTGCCGATCGCTCGATCTCCAGCGCCTGCGCCACGGTCAGCTCGCCCTGTTCCGGGTGTGCCTGTCGTTCCGCCCAGCGCTGGCACTCGGCCTCCAGCCAGCCATTGAGCTCGTCGAGGCTGGCGAACCGCAACCGGGGTTGGAAGAAGCGGCCCCGGATCGTCTGCACCTGGTTCTCGACCTGGCCCTTCTCCCATCCCGCCGCCGGCGAGCAGGCGGTGGGCTCGACCATATAATGGTCGGTCATGATCAGGAACCGCCGGTTGAAGACCCGCTCCTTCCCCGTGAACACGCTCGTCACCGCCGTCTTCATATTATCGTAGATGCCGCGGCCCGGCACGCCGCCGAAGAAAGCAAAGCCGCGCGCATGCGCGTCGAACAGCATCTCCTGACTCTCGCGCGGATAGGCCCGGACATAGACCGCCCGCGATGCACACAGCCGCATATGCGCAACCTTCACGCGCATCGGCTTGCCGGCGATCTCCACATCCTCATGGCTCCAGTCGAACTGGTAGGCCTCGCCCGGCTTGAACATCAGCGGGATGAAGGCGGTGACACCATCGCCGGCATCCTTGCGCCGGTCGGCCTTCCAGCGCGCCGCGTAGCGCCGAACGGCATCGTAGGAACCCTCAAAACCTTCGCGCTCCAGCAGATCATGTATCCGCGTCATCCGCAGTCGCTCGCGCCTGCCGCGCACCTCGTTCTCTTCCAGCAGTGTGTTCAGGCGATCCTGAAACGGCCCGATCCTAGGCAGTGGCTGAACCTTGCGCTGATAGTCGAATGCGCCTTCCGGCGCCCGGATCGCCTTGCGGATCACCTTCCGCGACACATGCAAATCCCGCGCGATCGCCTTGATCGCCTTGCCGCCGGCATACTCGCGCCGAATCCGAACCACTGTCTCCAAAATCAACATCCCGATCTCGCCGCCTGAAAATCCAGCCGGCTGCTTAAACCATCGAAATGAGGGGTCCCTTTTAGACGCCGATCACCCCGCTAACGGGGTCCTTTTTGCACGCCGATCCACACGGATGCGTTCGGCCAGGCTGTTGCGGAACTCCCCGAACACCTGGTCCATCGCGGCCTGCCAGAGGCCGTCCTTCGACTTGAAGTGATAGGTGATCAGGCCCTGGGTCACGCCTGCTTCGGCCGAGATTTCATGGGTCGAGACACCGGCATAGCCCTTGCCCATGAAGGCCTTGCTCGCGACGCCGATGATCCGGTTCCGGCTGTCGATCGAGCGCTGCTGCAGGCCCTTGGTCGGAATCTCGAAGTCCAGCATCTCCAGATAGTCGAAGTGGATCGAATCGCTGTCCGGCCGCGGCGGAATGGCGGCCGGCGGCGCTTCGTCAGATCTCGTTTTGCGCAATGTCCGAGCCTCCTTTCGGGCCGGGTTAATCAACCGAAGTCGTTGACTCAAGGGCGATGCCGCGCGCGGACGATCCAATTGCTATTCGATCGAATAAATTTCCTTGCCGAAAGCGGAACGTTGCGTTAGCCTGATATCCGAGAGTGAGGATGTCGCCGAATCATCGTTACGCCGTCGGCGTGTTCGATGGGCGTTGAGCAAGAATATTCGAGTGTCGGTGTGGTCGGCTGAAGTCGATCGCATGTAGGCGGTCGCGCAATGGACGGCATTGCCGGTCGGTGAATATTTGAAAGGAGAGCGGATGTTCGAGCAGTTTGAAAGCAAGTTCATCGATTGTGATGGCATTCGTACCCATTACATTGAAATGGGCGAGGGCGATCCGCTGGTGCTGGTCCATGGCGGCGGCGCGGGTGCCGACGGCCGGTCCAACTTCGCCGACAATTTTCCGATCTTCGCCCGGCATATGCGCGTCATCGCCTATGACATGGTGGGCTTCGGCCAGACCGACGCGCCCGATCCTGCCGGTTTCGCCTATACCCAGGCCGCGCGCACCGACCATCTGATCAGCTTCATCAAGGCGCTGGGCCTTTCGAAGATCTGCCTGATCGGCAACAGCATGGGCGGGACGACCGCCTGCGGCGCCGCGCTGAAGGCGCCGGAACTGATCGACAGGCTCGTGCTGATGGGCGCGGCGGTGAACATCTCCCCCGACGACATGGTCGCCAATCGCGACGACCTCGCGGCGGTGATGTCCTATGACGGCAGCGAGGAAGGGATGCGCAAGATCATCGCGGCGCTGACCCATAGCTACCAGCCGACCGACGATATCGTCCATTACCGGCACGAGGCGTCGCTGCGGCCGACGACGACCGCGGCCTACAAGGCGACGATGGGCTGGGCGAAGCAGAACGGCCTCTATTACTCGCCCGAACAGCTCGCTTCGCTGACGATGCCGGTGCTGGTGCTCGGCGGCAAGAACGACGTCATGGTGCCGGTCCGCAAGGTGATCGACCAGATCCTGGCGATCCCGCAGGCGATCGGCCACGTCTTCCCGAACTGCGGCCATTGGGTGATGATCGAATATCCCGAGGAATTCTGCACCCAGACGCTCCACTTCTTCGGAAAGCTGGATTGATCGATGGCCGTGCGGCCGCCGGCGGGGAGAGGTTGACATGAATGTTGCGACTTCGATCGCCCCGGACGCGGCGGCGGCGTTCGACGGGATCTGGCCGGACGACGGCTCCAGCCGCATCCCGGCGCGGGTCTATACCGATCCGGCCGTCTATCGGCGCGAGCTGGATCGCTTCTTCTACGGCCGACACTGGAGCTATGTCGGTCTCGAGGCGGAGGTGCCCGAGCCGGGCCGGTTCAAGCGTACCGCAATCGGCGAGCGATCGGTCATCATGATCCGCAACCGTCAGGGTGAGATCAACGTGCTCGAGAATCGCTGCGCCCACCGGGCGATGCGCTTCTGCCAGGAGAAATTCGGCAAGGTGAAGACGCTGGTGTGCCCCTATCACCAGTGGAACTACAACCATGACGGCAAGCTGCTAGGGGTCCCGTTCCAGCGGGGCGTGAAGGGCAAGGGCGGAATGCCCGAGGATTTCGCGCTGACCGATCGCAGCCTCCGCCGGCTCAAGGTGACGGTGCGCAACGGCGTGGTGTTCGCGTCGTTCGACGATGATGTCGAGCCGTTCGAGGACTATCTCGGCCCCGACGTGCTGCGCTATTTCGACCGCACCTTCGACGGGCGCGAACTGGTGGTCCAGGGTTATTCGCGCCAGCGCATTCCGGGCAACTGGAAGCTGATGATGGAGAACATCAAGGACCCCTATCATCCCGGGCTGCTGCACACCTGGTTCGTGACCTACGGGCTGTGGCGCGCGGACAACCAGTCGCAGCTCGTCATGGACCGGCATCACCGCCATGCCTGCATGATCTCGAAGCGCAGCGAGACGGTCGACGCCGAGGTCACCAAGGGTGTCACCAGTTTCCGCAAGAACATGCAGCTCAACGACGAGAGCCTGCTCGACATCGTCGCCGAGCCCTGGTGGGGCGGTCCCACCGTCTGCATGACCACGATCTTCCCCAGCGTGATCCTGCAGCAGCAGATCAACTCGCTGTCGACGCGGCAGATCATCCCGGTCGGGCCCGACGCGTTCGATTTCGTCTGGACGCACTTCGCCTTCGACGACGACGACGAGGGGATGAGGGCGCGCCGGATGCACCAGGCGAACCTGTTCGGCCCGGGCGGCCTCGTCTCGGCCGACGACGGCGAGGTGATCGAGTTCAGCCAGGACGGTTTCGAGCAGGACCAGGGTTTCGCGACGCTGTGCGAACTGGGCGGAACCGATGTCGGCAACAGCGACCACATGGTCACCGAGGGGCTGATCCGCGGCATGTACCGCTATTGGCGCGAGGTGATGGAGATATGAACGTCGAGACCGGCGAGCTCGCCGAACTGATCCAGCTCTACGCCGCCTATGCCGCCTGCATCGACGAGGAACGGTTCGACGACTGGCCCGCCTTCTTCACCGAGGATTGTGTCTATCGGCTGGTCGCCCGCGAGAATCACGAGGCGGGCTATCCGCTCGCGATCATGTCGCTGAAGGGCGTCGCGGGCCTGCGCGACCGCGTCTACGGCGTGACCAGCACGCTGTTCCACGCGCCTTATTATCAGCGTCACGTCATCGGCCTTCCGCTGGTGAAGGGCCGCGACGGCGGCGCGCTGCTGGTCGAGGCCAATTACCAGGTGATCCGCACCAAGCGCGACAAGCCGAGCGACCTGTTCAACGTCGGGCGCTACGTCGATCGCGTCGTCCGCGCCGGCGCCGGGCTGAAATTCGCCGAGAAGCTCTGCGTCTTCGACAGCGAGCTGATCCCCAATTCGATCATCTACCCGATCTGAGCATCGCGAGCCGCCCGCCATGATCCTGCTGCACGAATTCGCCCTCTCCTCGGCCAGCTACCGGGTGCGCATCGCCCTGGCGATGAAGGGCATTGCCTATCAGAGCCGGTCCTACATGCTGCGCAGGCAGGAGCATCGCAGCGCCGGCTATCTGGCGATCAATCCCGTCGGCCTCGTCCCCTGCCTCGAGATCGACGGGTTGCGCCTGACGCAGAGCCTGGCGATCATCGACTATCTCGACCAGCGCTTTCCCGAGCCTCGCCTGATCCCGGCCGAACCGGCGGAGCGGGCGCGCGTGCAGGCGATGGCGCAGACGATCGCCTGCGACATCCATCCGCTCGATAATCTGCGCGTCCTCCACTATCTGGAGGCCGAGCTCGGCCAGGACGAGGCGGCGCGGAACCGCTGGTACGCGCACTGGATCCACGCCGGGTTCGAGGGGCTGGAGGCGATGGCCCGCGCCGAGGCGGCCGGCCCGTTCCTGACCGGCGAGGCCCCCGGCCTGTTCGAGATCTGCCTCGTCCCCCAGGTCTTCAACGCGCGCCGCTTCGCGGTCGACCTGTCCCCCTATGGCCGGCTGGTCGAGATGGCCGACCGCGCGCTCGCGCTTTCCGCCTTCGCCAAGGCGGCGCCTGCCTGACGGTCCGCCGGGACGGAGGCGATGTGGATTTGCAGGAGAGACGGTCATGGAAGCAGAAACGGCCCCCGAAACCATGGCGGCCTTCTACGCGGAGCTCGACGGCCAGAACATGGCGCCGCTGTGGGAAAGCCTGCACAGTCTGGTGCCGCGCCAGCCGGCGCCGGTCATCCAGGCCGCCCATTGGGACTATGACGCCGTCGTCCGCCCGCGCCTGATGGAGGCGGGCCGGCTGATCACCGCGAAGAAGGCCGAGCGCCGCGTGCTCATCCTCGAAAATCCGGGGCTGCGCGGCAAGGCCTCGATCACCCAGTCGCTCTATGCCGGGTTGCAGCTCATCCTGCCGGGCGAGGTCGCGCCGGCGCATCGGCACACCCAATGCGCGCTGCGTTTCATCGTCGAGGGGGAGGGCGCGCACACCACCGTGTCGGGCGAGCGTACGATCATGCATCCCGGCGACTTCGTGCTGACGCCGAACTGGACCTGGCACGACCATGGCAATGAGAGCGACGCGCCGATGGTGTGGCTCGACGGGCTCGACATTCCGATCGTCGCCTTCCTCGACGCCGGTTTCGCCGAGGCCGGCAATGCCGACAGCCAGCCAACCGTTCGCCCCGACGGCGACGCGGAGGCGCGGTTCGGGGGCACGCTGCTGCCCGTGGACTGGCGGGCGTCGTCGCGGAACTCGCCGGTGCTCAACTATCCCTATGCGCGGTCGCGGGAGACGCTGCACCGGCTGGAACGCAACGGCGAGGCCGACGCCAGCCACGGATACAAGCTGCGCTACGTCAATCCGGCCGACGGCGGCTGGCCGATGCCGACGATCGGCGCGTTCATCCAGTTCCTGCCGGGCGGTTTTCGCACCGCGCCCTACCGGTCGACCGACAGCACCGTCTATGCGGTGGTCGAGGGGCATGGCGAAAGCATCGTCGGCGATCGGCGCATCCGCTGGAAACCGCGCGACATCTTCGTCGCGCCGAGCTGGCAATGGCAGGAGCATGCCGCGAGCGGCGACGCGGTGCTGTTCAGTTTCTCCGACCGTCCCGTTCAGGAGGGTCTCGGCCTGTGGCGCGAAGAACGGGGCATTCCCCGCCGCTGAATATCGAAAGGATAGCAAGACGTGTATGTAGTCGAACCCTCCCCGACCGTCGCCGTGCCGGTCACGACCGGCGGCGAATTCCCGGTCCGCCGGATCTATTGCGTCGGCCGCAACTATCGCGCCCACGCGATCGAGATGGGCGCGGACCCCGATCGCGAGGCACCCTTCTTCTTCACCAAGCCGTCCGATGCGATCGTCGCCAATGGCGCGACCATCCCCTATCCCGCGCGTACCGAGGACTATCAGCATGAGATCGAGCTGGTCGTCGCGATCGGCAAGGCGGGCGCCGCGATCGCCGTCGGCCAGGCGCTCGACCATGTCTTCGGCTATGCCGTCGGGCTCGACATGACCCGGCGGGACCTGCAGATGATCGCGCGCAACGCTGGCCGTCCGTGGGACATGGGCAAGGCGTTCGACCATTCCGCTCCCTGCGCGGCGATCTCGCCTGTCGGTCAGGTCGGCCATCTGGCGAACGGCGCGATCTCGCTCGAGATCAACGGCGAGGTGCGTCAGGCGAGCGATGTCTCGCTGCTGATCTGGAACGTCGCCGAGACGATCGCGGACCTGTCCACCTATGTCGCCTTGCAGCCCGGCGACCTGATCTACACCGGGACGCCAGAGGGCGTGGGCCCGGTCCGGCGCGGCGATCATCTGGTCGGCAAGGTGGCGGGGCTGACCGATCTGGTCGTCGACATCGCGCGATGAGGCGGCGGGCGTCCGTCGGGTCGACCTGACGGACGCCCTTCGGCAAACAGGTCTTGCATTGATGTTCGGGTATATATACAGACGTCTGATTATATGCATGGAGCGCAATGCGATCCGTGGTCACTGGGCAATAAACTGGGCCGGTTTGATGGGGTGGCATCGCTGGGGCGCTTGATGCGAAGATATATGAATATATGCACCAATGCGGAGGAACGAGTGGCGCGCGATCCTGATATTGCCATCATCGGCGGCGGCATCGTCGGCCTCGCGCTCGCGATCGGGCTGCATCGGCGCGGCGTCCGCGCGACGGTCTATGAGGCGGCGCCCGAATTGCGCGAGATCGGCGTCGGCATCACCCTGCTGCCCCATGCGATGCGCGAGCTGGCGGCGCTGGGGCTGGCCGACGAGATTCGCGCCTGCGGCGTCGAGACGCGGACGAGCGCCTTCTTCAACCGCTTCGGCCAGTCGATCTACAGCGAGCCTCGCGGGCTTGCGGCCGGCTATGCGATCCCGGAGGTGGCGATCGGTCGCGGCCGGTTGCACGGGCTGCTCCATCGCAAGGCGCTGTCGCTGCTCGGGCCGGAGCATATTCGCGTCGACCATCAACTCGCCGGCTTCGCGCAGGACGAGGACGGCGTCACGCTCCGCTTTCGCGGCGATGCCGGGCGGAGCGATCGCGATCCGATCCGGGTTGCCTTCGCGATCGGTTGTGACGGCGTGAACTCGGCGGTCCGCCAAGAGCTTTATCCCGACGACCGGGTGGTGTTCACCGGCATCAACACCTGGCGCGGCGTCACCCGGCGCCCGCCGATCCTCGACGGCGGCACCTATATGCGCATCGGGTCGATCCGCACCGGCAAGATGGTGATCTACCCGATCGAGCCGGTCGGCGCCGACGGCACCCAACTCGTCAACTGGGTGGCCGAGATCGAGCGGCCGACCGCGGCGCGGAACGACTGGAACAGGAGCGGCCGCACCGCCGATTTCGAGCCGATCTACGCCGATTGGACCTATGACTGGCTCGACGTCCCGCGCCTGATCCGCGGCGCCGAGCTGCTGCTCGAATATCCGATGGTGGACAAGGACCCGCTCGCGCGCTGGACGTTCGGCCGGGTGACGCTGGCGGGCGACGCCGCGCATCCCATGTACCCCCGAGGCTCCAACGGATCGGCGCAGGGGCTGATCGATGCGCGCGTCCTGGCCGACCGGATCGCGGCGGCCGCCGACCCGCGCGACGGCTTCGCCGCCTATGAGGAGGAGCGGCGCCCGCCGACCAGCCGCATCGTCGAGACCAACCGCACATCGCCGCCCGACATCATCAACATCCGCGTCGAGGAACTGACCGGCGATCGTCCGTTCGACGATCTCGATCGGTTCATCAGCCAGGACGAGCTGAAGCGGCTGTCGGACCGGTACAAGGATATCGCCGGTTTCTCGGTCGAGGGGTTGCGCGTCGCCTGAGCGGCGGCGGTTCATTCACACCAGCAGATGGTCAGGTCGTCATGCTCACCGAAGAACAGAATCGCCAGCTCACCCGGGTCGGTTCCGGCACGCCGATGGGCGAGCTGCTGCGGCGATACTGGCATCCGATCGCGGGCGTCGCGGAGTTCGACGGCGAAGACCGCATCCGTCCGGTCCGCCTGTTCGGCGAGGATCTGGTGCTCTATCGTGACAAGAGCGGCGTCTTCGGCCTCGTCGACCGCCGATGCCCGCACCGCCGCGCCGACCTCGCTTATGGCTTCGTCGAGCAATGCGGGCTGCGCTGCAACTATCATGGCTGGCGGTTCGACGCCGATGGCCGCTGCCTCGAACAGCCCTATGAGGACGTCGCCAACCCCACCGGGCGGTTCCGCGACAAGATCAGGATCGCATCCTATCCGGTCGCGGTGAAGGCCGGCATGGTCTGGGCCTATATGGGCCCGGCGCCGGCGCCGCTGCTGCCCGATTGGGAGCCCTTTTCCTGGAAGAATGGCTTCGTTCAGGTCGTTCTCGCCGAGATCCCCTGCAATTGGCTGCAATGCCAGGAGAATTCGATCGACCCCGTCCATTTCGAATGGATGCACATGAACTGGGGACGACGGCTGAGGGCCCCAGACAGCGCGCATGGTCCCCGCCACCTCGCGGTCGCCTTCGACGAGTTCGACCATGGCTTCGTCTATCGCCGCCATCGCGAGGACCTGGGCGAGGCGCACGGCATGTGGACGGTCGGCCGCGTCTGCCTGTGGCCCAACGCCTTCTTCCTGGGCGACCATTTCGAATATCGCGTGCCGATCGACGACGAGAACACGCTGAGCGTGGCGTGGATGTTCAATCGCGTGCCGACCGAAAGCGAGCCGTTCGTCCAGGAGACGATCCCCGCCTGGCGCGGGCCGATCGCCGATCCGGCGACCGGCAAATGGATATCGTCCCATGTGATGAACCAGGACTTCGTCGCCTGGGTGGGGCAGGGGCGCATCGCGGACCGGACGAAGGAGAATCTGGGAACCAGCGACCGGGGGATCGGCCTGCTGCGCCGGCGCTTCACCAGCGAGATGAAGAAGGTCGCCGACGGGGAAGATCCGAAGGGCGTCCTCCGCGACCCGCAGGCCAATCGCCGCATTCCGCTGCCGACGATGCACAGGGAGGTGCTGACCGGCGGATTGCCGCTCGCGCAGGTCAAGGCGCACCCGGTGTTCGGCGCGCATCTCGACCGCTTCGTGTTCCAGGCCGGGCAGCCCGCGGAGGTGTGGCGCGATTTCCGGCGCGCGATGGGCCTTCCGCCCGATGTCGCGCCGAACGAGGCGGAGAACGCCTTCTGATGCGCGAGCCCTGCGGAAATGGAGTGGGACGATGATCATCGATTGCCATGGACATGTGAGCGCGCCGGCCGAGCTCTGGGCCTATAAGGCGAACATCCTATCGCACCGCGGCTCGCACGGCCGCGGCGGCGTCAAGGTCAGCGACGACGACCTGCGCCGTGCGGTCAACAAGGTGGAGATGGCGCCGTGCGGCCATCTCGACATGCTCGCGGCGCATGGCACCGACATCCAGCTCATCTCGCCGCGCCCCTTCCAGATGATGCCGAGTTTCGAGCCGGCGCGCGCCGTCCACTGGTTCACGGAGGAGACCAACCAGATCATCCATCGCCAGACCCGGCTCTTCCCCGACCGCTTCGTCGGCATCGGCGGCCTGCCGCAGGTCGCGGGCGAGCCGATCGAGAACACGTTCGGCGAGCTGGAGCGTTGCATCCGCGACTATGGCTTCAAGGGCGTCCTGCTCAATCCGGACCCCTATGAGAACACGCGCAGCGATCATCCGGGGCTGGGCGACCGCTATTGGTATCCGCTCTACGAGAAGCTCTGCGAACTCGACGTGCCCGCGCACATCCACGCGACCGGATCGCGCGCCGATCGCTCGCCCTACAGCCTGCACTTCATCAACGAGGAGACGATCGCCGTCTTCAACCTCGTCAATTCGGACGTGCTCGACGACTTTCCCGACCTGAAGATCGTCGTCAGCCATGGCGGCGGCGCCATCCCCTACCAGCTCGGGCGGTTCGAGGCGGGCTCGATCCGCCCGGGCATGAAGCGGAGCTTCTCCGAAGGGATGCGCAGGCTCTATTACGACACCGTCCTCTACACCGAAGGCGCGCTGCGATTGCTGATCGAGACGGTCGGCGTCGACCAGTGCCTGTTCGGATCGGAATGCCCCGGCGTCGGATCGAAGACGCTGCCGGGCCAGGATCACACCATGGACCATATCGCCCCGGTCATCGCCGGGTTCGACTGGCTGTCCGACGCCGACAAGCAGAAGATCTTCGAGGGGAACGCCCGGAAGGTCTTCGGGATCTGATGGAAGGAGGCCCGACCGATGGCTGAGATCGTCCTCGGCATCTGGACCACGCACGGGCCGACCCTGTCGACCACGCCCGAGCAGTGGCTGCTCCGGCTGCCCGCCGACCGGGCGCGCGGCAATCACCATTTCCGGGGCGCGACCTATGATTTCGACGCGCTGGTCGCGTTGCGGGACGACGAGCGGCTGGCCGAGCAGGCCTCGCTCGTCGAGCGCACCCGCCGCGCGGAGGCGTGCCAGGCCGCGATCCGTACGCTGGCCGACATCTACGAACGCGCCCGGATCGACGTCGCGGTGATCTTCGGCAACGACCAGCACGAGCTGTTCACCGAGGCGCTGATGCCGGCCTTCACCATCTTCAACGGCCCGACCATCTGGAACGAGCCGGCCAGCGCCGAACAGGCGAGGAAGATGGCGCCCGGCATCCACGAGGCCGAGGCGGGGCACAATCCCGAAGTCTATACCGAATATCCCGGGGCGCCCGAACTGGCCGACCATATCATCCGCCAGGCGGTGTCGGACCAGTTCGACGTGACGCGCTGCGCCCGGCTGCCCGAGCAGCCCGGGCATTGGAACAGCGGCATCGGCCACGCCTTCGGCTTCGTCTATCGCCGGATCATGCGCGATCGGGTGGCGCCCAACGTCCCGATCGTGACCAACACCTTCTTTCCGCCCAACCAGCCGTCGGCGCGGCGCTGCTTCGAGCTGGGCCGGTCGGTGGCGCGGGCGATCCGTTCCTGGCCCGGCGACGCCCGCGTCGCGGTGTTCGGATCGGGCGGCATGAGCCATTTCGTGATCGACGAGGCGTTCGATCGCCACCTGTTCGACGCCTTGCAGGCGCGCGACGCCGAGGCGCTGTGCACGATCGGGGAGGAGCATCTCCAGTCGGGCACCTCGGAGCTCAAGAACTGGATCGCGGCGGCGGGCTGCCTGTTCGACACGCCGTTGTCGGGCGGCATCGTCGACTATCAGCCCTGCTACCGATCGGAAGCGGGCACCGGCACGGCCAACGGCTTCATGGCCTGGACACAAGGAGGATGAGCATGGCGGACGATGTTTGCGCGCGCCTGTCGCGGCTCGATGCCTGCGCGGTTTCCGATGCGCTCGACCAGCTCGGCCTTCCGCCCTCGATAACCGGGCTCGCGGCGCTCTCGGTGCGCCAACGCATAGCGGGCCGGGTGACGACGGTGCGGCTGGCGGCCGGTCGTCCGCCGGAAGGGGCGCGGCCCCGCCATCTCTGCACCGCCGCGATCGATGCCGCCGAACCGGGCGGCGTCATCGTCGTCGAGCATCGCTCCGGCGTCGAATGTGCCGGATGGGGCGGCATCCTCTCCAACGCCGCCAGCCTGCGCGGCCTCTCCGGCGTCATCGTCGATGGCCTCGCGCGCGACGTCGACGAGGCCCGCGACATAGGGTTTCCCGTCTACGCCCGTGGCGCCACCGCGCGCACCGCGCGGGGCCGCGTGTTCGAGGCCGAAACCGGCGGGACCGTCCGGGTCGGCGCGGTCGAGGTCGGCCAGGACGACTTCGTCGTCGCCGATTCCAGCGGGACGGCGTTCGTCCCCGCCGACCGGATCGGCGACGTCCTCGCCGCGGCCGAGCGCATCGCGGCGAAGGAGGCGGCGATGACGCGCGAGGTGCTGGCGGGAAAGCCGGTCAGCGGCGTGATGGGCGCCAGCTACGAACATTTGCTCGACCGGGGGGATGCGTGATGAAGGACGACAATGTCGAACGCGCGGGCAGGATCGACACCGCGACGCTGAGCGACGCGCTGGACAGGCTCGGCATCGCCGGACAATGCCTGGGTATCAAGCCGCTCAGCCAGGAATCCCGTCTCGTCGGGCGTGCCTTCACCCTGGCCTATGCGCCGGTCGGCCCCGGCGGCACGGTCGGGGACTTCATCGACGACGTCCCCGCCGGCGCGGTCGTCGCGATCGACAATGGCGGCCGCCCCGACGCCACCGTCTGGGGCGACATATTGACGATGTGCGCGCACCGGCGCGGGCTGGCGGGCACGGTGATCGACGGGGCCTGCCGCGACACCCATCTCGCGCTTGGCCTCGGCTATCCGATGTACAGCCGGAGCTATTCGATGCGCACCGGCAAGGACCGCGTCCAGCTCGAAGCGACGCAGGTGCCGGTCAACATCGGCGACGCGCGCGTCGGTCCCGGTGACATATTGCGCGGCGATTCGGACGGCGTGGTGGCGATCCCGCGGGCACGCGAGGACGAAGTGCTCGACGTCGCGGAAGGGATCGAGGCGGCGGAGGCCCGGATTCGCGCGCTGGTCGAATCCGGCGTCCGGCTCGACGAGGCGCGCCGGCAGCAAAGCTATCATCTTCTGCAACGCCGGGATGCATGATCCGGCAGATGGGATGACATCTGATTAATCTGCTTGACAGATGTCGGCTGCTAGTTTTTATTCAATCGAATAGTTTTTGGCAGGACTGCCGGGAGACGCCGGCGGGGTCGAGCCCATGGGGAGGAAACGGATGGTGGATCGCCACGCCTATCCAGCGCCACGCTTGTTCATCGATGGGGAGTGGATCGACGCCGGCGATCGCGACACCCTGCCGATCGCGAACCCGGCGACCGGGGAAGCGATCGGACGCTTGCCGGTCGCGACGCGCGCCGATCTCGATCGCGCGCTCGACGCCGCGCGGCGGGGCTTTGTGGTCTGGCGCGCCAAGACCGCGCTGGAGCGCGCGGCGATCCTGCATCGGGCGGCCGGGTTGTTGCGCGAGCGCGCCGACGAGATCGGCCGGCTTTCGACCATCGAGCAGGGCAAGCTGGTGGGCGAGTCGATCGCCGAGGCGCAGGCGAGCGCCGATATCTTCGACTGGTTCGCCGAGGATGCGCGCCGCGACTATGGGCGCATCGTGCCGTCGAAGCAGCCGGCCGTCCGGCATTTGGTCGTGCACGAGCCGATCGGTCCCGCCGCGCTGTTCACGCCCTGGAACTTCCCGGTGACGATCCCGGCACGCAAGCTGGCGGCGGCGCTGGCCGCCGGCTGCTCGGTGGTGATCAAGCCCGCCGAGGAAACGCCGATGAGCTGCCTGGAACTGGCGCGGGCGCTCGACGACGCCGGATTGCCGAAGGGCGTGCTCAACGTGGTGTTCGGCCTGCCGGCCGAGATCTCCGACTATCTGATCCGCTCCCCCGTCATCCGCAAGGTCAGCTTCACCGGCTCGACCGGCGTCGGCAAGCTGCTGGCGGGGATCGCGGCCGAGGTGATGAAGCCCACCACCATGGAGCTGGGCGGCCATGCGCCGGTGATCGTGTTCGACGATGTCGACATCGACATGGTGGTCCGCATGACCGCCGCGTCGAAGTTCCGCAACGCCGGGCAGATCTGCATCGCGCCGACCCGCTTCTACCTGCATGACCGGATCCACGATGCGTTCGTGGCGCGCTTCGCGGAAGCGGCGCGGGCGCTGACGCTGGGCAACGGGCTCGATCCCGGGACGCGCATGGGGCCGCTCGCCAATCCGCGCCGCGTCGTCGCCATGGAGGCGATGATCGGCGACGCGATCGCCGGCGGTGCTGCGCTGCGCGCGGGCGGCGCGAAGGGCGACCTCCCCGGTGGCAATTTCTGGGAGGCGACGGTGCT
Organism: Rhizorhabdus wittichii RW1; assembly: GCA_000016765.1. Lineage (NCBI taxonomy): Bacteria > Pseudomonadati > Pseudomonadota > Alphaproteobacteria > Sphingomonadales > Rhizorhabdaceae > Rhizorhabdus > Rhizorhabdus wittichii. Next base: position 3,365,776 of record CP000699.1, read on the forward strand.
GAGCGACGTGCCGGACAGCGCGCGAATCATGAACGAGGAACCGTTCGGGCCGGTGATCGCCACCCAGCGTTTCGAAACGATCGAGGATGTCGCGGAGCGCGCCAATCGCCTGCCCTATGGCCTCGCCGCCTATGCGTTCACGCGCTCCGCCGCGCAGGCGCACCGGATCGGCGAGATGATCGAGGCCGGCATGGTCGGGGTCAACTTTCCGGTGCTCACCGGGCCGGAAACGCCGTTCGGTGGCGTCAAGGAAAGCGGCCATGGTTCCGACGGCGGCATCGAGGCGCTGCGCGGCTACCAGGTCACCAAATATATCGCCCAAGGGTATCTGCCGGGATAAATCATGGCGCATCTCAACGACAAGGCGGCGATCGTCACCGGTTCCGCATCGGGCATCGGGTTCGATCTCGCCGCCGATCTCGCGCGGCGCGGCGCGAAGGTGATGCTCTGCGACGTCGCCGATCCGATGGCGGCCGTCGCCCGGCTCCGCGACGAGGGGCTCGACGCCGACGGCATGGTCGCCGACGTCGCCGATCCGTCCGCCTTCGCCGGGGTGGTGGCGGGTTGCGTCGACCGCTTCGGACGGCTCGACATCCTCGTCAACAATGCCGGCCTGTTCACGACGATCGGCCGCGCGCCGTTCGAGGAACTCGACGTCGACGAATGGCGGCGCGTCCTCGACGTCAACGTCACCGGTCCCTTCCTGTGCAGCCGGGCAGCGCTGCCGCAGCTGCGCGCGGCGGGCGGGGGACGGATCATCAACATCGGGTCCGCCACCGTCTTCTCGGCGCCGCCGAACATGCTGCACTATGTGGCGAGCAAGGGCGCGCTGACCGCAATGACGCGGTCGATGGCGCGGGAGGTCGGCAAGGACGGCATCACCGTCAACCTGATCGCGCCCGGCTTCACGATCAGCGCGGGCGTCCTCGAACATCAGGCGGCGACGCTCGGCGAGCATGGCGCGCGCATGCGCGCTGCCCGGGCGATCGGACGCGACCAGATGCCCCAGGACATCTGCGGCGCGGTGTCCTTCCTGGCCGGCGACGATGCCGGCTTCATCACCGGCCAGACCCTGGTCGTCGATGGCGGGATCGTGATGCGCTGACCGCCCCACGGCGAACTGAACGGAGTGAGAATCCATGAATGGCGCGACACGGACCATCGATAAGCCGGACGTCGAGCGGGCGATCGTCGACCCCGCGACCTATATGGACCGCGCGGCCTATGACGCGATCTTCACCGGATTGCGGCGCGACGATCCGATCCGCTGGATCGAGCCGGAAGGCTTCCGTCCGTTCTGGCTGGTGACGCGCAGCGCCGACATCGTCGACATCGAACGGCGCGCCACGATCTTCCTCAACGGGCCGCGCGCGGTGCTCAAGCCGCTGGCCTTCGAGGAACGGCTCGCGCGGCAGCAGCGCGGACATTCGGAGATCATCAAGTCCATGAACAACATGGACGGCGAGGCGCACCGCGCCAATCGCGCGGTCACCAGCCGGGATTTCCTGCGCCCCAATATCGAGAGGATGGCCGCCCAGCTCGAGCCGGTCGCCGCCGACTTCGTCCAGCGGCTCGTCGACAAGGCGCCGACATGCGATTTCGCAGCGGACGTGACGATGTGGTATCCGCTGCGCGTCATCCTCACCCTGCTCGGGGTCGCGCCGGAGCATGACGCGCGGATTCTCGCGCTGACCCAGCGCATCTTCCTCGATCCGGGCGACGGCGCCGACCCGGCGGCCGCGCAGGCGGACAAGATGGCGGCGGTGGAAGGATTCTTCGACTTCTTCCGGCCGATCGTCGCCGATCGCCGCGCCAACCCGCGCGACGACATCGCGTCCAAGGTCGCCAATGCCCGCATCGACGGCGAGCCGATGGACGAGTTCGAGACGCTCTCCTATTTCCTTACGCTCGCGACCGCGGGGCATGACACCACGGCGGCATCGATCGCCGGCGGCCTGCTTGCGCTGATCCGCAATCCCGGCGAGATGGAGAAACTGCGCGGCGATCCCGGGCTTCTCGAAACGGCCGCGGACGAGATGATCCGCTGGAACGCGCCGGTGAAGCATTTCTTCCGCACCGCGGCCGAGGATTTCGAGATCGGGGGAAAGGCGATCCGTGCCGGCGATTCGGTGATGCTCGCCTTCGCATCGGCCTGCCGCGACGAAGACCTGTTCGAGGACCCCTTCGCCTTCCGGGTCGATCGCACGCCCAACCGCCATCTCGCGCTCGGCAGCGGTCCGCATGCCTGTCTCGGCCAGCATCTGGCGAAGCTCGAGATCCGCCTGTTCTTCAGGCATCTGCTCGACCGGATCGATCATATCGAGCTGGTCGGCGAGCCCCGGTCCAATCCGAGCAGCTTCATCAGCGGAATCGTCAGCCTGCCGATCCGCTATCGCGTCCGGCGCTGACGGGAATTTCCGCGCGGTCGTCCCGTCAGGCGGCGCGGCCCGCGCCGAAACCGTAGATGTCGATCGTGCGCTCGCCCGCCGCGATGCGCGCGATCTTCGCCGCCTCGTCGGCTTCGCGCTCCTGCGCCTTGTCGAGCACCGCTGCGACGCTGTCGGTCGGGATCGCGACGACGCCGTCGCGATCGCCGACGATCAGGTCGCCCGGCTCGACGACGACGTCGCCGATCCGGATCGGCAGCGCCATCCAGGCCGGCGTCTCGAAACCCTTGATCGTTCCCCGGATGCACGCGCCGTTCGAGAAGACCGGAAAGGCCTGTTCGGCCAGGTTGGCGGTGTCGCGGACGCCGCCGTCGATCACCAGCCCGCCCAGCCCGCATTGCATCGCGGCGGCGTTGAGGATGTCGCCCCAATAGCCCCACTCGATGCCACCGCTGGTGGAGACGACCAGCACGTTGCCGGGCCGTGCGGCATAGAGCGCCCGGTGGAGCCACAGATTGTCGCCCTGCGGCACCTGGACGGTGAACGCCGGTCCGGCGAGTCGCATTTCGCTCGCGACCGGCTTGATGCGGGCGGGCAGCGCCCCGATGCGGCCCGCACTTTCGTGAAGCGTCGCCGCCCCCAGGCGCGCCGCGCGCGTGAGGACCGATCGATCGAACGTCATGGAGGCGCTCCGTAAGCCGCGGTCGAACCCGAAAGCCCGATCATCTTCTTTTTCAGAACCAGTTGTCATCGCAGGCCGATAATAATCAGACATCATACAAAATGGCAATAGACCGCCGTCCATCACCTTCTGGCATCGATCCAAACATTGGATATCGATGTCGAGCCGCTTGGATCATGCATGCAAATTGGCGATCGTCGTACGGGAAGGCGTGCTTCCCTCGCGATAAGGACGCGCAATGTTCCAGGGTCGCCTGTTTAAAGTTCCGCAGCGCTCAGCAGACCATGAGAAATCTTGGCCGAAAAGACTGCCACAGCCGCATGGCGGCGACCTGGGGATGGCGCCGACGGGTGTTGGCGGCGGCTCTGTGGGCAAAGCCTGAAATGGCTGATGGCAAGCGGTCCTTCGTTCATGTTCGACCTATTGCCGACTCCTCCGTCACGGACCGGGGACAGTCCGGACTGTTCGGAAATACGGGTCTTTATCAAACGTCGCCATTGCAGGTCCGAAGGGCGGCGGCATTGGCGGGAGCGACAAGTCCCGAGGCCGGGAAATCTATCAACCCGGCGATTGCAGGCCTACGGAGCGGAGGACATTCTCCAATCGCCCGCGCGCTCTTGCGCTGGGCGCCGGCACATTTTCCTCGAAGGCGACCACCGCCGCCTTGAAGCTGTCCCGCGCCTCGATCTCGAAATACCAGTCGCTGGTGCGCGGATGCGCCGCCAGCGGCCAGTCCATCAGCCGCAAGCGATGAATATTCGTCGCCCATGAAAAGTCGTCGAGAGCGATGTCGTCGCCGGCAAGGAAGCGCGTCTCGCGCAACTGCCGTTCGATCTGGTCGAGCGCGGACGACAGGACCCTGGCACAGCCGGTCAGCGCCTCGTCGTCGAACCCCGTCGTGGCGAAGCGATGGAGGAATTCGTGGAAGTCGCGGTTGCGATGCTTCCGGCCGAAGTCCTCGAGCCTGGCCGCATCCAATATGCGAACCTCCTTCAGCAGAATCTCGTGCGAGATGGTTCGCAGGGCGGACTGGCAGCCGTCGGCCAGGTCGAGCCACCTGCGGTCGCGGCTTCTCGACAGGCGGATCGCGGGGAATGCCCCGTCGAGATGCTCGATGATGTCGTTCGAATCGATGATCGTCCGGCCGTCATGGACCAGGGCCGGGACCAGCCCCTTGGGATGGATCGCCTGATATTCGGGCGTGGCATGCTCGAAGTTGAGGAGGTCGACCGGATGGCTGGTCCAGGCCAGCCCCTTCTCCTCCAGGACGAGCCTGACGCGCTGGGAACAGTTGGACAGGCCGGCATGCCAGAGATGGAGACCGGCAAGGTCACGGATGTCGTCGCGGGTCGTGGCGATTTCCGGCATATATAGTCCCACCTCTTTCGGAACAGGTCGACGTCCTGGGGTAGCAGTGCGGCGCGACCCTATGCTGGGGGCGCCAGTCCGAAGAGCTGGCCGACACGAGCGGCGATCGCCGGCGGGACCGGCCGGGCCCTGCGCGCGCGCAGGTCGAAACAGACCGTGCGCGCCTCGAGTTCGGCGCAGAGCCGATCGCCGGCCCGGTCGATCAGCGCGAACCGCGCGGCGATCGAGCTGCGGCCAAGCGCCGAGATCCGTCCGGTGATGCGCAACACCGCCCCCGGGCGCACCTCATGCCGATAATCGATCTCGTGCCGCACATCGGCCCAGCCCCAGCCCTCGGCGGCGGCGGCCACCGGATCGTAGCCGAGCGTCGCGAACAACTGGTAGCTGGCATCGTCGAACATGCCGAGATAGTGGCGCGTGCTGAGATGGCCCATCGCGTCGCACAGCCAGGCATGAGCGACGGCGAAACCGCAATCGATCGCGGCAGGATCGGTCATCCGCTCAGCCCTCCCATTCGGCGTTGCCGTCGACGCCGATGATCTGGCCGGTGATGTGGCGGGCCGCGTCGGATGCCAGGAAGAACGCCATCTCGCCGATCTCCGCCGGCTGGATCTTGGTGCGCATCGAGATGAAGCCGAGCGCCTCCGCCTCCACCGTCTCGACCGATCGGCCGCTGGCCTCGGCCGCCCGGGCGATCAGGCCGCGCATCCGTTCGGTGTCCATGAAGCCGGGCCGGATCGCGTTGACGCGGATATTGGCCGGCCCCAGCTCGCGCGCGACATTCCTGGTCAGCCCTTCGAGCGCCCATTTCGAAGCCACATAGGCCGAACGCCCCGGCAGGCCGGTGACGGTCGAGGCGGTCGAGATGTTGACGATGCACCCGCCGCCGGCCGCCCGCATCGCCGGGACGACCGCCCGGATCATGTGGAAGGCGCCGTGGACGTTGACCGCGAAGCAGCGCGCCCAATCGTCCGGGTCATTGTCCTCGACGCCGCCGATCGGGCCCGCCACGCCCGCATTGTTGACGAGTATGTCGACCGGCCCCGATTGCGCGACCAGCCGTTCGACGGCGGCCGGATCGGCGACGTCGGCGCGGATCGCGGCGAGGCCCGGCAGCGCCTCCGACGCGCGTTGGAGCGCCGCGTCGTCGACGTCGCAGACCGTCACGCGATCGCCGCGCTGCAGGAACAGCCCGGCGATCGCATGGCCGATGCCGGACGCGCCGGCGGTGACGAGGACGTGACGGGCGCTCATGCCGCCACCTGCCGGGCGGCCAGCGTCGCCGCCTCGTCGAGCAGGCCGTCGGCGCCGACGACGACGCCATAGACGGCGCGCGCGCGCGCCGTGGTGATGAGGCCGGCGGCGACGTCGTTCGCCACCAGCTCGGGCGGGCGACTGGCCGGCAGTCCATAACCGCCGCCGCCGCAGGAAATGGCGAGGATCCGCTGCCCGTCCTCGAGGCGGACCTGCGCGCAGGCGTCGAGCTTCTCGCGGCTGCCGTCGATCCGGATGAGATATTGGTCGGCGCCGCCGCCCGCGCCGCCGCCGCGCACGCCGATCGGCGCGTTGATATGCCCGTCGGACAGATAGCCGATGTCGATCGCGCCGCCGACCGGCCCGAACTCGACGATCGTCGACGGCGCGCCGGTGGTGCGGCCCGCGCCCTCGCTGTCGGCCACGAAGGCGCGGCCATGGACCATGATCGGCTGGTAGAGTTCGGCGAGCTCGACGCCGTCGACGCAGCACAGTCCGGCATTGCCGACATGGCCGATCGTCCACCAGGCGTCGCTCGACGGGCTCGCGGCGCCGCCGCTCATCGCCAGGAACACCTGGTTGACGAACGCCTTGCCGTTGCGCGGATCGATGCCGGAGATGACGCCGGCCGACGGGGCGATGACCGATCCCACCTCCGCCATGCCGATCCCTTCGCCCAGGCCGGCGAGCGCGGTCTGCACGCTGTTGGCCACCCGGTCGGCGATGTTGGTGGTGGCGGCCGAGCAGGAGAAGGGATGGACCGGGATGCCGGCGATGCAGCCCTCGCGCAGCTTCACCTCGATCCGGCGAAACGAGCCGGCGTTCTTCGGGACGCTGTGATCGATGCTGTTGAAGACGCCGATCATCGCCGCGGTGCGCGCGCAGGCCTCGGAGAGGTTCATGCCGCAGGGCAGGCAATCCGGATTGTCGCGCAGGTCGACCGCGACGCGGCCCGCCTCGGGATCGACGGTTACCTCCGCCTGGATGCGCAGGCCCTCGGCGGGGAGGCCGGGAAAGGGATCGTGCGTGCTGAAGCCCGTCACCACGCCCCTGGGCAGCGCGGCCAGCACCTCGGCCATCCGCGCCTCCGAATAGTCGAACCATTGGTCGGCGAACTGGTCGAGCCGGTCCCAGCCGATCTCGCGGGCCAGTTCGGTCAGCGCCTTCTCGCCGATGCGGACGGCGCCGACGGTGGAGAGATAGTCGCCCCGCCACTGGTGCGGAACGCGGATGCGGGTTTCGCACATGCGGATGATGTCGGCGATGTCGCGCCCGTCGCGCTGCACCTGCACGGCCGGGAAGATCAGCGCGCCCTCATGATAGACGTCGCGCGCGTCGGCCATGTAGGTGGTGGGCTGCGAGTTGCCGATATCGGCCTGGTGCGCCTTGGCGAGCACGGTGAAGCGGTGGACGCCCTGCTCATCCATCACCGGCGCGATGATGCTCAGGTCGGCGGGGTGCGAGCAGCCATGATAGGGCGAATTGTGCAGGAAGGCGTCGCCCGCCCGCATGTCGGGATGGAAGTGCGCGACCGATCGCGCCATCAGGTCCGGCCCCGACAGGACGTGGATGGGCAGGCTGTCGGCGGCGGTCAGCAGCTCGCCGTCGCGGGTCAGCAGGCAGCAGGAGAAGTCGCGCGCGCGGTTCAGCACGCCGGACCGGCCGGTGCGGAGCAGCGTGTTCGACATCTTGCGCACGATGCCGTCGAGCCGGCTGCGCAGGACCGCCATCGCCGCGCCGTTGAAAGGGGTGGTGCCGGACATCATCAAGCCTCGATCAGAAGCGCGCCATCGGACGACCGGCGGAAACGGGCCGGCGGGTCGATGACGACGGTGGTGAAGGGGGATTCGATCAGCGCCGGCCCCGCGAAATCGCGATCCGCGGGGATCGCGTCCCAGCGCAGCACCGGCGTGTCGAGACTGCCGAAGCCGTCGAAATAGACCGGCCGCGCCGCCGCCGCCTGGCCGGCCCCGGCTTCGGCCCGCAGGCGAAAGGCGCCGTCGCCCCGCGCGCGGCAGCGGACCCGCGCGCGCAGGCCGACCAGCTCGACCGCCGAAGCGTCGTCGCGGATGGTGAAGATCTGCTCGTGCATCGCGTCGAAGGCGGCGCGGAAGGCGTCGACGTCGCTGGCCTCGACGAAGCGGCTGCCCGGCAGCGGCACGTCGATGTCCCATGCCTGGCCTTCATAGCGCGCCTCGGCGATATATTCGACGGCGGCGGGGAGCCCGGCGCGGTCGGCGAAGGCGCGGCATTGCTCGCCCAGCCGGTCGAGCGCGGCGTTGACCCGCGCCGCGTCGAACGCCGCGGTGGAGCTGTAGGCGGTGGCCGCGAACTCGGTCGCGATATCCGACATCATCGCGCCGGCCGCGCTCATCGCCGCGCCCGTCTCGGGGATCAGCAGCCGCTTGCAGCCGAGGCGCCGGGCGATGAACACCGAGTTGAGACCGGCGGCCCCGCCGCCGCCGATCAGCACCGCCTCGGCCGGGTCGATGCCCTGGTTGACGGTCAGTTCCTGGATGGCCTGGACCATGTTCTCGGTGGCGAGATCGAGGATGCTCCACGCCGCCGCCTCGATGCCGACGCCCAGCGGGCCGGCGACTCCTTCCGCGATCGCCCGGCACGCCGCCAGCCCGTCCAGCTTCATCTTGCCGCCCAGGAAGAAGTCCGGATCGACATAGCCCAGCGCCACGCAGGCATCGGTCACGGTCGGCCGCGCGCCGCCGCGCGCATAGCAGGCCGGGCCGGGCGTCGATCCGGCGCTCTCGGGGCCGACATGGAGCAGGCCGGCGCTGTCGACGCGCGCGATGCTGCCGCCCCCCGCGCCGACGCTCTTGACGTCGACCGAGGGATAGCCGGCGAGGTGGCCGCGATAGGGCTGGCCGATCCACAGGTCGCGCGTCATCGGGATGCGGCCGTTGCTGACCAGGCTGATGTCGTAGGTGGTGCCGCCGGTATCGGCGACGATGGCGGTGCGCCAGCCGCCCTCGCGCTCGGCATAATGGCTGCCGGCGACCGGCGCCATCGACGGGCCGCTGTTGATCACCCGGATCGGCGCCGCCGCGACCTCGGATGCCTCGACCATGCCGCCGGCGCTGGTCAGCACCATCACCTTGCCCGAGAAGCCGGCGTCGGCCAGCCGTCGCGTCAGCCCGCCCAGGTAGCGCGTCATCAGCGGCTTCAGCGACGCGTCGATCGCGGCGGACGACGCCCGGCGGAATTCGCGCAGCGTCGCGTTCACCGAATGCGACAGCGTATAGGGCATACCGGGCAGATGCAGCTCGATCAGCGCGCCGATCCGCAGCTCGTGCGCCGGGTGCAGGGTCGACCACAGCAGGGCGACCGCGACCGCCTCCACCCCGGCGGCGCGGATCTGGTGGAGCGTGTCGACCAGCGCGGCCTCGTCGAGCGGCGTGACGACCCGGCCGTCGGCCAGCACCCGTTCCCGCGCCTCGAAGGTCAGGGCGCGGGGCACATAAGGCTTGGGATAGGGGATGGTGTGGTTGAACGGCTCGGTGCGGCCGCCTTCCCGGAACAGCAATATGTCGCGATGGCCCGCCGTGACGATCAGCGCCGTCTTCGCGGCATTGCCGGTGATGATGGCGTTGATCGCATGGGTGGTGCCATGGATGAAGCTGTCCGACCGGCCGAGCAGCTCGGCCAGCGAAAGGCCGCGCGCCTCGGCCGCGACGCCCAGCGCGTCGAGCACGCCGGACACGGGGTCGGAGGGGACGGTCGGCGCCTTGTGCAGCGTGATCGACCCGTCGTCGTCCTCGACGACGAGATCGGTGAAAGTGCCGCCGGTATCAGTCGCAAAACGCATGAAGGCTCCTCAGGGTGATCGGGGCAGGCGGCTGCGTCCGCCGGCCCGCGATCACGGCCGACAAAAGGAAAAACGGGTTCGTTCCGGCCCGGCCCGAACCGGATCGGATCAGGTCTAGAAGGCGACCGCGTCGCCGCCCTTGAGGCCGAGGATCGCGCGCGCTTCGGCGGGCGTCGCGACCTCCACCTCGAGGACGTCCAGAATGTCGCGGATCTTGCGAACCTGCTCGGCATTGCTGGTCGCGAGCCGGCCCTTGGCGATGTAGAGGCTGTCCTCCAGCCCGACGCGGACATTGCCGCCGGCGAGCGCGCACTGCGCCAGGAACTTCATCTGCGGCCGGCCGACCGCGAAGCAGGACAGCAGATAATCGTCGCCGAACAGACGGTCGGCGGTCTGCTTCATCAGCATGAAATTCTCGAGGTCGGCGCCGATGCCGCCCAGGATCCCGAAGATGCCCTGGATCAGATAGGGCGGCTTGATCAGCCCCGCGTCGGCGAAATGCTTGACGGTGTAGAGATGGCCGATGTCGTAGCATTCATATTCGAAGCGGGTGCCGTGGCCCTGGCCCAGCTCGACCATGATCCGCTCGATCAGCGCGAAATTATGGTTGGCGGGAAAGCGCTTGCTGCCGAGCATGAGCTCGCGTTCCCAGTCGTGCTTCCAGTCGAACTTGTCGGCGAGGCCGAAGAAGCCGAAATTCATCGACCCCATGTTGAGCGACGTCATCTCCGGGCTGGCGCGCAGCGGGCCGGCGAGGCGATCCTCCTCGGAAAAGCCCGGCGCGCCGCCGGTGGTGATATTGATGACCGCGTCGGTCGCCTGTTTGATGCGCGGCAGGAACTGCATGTAGAGATCGGGATCGGGAGACGGACGCCCGTCGCGGGGATCGCGCGCGTGCAGGTGCAGGATGGCGGCGCCGGCCTCGGCCGCCTCGATCGACTGGCGGGCGATCTCGTCGGGCGTGATCGGCAGGTGCGGCGACATGGAGGGCGTGTGGATCGATCCCGTCACCGCGCAGGTGATGATCGCTTTTCCGGTTTTCTGCATGGGAACTCCTAGTGCGCCGCGATGGCCGCGGCGGCGGTGCGTCCGAAGGGGGTGCGGCTGGCCAGCGCCAGCGCCGCGCCCGACAAGGCCAGGATCGGCACGGCGATGAGCAGCGACTGGCCGAGCCGGTCGGGCCCGCCGAGCGTATCGGTGAGCAGGCCGATCATCGCCGGCCCGCAGCCGATGCCGATCAGGGTCACGGTGGCGAGGAACATCGACGTGACGACGCCGCGCAGGCGATCCGGCGTCAGCATCTGCACCCCCGCCAGGGTCGCCGGCGACGCCAGCGTCAGGAAGAAGTTGAGCAGCCCCGCCGCGACGACCGAGGTCGCCAGATCGCGGCTGGTCGCGAACAGCAGCACGCACGGGATCGCGCCGAGCAGACCGACGACGATCACCGGCGCGGCCGGCGACCGGGCCTGCCGCGACTGGAAGAGATCGGTCAGCATCCCCCCGCTGATATGGCCGAGCGGCGCGGCGAGGAGGACGATGCCGCCCACCACCAGCCCGGCCTGCGGCGGCGTCATCGCGAAGAAGCGCACATAGAAGCTCGGCATCCAGGCGGCGATGGTCTGGACCAGCAGGACGACGATCGTGGCGGCGACGGTGTGCGTCGCATAGGCGGCGCGGTGCTGGCGGAGATAGGAGAAGGTGGCGGCGAAATCGGGCGCCGCGCCGGCGGCCGTTCCCGTCCGGGCGGGCTCGCGCACGCTCAGCATCAGCAACGCCAGCACGAAGCCGGGCGCGGCCATGATCACGAAGGTCGCCTGCCAGGGAAGGAGATGGCCGATGCCGGCCAGCGTCATCCCGCCGGTGGCGGTGACCGCCGCGAGGACGGCGCCGCCGCCGATCAGCGCGGCGCTCTTGCCCAGCGACGCGCCGGTGGTGAACAGCGAGACCGCCCGGCCGAGCTGCCGGCGGGGGAAATAGGCCGCCAGCAGCGACATCGCGGCCGGCACCAGCGCCGCCTCCCCGAAGCCGACGCCGACCCGCGCGAGGAACAGCGAGCCGAAGCTGCCGGCGAGCCCGCAGGCGGCGGTGGCCAGGCTCCACAGCACCATGCCGGCGATGATCAGGTTGCGCCGGTTCATCCGGTCCGCCATCCGGCCGAGCGGCACCGCGACGACGGTGTAGAGGATCACGAAGCCCGTGCCCTGCAACAGCCCGAGCTGCGCGTCGCTGACGCCGAGATCGGCCTTCAGCGGCTCCATCAGCAGGCTCATCAGGAAGCGGTCGATGAAGGACACGAGATGGCCCGTCGCGAGCAGCGCGGCCACATACCAGGCATAGCCCCCGGCGCGGGAAGGTTCCGTCACGGGGCCGGCCGTCGCCATCAGCCGATCGCCGCCGAGATGCCCTCGTCCGCCAGCCAGACGCTGCCATGGACCGGGCGCGCCGCGTCGGAGAGCAGGTAGAGGACGATGCCGGCGATGTCGGCCGCGTCGCTGAATGCGGTGCCGCTCGGCGTGATCTGCCGCATGCCGTCGGCCATCGCCGGGTCGGCGCGGACGTCGGCGTTCATCGGCGTGGCGGTGTTGCCCGGCGCCACCGCGTTGATCGCGATGCCCTGCGGGGCGAGTTCGGCGGCGAGCGCGCGGGTCAGCATCGCGACCGCCGCCTTGCTGGCGCAATAGAGCGCGAAGCCCTTGACCCCGACCACCGCCGCGACCGATGCGAGGTTGACGATCCGCCCGCCACCGCGCTGCCGCAGCGCGGGCACGGTCGCGGAGATCATGTTCCACACGCCCGCGACGTTGATGTCGAGCAGCCGCGCCGCATCGGCCGGCGGGGTGTCGCCGGCCGGCGTCGGAAAGAACACCCCGGCGGCGTTGACCAGCAGGTCCACCCCGCCGAACGCCTCGGCCACCTGCCCGACGAGCCGGGCGACGGCGTCGGCGTCGCGCACGTCGACCGCGAAGGCCCGCGCGACACCGCCCGCCGCGACGATGCCGTTCGCCACGTCGCTCGCCTTGTCGAGGCTGCTGCTGGCGACGACCGCGACCTGCGCGCCTTCGCGCGCCAGCGCCTCCGCCACCACCCGGCCGATGCCCGAGCTGCCGCCGGTGACGATCGCCACCTTGCCCGCGAACCGCCCGCTCATGCGTACACCGCCGCCGACAGCGCCGCGCAGCGATCGCCGAGGCCGCCGCCCTCGCACATCAGCGCGGGGCTGTAGGAGAAGGCGATGCGGTTCTCGGGATCGGCGAAGCCGAGCGCGCCGCCCGCGCCCGGATGGCCGAACGCGCCGGGATTGGAGCCCATGGGGGACATGTTCGCCTCGTTCAGGAAGAAGCCCTGGCCATAGCGGAAGACGCGGTCGGTCATCGCGCACTGCCCGAACCAGCTTTCCTCCCGCATGCGGTCGATGGTCGCCGCGGAGAGCAGGCGCACGCCGTCCAGCGCGCCGCCGCAGGCCAGCGCCGCGAAGATCCGCGCGACGCCGCGCGCATTGCCGTGGCCGTTGGTCGACGGCATCAGCCCGCTGCGCATCCGCGCATCGTTGTAGTGATCGGGGGACTGCGGGCGCATCCGCCAGGCGCGTCCCAGCTTGGTGGTGACGTCGCGCGATTGCACGAAGGTGTGGCTCGCCTCGTTGGGCACGATGTCGGCGACCCGGCCGGGATCGGTCCAGGCGGCGCCATAGCCATAGTCGGCGCCGAGCGGCAGGCAGACCTCCTCGCGCAGGAAGCGGTCGAGCGGCCGGCCGTCGACCCGGCGGACCAGTTCGCCCAGCAGATAGCCCGCCGTGGCGGAATGATAGCCGTGGTCCGTGCCCGGTTCCCAGACCGGCTCCTGCACCTCCAGCGCGCGGATCATCACGTCCCAGTCGAACCCCGCGCCGTCGGGCGCATGATCGGCGTAGAGCAATCCCGCCTTGCCCGTGACCAGGGTCCGCACGGTGATCGCCCCCTTGCCGGCCTGCGCGAATTCCGGCCAGTAGCGCGCCACCGGCGCGTCCATGTCGACCAGGCCGCGGTCGACGAGCATCCACAGGCATAGCGCGGCCATGCCCTTGCCCACCGACATCATGCAGACGATCATGTCCTCGCGCCAGGGCCGGGTGCGCCCGGCATTCGCCCATCCGCCCCACAGATCGACGCGGCGCGCGCCATCCTCATAGACACAGACCGCGCCGCCGAGCTCGCCGCGCTCGCGGAAGTTGGCGGCGAAGGCCTCGCCCACTTTCGCGAAGCGCGGATCACAGAAGCCGCCGATCATGATGTCCGCCTGTCCCGTCATGGCCATGCTCAATATTTGAACACGGCCCGGATGCCGTAGGTGCGCGGTTCGCCGACGCGGCCGACGATGCCGGACGCGAAGCTCGCCGTGCTGGTGACATATTCCTTGTCGGCGAGGTTGCGGCCGAACAGCAGGAACTGGATATGATCGCCCGGCAGCGTGTAGCCGATGCTGGCGTTGATCAGCCCATAGCCGGCCTGCTGGTCGAGGCCGCCGTTGATCGCCGTGAAATATTGCCGGGTGCGGTGGCTATATTCGCCGCGCGCGAAGAAGGCGCCGTCGCCCACCGGCACGTCGGCCTGAGCATAGAGGGTGTACGACCATCTGGGCGACAGGTTCAGCCGGTTGCCCGACGCATCGAACACGATGTTCCCCGGTTTGAGCGCCGAGGTGTAGTTCTTGTAGACCGCATCCAGATAAGCGAGGTTCGCGCCGAGCTGCAGCCAGTCGGTCGGATGCGCCTCCGCCTCGATCTCGACGCCGTCGACCGTGGCGTCGGACGCGTTGGTGATGTCGATCACGCCCGGCGTCAGGAAGGACTGCACCTGCAGGCCCTTGTAGTCATAGTGGAAATAGGTGCCGTTCAGGCGCAGCTTGCGGTCGAACAGGTCGAGCTTGGCGCCCGCTTCATAGCTCCACAGCGTCTCCGGCGCGAAGCCCTGCGCGGGGTTGGCGCTGGCGAAGTTGAACCCGCCCGACTTGAAGCCCCGGGTCGCCGACGCGAACAGCAGCACGCCGTCGGTCGGCCGGAACTCGATACCGAATTTCGGCGTCCACGCCTTGTAGGTGCCCGCCGTCGAATAGGTCCGCGGATAGGTGGCGAGCGGCAGCCCGGTGGCGAAGTCGAAATTGGTCGCCACCTGGTCGAAGCGCTTCCGTTCGCGGGTATAGCGGATGCCCGCGGTCAGGCTGAGCTGGTCGGTCAGCGCATAATTGCCCTGCGCGAAGCCCGCCCACGCCTTGGTGTTGATCGTCGGCGAGAAGTTCGCCCGCACCGTCGGGAAGGTGGTGACGGTGGAATCGACGTCGATATGCTCGTCGAAATAATAGGCGCCGAGGATATAGGTCAGCCCGCCGAACTTGCCCGTCAGGTTCAGCTCCTCCGAGAACTGATGCTGCTTCTCATATTGGTCGGTGCGGCGGATGTTCAGCGCCGTGCCGTCGGTGTCGCCGGCCTGGACGAGCCGGTTGGCGCGGTAGGCGGTGAGCGACTTGAGCTTGGCGGCGTCGCCGAAGTCGTAATTGATCTCGGCCGCCGCGCCCGATTGCTTGCGGTTGGCCTTCGGGCGGATGTTGAGCGCGACCTTGCGATAATCGCCCAGCACGCTGTTGGCCAGCGGATCGGCGGTCGTCTGGAGCAGCTTCACATAGCCCGCGAGCGCGTCGTTCGAATGGAGATAGTCGCCGCGCAGGATGATCTCCAGCGGCTCCGACGGGGTGAAGCGGAGCTGGCCGCGCGCGCCGAACGTGCGTTCGTTGTCCGCATCGCCGATGCCCGGGACGACGTTCTTCAGATAGCCGTCGCGGCGGCTGCCGATGAGCGAGATCGACCCGTCGACCTTGCCCTTGACCAGCGGCCCGCTGACATAGCCCTCGGCCCGCGCGAAATTATAGTTGCCGTAGGTCAGCTGGGCCTTGGCGGCGAACTCGTCGGTCGGCTTGCGGCTGATGACGTTGATCGTGCCGCCCACCGAGTTGCGGCCGTAGAGCGTGCCCTGCGGCCCGCGCAGCACCTCGATCCGCTCGACGTCGAGGAAGTTGGAGAGATAGCTGGCGGGGCGCGCCAGATAGACGCCGTCGAGATGGATCGTCGACGATGGGTCCGAACCGCCGAACACGTTGTTCGAGCCGATGCCGCGGATATAGACCTGCGAGAAGGACGCATTCTGCGTCACCTGCAGGTTCGGCGTGAGCGAGGCCAGGTCGCGCACGTCCTTGATCCCGGTCGCCTCCAGCGCCGGGGCGCTGAACGCGGTGATCGCGAGGGGCGTGTCCTGCAGGCGGGTCGCGCCCGTCTTGTTGGCCGTGACGAGGATGTCGCCATAGGCGTCCGAACCGTCCGCTCCCGCGGTTGCCTGTGCCTGGACGCTCCCAGCCGAAAGTGCGGTGCCGAGCAGTAGCGCGCTTGCGATAATCTTCATCCTGTCCCCTTTCCCGATGCAGGCCGGGGCTGGCCATGATTTGGCTCAGCACGAATCGGAATTAATCACGGATCAGAACGAAAGGCAAGTATCGTCGACGATTTTTGAATTTAAGGCGGATTTTATCCCATTTAAATGGGTAATCGTCGACGATTTATCGCTCCAGCAAGCGGGCGCACCAATGCGCGTGATAGTGCATGACGGCCGCCGCCGACCCGGCGTCGCCGGCCAGCAGGGCATCGGTCAGCCGTTGGTAGTTGGTGACATATTGGTCGATGTGGCTGGCGAGATGGATCGAGGAGACGACCAGGCGATTCCAATATTCGATGTTGATCGCCCGCATGACGAAATCGACATAGGGTTTCTCCGCGATGGCGTTCACCAGATAGTGGAAGTCGTTGAGCACCAGGAAGAAATGGAAATCGGGGGCGGTCGAGGCGGCCCGGATCGCGGCCATCGCGCTGGTGACGCGGGCGGCGTTGTCGCCCTCCGCCATGCGCAGCGCGGCGCTCCTGAGCGCGACGGAGATCACCGGCGCCATGACCTCGTAGATCTCGGCCATGTCGTGCCGCGTCATCGGCCGCAGGATCGCGCCGCGGTCCGGCAGCAGCTCGACCAGCCCCTGGCCCGCGAGCACGGCCAGCGCCTCGCGCACCGGGGCGCGGCTCAGCCCCAGGCGCTGCGCCACTTCCGCCGCGACGATGCGGCTTCCGGGCTTGAGTTCGCCCGCGTCGAGCGACTCCATGATCGCGCCATAGACCTGCTGGACGAGCGGCGTCTTTATGCCGCCATCGGACAACTGCTTGGGTGAACCGAAGGGAAGCCCGAGGGAAGACGACGCCTCCGGCTCATCCCTTTGCTTCCTTTGACGCCCCATAATCCTCCTCCATTGCCCCTGATGCGAAAGCGTGAAAACTATCCTGCGCCCGTAACTAGCGACAATCCGATCGAAATGCGCGCGCCACCGCTGGTGCAGCTGAAGCGGCAATATCCGGACGACCGAGCTATGCAGATATCCCACGAAGCGATCTATCGCAGTCTCTTCATCCAGTCGCGCGGAGTGCTCAAGAAGGAGCTCTTGGCGCATCTGCGCACGCAAAGGCAGATGCGGCTTGCCAAGGGCGCGAAGGCCGGACATGGCCAGGGCCAGATCGTCGACATGATATCGATCCGCGAGCGCCCGGCTGAGGCTGAGGACCGGGCCGTACCGGGCCATTGGGAAGGCGACCTGCTCACCGGTGCCAATGACACATATATCGCCACGCTGGTCGAACGGCACACCCGTTTCGCGATGCTGGTGAAGTTACGGAGGAAGGATTCTGCGGCCGTCGCGGCAGCGCTCGCCCATCAGATCTGCAAGCTGCCTGAGGAACTCCGCCGCTCGCTGACCTGGGACCAGGGCAAGGAGATGGCGCGTCATCACAGCTTCACCATGGCCACTGACGTCCAGGTCTACTTCTGCGATCCGCGCAGCCCCTGGCAGCGCGGCAGCAACGAAAATACCAACGGCCTGCTCCGGCAGTATCTGCCGAGGGGCACCGACGTCTCGCGTTTCTCACAAAGCCAGCTCAACGCGATTGCGATGTGGCTCAACCAACGTCCTCGAAAAACTCTGGACTTCGAAACCCCAGCTGAGAAATTACAGGCCGTGTTGCGATGACCCGTTGAACTCGCCACCTTCGAGTCACCCGGTCAGCCGACCATCGTCTGCGGTTGTTGCTCGAAGGCCGTCCAACGCGGCGCGGCGCGTGTTCCGACCGGCAGGGGCGTTCCCAACCCCGCGCCCGTAGCGCGCTCATAGACCAGCGCGGCGACGGCCAGGTCGCTCAATCCCATGCCCATCGGCTTGAACAAGGTGACGTCGGAGCCCTCGGCCCGTCTGATGCCCGCATCCAATATCTCGCCCAGCGTATGCACGCCCTCCCATCGGGCCGCATCGGCTCCATAGCGCTCGCCGAATTCGCGCGAAGCCTTGGCCGCATTGCGCTTGTTGTCGACCACGACGAGGCCGGCGCGGTCGAACAGGTCCTGGTGGAACTCGGCATTGCCCGGCAGGATGGCGCCCGGCGCGTTGACATGGGCGCCCCGGTCCACCATCGCCGTGGTCAGGAAAGGCTCCCTGGCGCGCGTGGCCAGGGTGATGATCGGCGCGCCCGCGACCGCCTCGGCGACGCTCCCGGCCTCGACGATCTCGCATCCCATCATCGCCTCGGCGCGGGCGAGGAAGGCCTTTCGCTTTTCCGGCGTGGGGCTGAACACCCGGATGCGCTTGAGGGGCCGCACGGCGGCGATCGCCGCCATCTGCATCGGCGATTGCATGCCCGTCCCGATCAGCGCCATCTCGTCGGCGTCGTCCGAAGCCAGTTGCCGCGTCGCCAGCCCGGATATGGCGGCCGTGCGCAGCGTCCCGATCGCCGAAGCCTCCATCAGCGCCAGCAGGGCGCCGTCGGTGGCGCTATACAGCGACAGGACCGCCGCGGCGCCGCGCGGCGTGTTCGCCCAGGTCTTGAAGGCCACATAGCCGCGCAGCGGCATCATCGCCCCCAGCGCATGCATCGAGCTGGCGTTCCACTGGCCCAGCGCCTTGTCGACATTGCCCGCCTCGCCGCGGGCTTCGAGGACCAGCCCGTCGGCAAGCGCATCGATGGCGTCGTTCAGGGAAACGAGCTGGCGGACGTCTTCTTCTACGATCCACAGCGGCGGCTGCGGCCTGTTGTCATGGCTCATGATCTGGTCTCTTCGTTGATCTCGGGGAAAATGGCGTCTTCGGCGACGACGCGGTTGCGCAGCAAGCCGACGCCGGGGATGTCGATTTCGAGAAGGTCGCCGGGCTTCATCCACACCGGCGGCGTCCGCAATGCTCCCACCCCCGCGGGCGTTCCCGTGGCGATCACGTCGCCGGGCAGGAGCTGCGTGAACTGCGAAATATAGGCGATCAGCGCATCGACCGGGAAAATCATCGAGGACAGCGCCGCCGACTGCATGACCGCGCCGTTCAAGCGGGTGACGAGCGTCAGGCGGGACGGGTCCCCGACCTCGTCGGCGGTGGTGAGCCATGGGCCGAAGGCGCCGCTGGACCGGAAGTTCTTGCCGGCGGTGATCTGCGTCGCGTGCTTCTGGAAGTCGCGCACGCTGTTCTCGGCGAAGCAGCAATAGCCGGCGACGTGCGACAAGGCGTCCGACCGCGAAATCCGCCAGGCGGGCTTGCCGATGATCACCCCCAGCTCCCCTTCGAAATCGAACTGTTCGGAGATGGCGGGGGCGACGATCGGCTGTTCGTGGCCGCTATGCGACCCCGGGAAACGCACGAAGATCGACGGATTCGCGGGCTCCTTGGCCGCTGCCGACGCTTCGGCGGCGTGGTCGCGATAGTTGATGCCGATGCACAATATCTTGTCGGGACGCTCGACGGGCAGGTCGAAGGCGATCGCCTCGATCGAAACGCCGCGCCGGTCGATGGCGGCCTCGACGCCGGCCGGATCGGCCGCCAGCGCCAGGATGTCGGTCGCCCGCTCATGCAGCAGATCGACCGTTTCCCCGCGCGAGATCGCGATGCGCCTGCGGCCTTCAAATCGACAATTGGCAAGCCTCACGCTGACCTCCCTGGTGCGTCGGTGGGGAGCATCGCCGCCGGGACGGCGTTTGAAAAGTGCACAGCAAGGCACTATGCTCATTCCAAATCAGAATAGAGGCCAAATCAGAATAGAGGGGTGAGATGAGCATCGACCCTATGATTCCGCCCCGCAGCAACCGCAAGCTGCGCTCGGTCATCGACAATCTGGCGCTTCTGCGGGTGTTCGTCGCGGTGGTCGAGACGGGCAATTTCTCCCATACGGGCCAGCGGCTGCGGGTCGTGCCGTCCACCGTTTCCAAGCATATCTCGGCGCTCGAAAAGCGTCTCGGCGGTCAGTTGTTCGTGCGCTCGACCCAGAAGCTCGGCGTCACCGAACTCGGCCTTCGCCTCTACGACCATGCGCTCGCGATCCTGCAGGACGTCGAAGCGGCCGAGATCGACATCAGCGAGTATAATTCCGAGCCGCAGGGTATCTTGAAGATCGCGGCCGGCACCGTGTTCGCCCAGCGCCATCTGGCGCCGATCCTGATCCGCTTCCTGGAAGCGAACCCCAAGGTCAGCCTGGACGTCTCGCTGTCGACTACCTCCAACCACCTGATCTCCGATGGCATCGACGTGGCGATCCGCATCAGCGACGCGCTGGACCCGGGCCTCATCGCCGTGAAGCTCGCGCCCAACATCCGGCTATATTGCGCGGCGCCGGCCTATCTGGCGCGCGAGGGCACGCCCGCGCGGGCCAGCGACCTCGCCCGGCATAATTGCCTGGTCGTCCGCGGCGTCGCGCAGTCGGCGCAATGGCCGATCAAGGGCGAGACCGGCGCGACCGAATTCATCGCGGTCTCCGGTAATTTCGTGGCCGACAATGTCGACCTGCTGCTCCAGGCGGTCGTCGCCGGCGTCGGCATCGGTCATCTGCCCCTGTTCATGGTTTACGACCTTCTGGCATCCGGCGATCTGGTCGAGATATTTCCCGACAGCCGCGCGGTCGCCAGCCATATCTATGCGGTCTTTCCCGAACGCCGGAACATGCCGCTGAAGACGAGGGCGTTCATCGATCATCTCAAGGCCGAATTCCGTCCGCCGCCGCCCTGGGCGGTGCTGTGAGCCCGAGGGCGCCCGCGCCGCTGTTCCAAATTGGACAGAAGCTTTGGCCCATTTGGGCTCTGGTCGCCGCCTCGCCCCGCTCCTAGCCTCTCCGCAAAGGGAGTGGATGCGCGATGAACGAACCCGCCGCGAATTACAGCTTTGTTCCCGCACAGGCCGGCCATGCGGTCCCGGACCGCTGGCAGCCGATCAAGGTTCCGCGCGCCGAGATCGCGGCCGAGATCGATCGGCTCGCCGAGCGCGCCGTCGAGCCCGGCGCGCGCCGGAGCTCCGAGATCGTCCATGCCAATGCGCTCGATCTGGGCAGGGGCATCACGCCCGGCCTGTCCATCGCGATCCAGGTGCTGCGGCCCGGCGAGACGATCATGATCGATCGCGACAATGCCAACCGGGTCGAGTTCTGCCTCGGCGGGGAAGGCGAAGCGCTGCTGGGGCAGCGAAGCTTCCGGGTCGAGAAATGGTCGGCATGGATGGTGCCGTCGATGACGCCGCGCCTCTATCGCAACAGCGGCCAGCAGCTCCTCATCTGGCTGAGCTATTCCAACCAGCCCCTGCTCGAACGGGCCGGCGTCTATTATGCGGACGCGGTGCATGACCATCCGCAGGCCGCCCCGCGCAGGCCGGGCATCAACCAATATGCGCGCGACACCGCGCCGGACATCGCCATATCGGACGATGGCGCGCGCTTGCGCGGCTACGAATTCCTCACCGATATCGAGGTGGTGGACAATCCGCCGCTGCTCTGGCCCTGGCGGGAGATGCTGCCGCATCTGTCGCGCCGGCAGGGCGACGACAAGCGCACGATCATGCTGATGTACAACCCCGCGACCGGCCGCAGGAACGGGACGACCCACAGCTTCTTCGCGACGATCACGTCCTTTCCGGCCGGTCCGCTGCGCCCGCCGCCGCCGCGCGGCCATCGCCACAGCAGCTTCGCGACCAACTATCATTTCGAAGGCGCCGGCGAGAGCGTGGTCGACGGACAGAGATTCGAGTGGGAAGCGGGCGATCTGATGCTTTCGGCGCCGAGCTGGGCGGAGCATTCGCACGGCATTTCCGAACGTGGCGCCAGCGTGCTGACCGTTCAGGACCACCCCTTTCAGATCGGCATGGGAGCGCTGATCTGGCAGGAGGACATGGCCGGTCCGGTCCTGACGCTGGGCTCCGAACCCGGCCAGACCGGCTATGTCGGCCCGCGCCTGGCCGGCGAATAGGCTCAATAGATGGTTGCTCCGCGAGGTTCCTCGTCGCGGCCGCCCTTGAAGCGGCGGGCGAGGGCCTCCGCGCCGCGGGCCAGCAGGGTCACGTCGGTGCCCACCGCCACGAAGGTCGCGCCCAGCTCGAGATAGCGGCGGGCCAGTCCTTCGTCCGCGGCGAGAATGCCGACGGCCTTGGCCGAAGTCCGGACGGTAGCGATCGCCCGTTCGATTGCCCGTTGGACCGCGGCATGCCCGGGATCGCCGAGATGGCCCAGCGAGGCGGCGAGGTCGGACGGGCCGATGAAGATGCCGTCGACCCCCGGAAGCTCGGCGATCGACGGCAGGGCGGCCAGAGCGGCGGCGCTCTCGATCTGCACCATGAGGCAGATCTCGTCCTCTGCCTCGTTCAGGTAGTTGTGCGTCCGGTTCCATCGGCTGGCCCTGCCGATCGCCGATCCCACGCCCCTCGTCCCCTGCGGCGGATAGCGCGTGGCCCGCACCATCGCCTCCGCCTGCGCGGCGCTCTCGACCATCGGGACGAGGAGGCTGCGGGCGCCGATGTCGAGCATCTGCTTGACGAGGACCGCGTCACCGGTCGGAAGGCGGACCACCGGCTCGACCGGATAAGCCGCGACCGCCTGGAGCTGGGCGAGCAGCAGCGGCAGGTCGTTGGGCGCATGTTCGCCGTCGAGCAGCAGCCAGTCGAAGCCGGCGCCGGCGCAGATCTCCGCCGTGTAGGGATTGGCTAGGGCCTGCCAGAGGCCGATCTGGACGCGGTCTTGCAGCAAGGCGGTCTTGAAGTCGTTCATGGTCCGGTTCCGATGGCCGCGGGAAAATGGTCGCCGCCGCCCGTCAGGCGAAGTGCATCGAGATCGTCCCCAAGGGGCCGTAATCGACATGGAAGCTGTTGCCGGCGGCGGCATGCACCGGCGCCGTGAAGGAGCCGCCGAGAATGATCTCCCCGGCCGCCAGCCCTTCACCATAGGGGGCAAGCCGGCGGGCGAGCCAGGCCGGGCCGTTGGCCGGATGATTGAGGACGGCGGCCGCGACCCCGCTCTCCTCGATCGTGCCGTTGCGATACATGATCGCGCTCACCCAGCGCAGGTCCACCGCATCGGGCTTGACCGGGCGTCCGCCGAGGACGATCGCGGCGTTGGCGGCATTGTCGCAGATCGTGTCGATGACCGTGCGGGTCCGCTTGCTGTCGGGGTCCACCCGGACGATGCGGGCATCGATGATCTCGAGGGCGGGCACGATATAGTCGGTCGCGGCGAGCACGTCGAACATCGTCACCCCTTCGCCGGCCAGAGGCTTGCCCAGGATGAAGGCCAGCTCGACCTCGACCCGCGGTTCGATGAACCGGTCGGTCGGGATGTCCTGCCCGCTTTCGTACAGCATGTCGTCAAGCAGCAGCCCATAGTCCGGTTCGGAGATGTTGACCGACCTCTGCATCGCGCGGCTCGTCAATCCGATCTTGCGGCCGATCGGCGTCCGCCCCGCCGCGATCTTCTTCCTCATCCAGGCGCGTTGCACCTGATAGGCGTCGGCTATTTCAAGGCCGGAGAATTCAGCGCTGACCTGCCCGATCTGGGTACGGTTCCGTTCCGCGATATCGAGTCGATCGGCGATCTGTTCGGCGATATGTTCGTCCATGGATACTATCTCCCTCGCTTTTTTCTTCATCAGCGCGGAGGAGCGTTCAAGGCGCGTGCGCCGGATATTGGCGCACAACTTGTTTTCCAAATGCGAATATCGACTTTGCCCGGCGATCGGGTTCACCCTGATGCCATGAACGAAAACCAGCAGGTCGCCGATCTCGTCATCGGCTTTTTCCGGGCGCTCGACGAGCGCGACGACCGGGCGGCGGGCGATGCCTTCGCCCCGGACGGCATATGGCACCGCCAGGGCGCCGCGCTGACCGGTCCCGAAGGGATCGCCGAAGTCCTCGCGGCCCGTCCCGCCGATCGGCGCAGCGTCCATGTCGTAACCAATATGGCCATCAGCCCCACGTCGTCGGGCTTCGTCGCCCGCTATTATCTGACCGGCTACGTCGCCTCGGGCGATGCCCCTCTGGCGCCTTCCGCAATCCTCGACTGCCGCGACGAGATCGAGGCGCGCGACGGCCGGCTTCGCATCCGGTTGAAGACGAGCAAGCTGCTCGGCCATTTCCACTGAGCGAAGATCGGTACGTCCTGCCATTCCATTTCGGCACGACCGTGATGCTGTGCCGATGCCTTCCCAAAGTCACATCGGAGGGTCATCCTGAGTTCCATCATGGCGCTCGACCCTCCGGGAACGCGGGCTGCCTGGCCGGCCAACCGCGCCAATAGCGAGAGGATGATATGCGGGCAGATCTGAGCGCTCCGACGAACGACGAGACCCAGGGCGCGGCGGAGGTGCTGGCCCGCGTGCGGGCGCTGGTCCCCGCGTTGAAGGATCTGGCCGAGATAACGGAACGCGAACGACGCGTCTCGGCCGAAACGACCGGTCTCCTTCGCGAAACCGGCGTGCACCGGCTGCTGCAGCCCCGGCGCTTCGGGGGGCTGGAAGCGAACTTCTCCGATCTGGTGAGGGCCAATATGGAATTGGGCCGCGGCTGCGCGAGCACGGCCTGGTGCACCTCGATCGCCGCCATCCACAACTGGATCGTCGCGCTCTATCCCCTGGAAGCGCAGGAGGAGGTCTGGGCCGATCCCCGCAACATCGTCGCGGGCTCCTATATGCCGGCCGGCACGTGCGAGCGCGTCGCGGGCGGCTACCGGATCGGCGGTGCCTGGAGCTTCGCCAGCAATTGCGACAACAGCCAATGGTTCATCGTCGGCGCGATGTTGCCTCCGGAAGGCGAGGGCGGTCCGCCCCAGGTCGGATGGTTCCTGTTGCCCTGCCAAGACGCGGAGGTCGTCGACACCTGGTATTCGATGGGCATGAGCGGGACGGGCAGCAAGACCATCTCGATCGAGCGGCCGGTCTTCGTCCCCTCGCATCGCGTGATGAGCATCGCCCAGGTCAATTCGACGGCGGCCCCCGGCACCGCGGTGCACGGCAATCCTCTCTATCGGCTGACCTTCGCGGCCGCGGCGCCCAGCATGCTGATCTCGCCGGCGCTCGGCGCCGCCCAGGGCGCGGTCGAGGATTTCGACACGCTCGCCCAGTCGAAGATGTCCGCGCAGGCGGGTGGTCCGCCGGCGCCGATGAAAAGCCTGGCGAACAACCAGATCGCGATCGCGACGGCCGCCGCATCGGTCGACGCCGCGCGGCTGATGATCCTCACGGACCTGGCCGAAATGGAACGGACGCTGGCCGCGGGCGGCCTGCCGGACATGGATCAGCGGCTGCGTCATCGCCGCAATCATGGCTTTGCGGGCCAGCTCGCCTCGACCGCCGTCAATGGCCTGTTCGAAGCGCTGGGCGCCAATGGCGGCGCGCTATCCAATCCGGTGCAGCGGGCCTGGCGGGACATCAACGTGGCCGTCCGGCATATCAGCCTCCATTGGCCGGCCACGGCGGCCATGTATGGCCAGCACCGCTTCGGCCTGTCGCCAAAGGGCCAATTCTAGCGCGGTTTCCAGGCGGGTGGAGACATCTGCCGCCTCGGAAATGGCGGGAAGGAACTCGGAAGCCTTCCCTGACGCCGTGCTGCAACACGGCGCGGCGATCAGACGTGCATGAGCAAGCAACGTTCACCCGCGCCGCCATGCCGTACGGGCGGGATGGCGGACGACTCGATTGCTATGCGGTCAGCGCAACAGCCTGACGAGCTTCATTCCAATCCATCACAACTTTGCTGCCGTTTTGCTGCCTTGCGAGGCCCCGCCCCGACAGCAAGGATATGGGGACGAAGACTATCGGGGCGAGGCCGTGCAGCGCCATCGGCCCAGGAAAGGGGAGGAAAATGACCAAGTTCAAAGCGCTCGGTTCGACGGCCATCATTGGATGCATGGCCCTCGCTCTCATAAGCCCGGCCCATGCGCAGGACGCCGCCGCTCCAGCCGCCGACGGCGACGAGATCATCGTCACCGCCCAGGGGCGCGAGCAGAATCTTCAGGACGTGCCGGTCTCCGTATCGGCCGCCACCGGCATCAGCCTTCAGAAGCAGGCGATCACGACGCTCGAGGCGCTCTCGGTGCGCCAGCCGAACTTCCGCATCTCGCAATCGCCGGCGTCGGACTATGTCGTGATCCGCGGCATCGGCTCCTCGGCCAATATCGGCTTCGAGCAGTCGGTCGGCACCTTCGTCGACGGCGTCTATCGTGGCCGCTCCCGTTCGACCCGCGCCGCCCTGTTCGACCTGGAGCGCGTCGAGATCCTCAAGGGTCCGCAGACGACCTATTTCGGCAACAACTCCATCGCCGGCGCGCTCAACATCACCACCCGCAAGCCCGGTCGCGATCTCGCGGTGAACGGCACCGCCTCCTATTTCCCGAACACCGGCGAATATCTCGTCGAGGGCGGGATCACCCTGCCGGTCACCGACCGCCTTTCCCTGCGTCTCGCCGCCCGCCAGTCGGGCATGGACGGCTATATCAAGAACATCCAGACCGGGAAGGACGGGCCCCATCTCAACGACAGGATCGGTCGCGTCTCGATGGCCTGGGCGCCGACGGACGGGATCGAGATCGACGCCCGCCTCGATGTCGGGCGGATGCGCGATACCTCGGTGTTCAACGTCGAACTGCTCGACTGCCCGACGTCCGCACCCTTCGCCGGTCCGGCGGGGCCGTGCGCCCGCTATCTGAACGCCAGCGGAGGCTCGGTCGACAGCAAGCTCGATCGCGTGAGCGGCGCCAATCCCTCCTACTTCGACTACGACATGGTCGAAGGCGTGTGGGGGATGAAGATCGCGGCGGGCGACAACACGCTCACCCTGACGACCGGATATTTCCACCACAAATATCACCTGCTCAACGACCCGGTCCCCGTGCCCGGGACGCGCGGCGGCAGCGCCGTCGGCACCACCACCGCGCTTCCGATCGCGCTGTTCGAGAAATATGACCAGGTGAGCCAGGAGCTTCGCTTCGCCTCGCCCGAGGACCGGACGATCAGCTACATGTTCGGCGCCTATTACCAATATGGCAAGCTGACGACCAACCTCATCCAGGGCTTCTATTTCGCTCCGGTCGCCGCGGCCACGGGCGGCCTCATCCCGCTGGCCACGCCGGTGGCCGGCAGCATCACCACCACCGAGCGCAGCGACGTCTTCTCGGGCTTCGCCGCCGCCACCTGGCGCGCGACCGACGCCCTGCGCGTCAATGTGGGGGGCCGCTTCTCGCTGGTCGACAAGCATGATGCGCGCGCTACCCAGATGGGGACGGCGGCCTCGATCCCGTCGCTCGCCAATTTCGTGCCGTTCACCGTCGCGCTTACCCAGCTCTACGCGGCGAGCGGCATCAATCCCGGCAATTACGCGGTGCCGAACCGCTCCGACCATGCGTTCCTGCCGAGCGCGAGCATCCAATATGATCTGTCGCGAAACGCCATGGCCTACGTCTCCTATGTCGAAGGCTTCAAGGCTGGCGGCTACTCGATCGGGACGACCAATTCGAGCTTCGATCCCGAACGGGTGAAATCCTACGAGCTCGGGATCAAGGCCGACCTTCTCGATCGCCTGCTGACGGTCAACCTGGCCGGCTTCTACAGCCGTTACCGCAATCTCCAGGAGACCGCGACCGTCACCTCGGGCACGGTGGTGCGCCAGTTCGTGACGAACGCCGCCAAGTCCAAGGTCAAGGGCGTCGAGCTCGGGCTGACCGTGCGGCCGAGCTCGAACGTCACCCTGACCTCGAACGTCGCCTATCTGTCGTCGCGCTACGCCGATTATCCCAATGCGCCCTGCACGACGACGCAGCAGGCGCTGGCGCCGGTGTGCGTGCAGGACCTGTCGGGAGCGCGGCGGGCCTTCGCGCCGAAGCTGAGCGGAAATGTCGGCATGAACGTCACCCAGCCGCTCGGCCGCTACCAGCTCAGCTTCGACGCCAATGGCTACTTCACCACCCGCTTCCTCCAGATCGCGACCGGCGACTATCGCATCTCGCAGGAGGGCAACGTCAAGATCGACGCGCGGATCGGCTTCGGTCCGGCCGACGGCCCATGGGAACTGGCCGTCGTCGGCAAGAACCTCACCAACAAGCTGACCGCGGGCTATCGTCAGGTGGTGCCGGGCGCGACAGGCAGCCTCGCCGCCATGGCCGATGCCCCGCGCTCGATCGGCCTGCAGGGTTCGTTCCATTTCTAACGGCGCCGGCCCGCGACCGTCATCGGGTCGCGGGCCATGTCTGCTAGACGGGTTCCAGATGCCGATATCCACATGAAACCGTCGGAGCATGCGATGCTGAAATTCTTCCGCCGCGCCGGGGCCATGGTCCTCGCCCTGCTGCTCGCCCTGCCAGCGCCGGCTGTCTCGGCCGGCCGGAACTTCACCATCGCCGTCATTCCCGACACGCAGACCTACGCCAATTTCCGCCATCAGAAGGCCGAGGGCTTTCCCTTCGACGCGGCCGACCTGATGAAGCAGCAGTTCGACTATATCGCCGCCCACAGCGCGCCGCGCGGCGGCGATATCCGCTTCGTCGCCCATGTCGGCGATGTCTGGGAACATGCCACGATCGCGATCGATCCCGCGCATGTCGCGCGCGGTTTCAAGGCCGCACCCAATCCGTTCCTCGCCAAATATTTCGCGCCGACCACCAAGGTCGGGACCGTCGAGATCCCATTGGCCGAGGAAGCCTTCGACAAGATCGCCGGTCTCGTGCCTTTCGGCATCGCGCCGGGCAATCACGACTATGACGCGATGTGGACCGACATCCGCTACCCGCCCTTTCCGGTCGTGGACCCCGCCAACAAACGGTCATTGGGCGTCCAGCATGTCGGCGGCCTGCGATCCTTCCGGTCGACCTTCGGCGACCGAAGCCGCTTCTTCGCCGGCAAGCCCTGGTATGTGGCCTCGCACGATGGCGGCGCCGACAGCGCGCAGATATTCGAGGCGGGCGGGTACCGCTTCCTGCATATCGCGCTTCAGTTCAACGCCCCCCGCAGCTCGTTGCGCTGGGCCGCGGCGGTATTGAGGCGCTATCGCGGATGGCCCACGATCCTGTCGACCCACGACTATCTGACTCCGCTGGGCGAACGGGGATCGGACCCTGCGATGGACGCGCACGGCATCGACCCGAAGGATGGGTCGCCCCAGATCCTGTGGGACGAGCTGATCAGCCGCCACGACCAGATATTCCTCGTCCTCTGCGGCCATCAGAGCGGCGAGGCCCGGCGGCGCGACAAAAATGCCTTCGGCCATGACGTCGACCAGTTGCTGGCCGACTATCAGGATCGCCATCAGGCATCGATCGATGCCGGCCTGTCGCCGCCGCCGCCGCCGCTGGGCGACGGTTGGATGCGGCTGCTCGGCTTCGACATGGATGCCGCCGTGCCGACCATCAGGGTGCGCACCTATTCACCGCACTATGGCAAGGACAGCCGCGCGCTCGCAACCTATGCCGCCTGGTACAAGGCGGCGGAACGCCCGGACCTCACCGACGCGCAGTTCCTCGATCAGAGCGACTTCGTCCTTTCACTCGACGACTTCCGCCAACGCTTCGGACCGGGGCGATCCGCGCCCTGAGGGGCATGCCTGCACTTCACGACCAAGGAGGGATCGCATGTCCCAAACCCGTAAAGTCATCATCACCTGCGCCGTCACGGGCTCGATCCATACGCCGTCCATGTCGGCGCATCTGCCGGTCTCCGCCGTCGAGATCGCCGATGCCGCCGTCGAGGCCGCCGAGGCGGGCGCGGCGATCGTCCATCTCCATGCGCGGAATCCCCTGGACGGCCGGCCCGACCAAAGCGCCGAGGCCTTCGCCCCGATCATCGATCGGATCGAAAAGCGCAGCGACGTCGTCATGAACATCACCACCGGCGGCTCGCCGTTCATGACGGTCGAACAGCGCCTGCGCCCCGCCGCCCATTTCAAGCCCGAGCTCGCCAGCCTGAACATGGGCAGCATGAATTTCGGCCTCTTCCCGATGCTCGAGCGCTACCAGCATTTCCGCCACCCATGGGAGGCACGGATGCTGGCCGACAGCCGCGACGTGGTGTTCAAGAACACCTATCAGGACATCGCCCATGTCATCGAAACCCTCGGCGGCCACGGCACCCGGTTCGAGTTCGAATGCTACGATACCGCCCACCTCCACAACCTTCACTATTTCTGGCGCGAAGGCCTGGTGAAGGGGCCCTTGTTCATCCAGACGGTCTTCGGACTTCTCGGCGGGATCGGGTCCCATCCCGATGAGGTCCTGCACCTGAAGCGCACCGCCGACCGGTTGTTCGGAACCGACTATGTCTGGTCGGTGCTGGGGGCCGGGGCGGCCCAGTTGCGGATAGCGGCGATGGCGGCGGCCATGGGGGGCCATGTCCGGGTCGGGCTGGAGGATTCGCTCTGGGCGGGTCCCGGACGCCTGGCGAAATCCAACGCGGAACAGGTCGTCCAGGTCCGTCACATCATCGAAGGCCTCGGGCTGGAGGTCGCAACCCCCGACGAAGCGCGCGCGCTGCTGGCGTTGCGGGGCGATGGGAGCGCCGCCGCGTGAACCGGCGACCGGCGGCGGCATCGTGCCACGACTGCAAAGCGGCCGTGCCAAGTTAGAATATCGACATGGGCCATGAAACAGGGCCACCATCCACGCACTCATCTTGGGAGATTATCGATGCCGATCGCCAACGGGGTCAATCATCTGGCGCTGTCCACGCGGGACATGAAGGGGCAGATCCAGTTCTTCAGCGAAGTCTGCGGAATGGAGCTGATGGGCCTGTTCTGGATGCATGGCACAAACGGCGCGTTCCATTGCTTCCTCAAGCTCAACGACCAAAGCTATATGAGCTTCGTGCAGACCCCCGACATGGGGGAGAAGGAAGCCGTCAAGGGCGTCAGCTACGCCTCCCACCTCGTCGCCGGCGCGGCGCCCGGCGCTTTCCAGCATGTCGCCTTCAACGTCGGTACCCAGGCCGAGCTTCTCGCGCTGCGCGATCGCATTCGCCGCGCCGGCTATCAGGTGATCGGCACGATGGATCACGGCATCTGCAAATCGATCTATCTCAACGCGCCCGAGAACATCATCATGGAGTTCACCTCCAACGAGGGCGGCGCGGAACTGACCGCCGACATGTGGGTCGATCCCGAATGCGCGCGGCTGTGCGGCTTCTCGCAGGAAGAACTCGATCGCTGCCTTCGCCCTGCTCCGCTGGAACTGACCGGCGGCGTGGTTCCGAACCCGGCCACGCCCCGCCTGCCCCTCGAACTGGTGCCCGAGGAGGTTCGCGCGACGACGCTGGCCCTGTCGGACGAGGAGTTCAGCAAGAAGATGGATTACACCATCCCGCCGAACGCCGCCAAAGTCGCCTGAAGCGCGAAGGGAGAGGCCCGATGCCTGGCGAGCAACCGGCGATGCCCGGGATCGCGGATCAACTGGCGATCCGCGATCTCTCCTGGCGGTTTTCGGACGCGGTCAATCGAAACGATCCCACGGCGTTCCTCGCGCTCTGGCACATCGATGGCCACTGGCGTTCGGACCCGCCCGCCAATCTCGATGCGCGGGGACACCAGGCGCTGAGCACGCTCTTCGCGAACCTCATGGATCTCTGGACCATGTTTCACCAGAGCGCGACCCCGGGCCCGGCGGCCATCGAGGGGGACCGCGCCACCGCATCGGCTTATGTCCAGGAGACCGGCCTGGCGAAGACGGGCGGCTCCCTGCGTAATCTCGGGCGGTACGACGACGTTTTCATCCGAACGCACGACGGATGGCGCTTCCTGGAGCGCTCCTTCAACACGATCCATGTCGAATAGAGCCCGACAACCCTTTAAATATTTCTGTCCCGGAGCCTGATCGTCTGAGGCGGAAGCGCTTCGCGCTTCCGCCTATACCTGCCGAGCGTCCATCCACGGCGCCCGATCCGGGTTGCCATATTTCGCGGTCTGTATCAGCCCCCCATCGCGCGATATTGGTATAGGGATATTTTCTCACGTCGTGACGCCGAGGGTCGACCGTAATGAGCCAGATCGAAAGCGCATCGCCATCGGCGAGGTGCCCCTTCCACGCCGCCACCGACCCGGAGATTGCCCGCGCCGTGGCGGATTTCGACGTGTTCGAGGGGCCGTTCACGGTCGATCCGGCGGCCGCGATGCGCCTGTTTCGCGAACGCCGGCCGATCTTCTTCAGCCCGAAGCTCGGCTATTGGGTGGTCAGCCGCTACGAGGACGTGAAGGACGTGTTCCGCGACACCGGCACCTTCTCGCCCGCCAATGCGCTGGAGAAGGTCACGCCGAGCTCGGCGGAGGCGAGCGCGATCCTGGCCTCGCACGATTATGCGATGAACCGGACGCTGGTGAACGAGGACGAGCCCGCGCACATGGAGCGGCGCCGCGCCCTGCTCCACAGCTTCCTGCCCGCCGAGCTGGAGAAGCACGCGCCGATGGTGCGCCGGCTGGTCGCGCGGTTCGTCGACCGCTTCGTCGACCGTGGCGAGGCCGATCTCGTCGACGAGCTGCTCTGGGAGGTTCCGCTGACGGTGGCGCTCCATTTCCTCGGCGTTCCCGAGGACGACATGGACGTGCTGCGCCGCTATTCGATCGCGCACACCGTCAACACCTGGGGCCGTCCCTCGCCCGACCAGCAGGTCGCGGTGGCCGAGGCGGTCGGCAATTTCTGGACCTATTCGGGCCAGGTGCTCGATCGGATGCGGCTCGATCCGTCGGGCGACGGGTGGATGGAATATGCCCTGCGCCGACAGCGGGAGCTGCCCGACGTCGTCACCGATTCCTACCTGCATTCGATGATGATGGCCGGCATCGTCGCCGCCCACGAGACGACCGCGCATGCCACCGCCAACGCGCTGCGGCTGCTGCTCGAAGATCGCAAGGCCTGGGACGAGGTCTGCCGGGACGCCGCGCTGATCCCCAATGCGGTGGAAGAATGCCTGCGCCTGTCGGGCTCGATCATCGCCTGGCGCCGCGTCGCCCTCAAGGATGTCGAGATCGCGGGCCAGCCGATCGCCGCGGGCGACAGGATCCTCGTCGTGATGACCTCGGCGAATCATGACGGACGGCATTTCGAGAACCCCGACATGCTCGATATCCGGCGCGACAACACCACCGATCATCTGTCGTTCGGCTATGGCGCGCACCAATGCCTGGGCAAGAATCTCGCCCGGATGGAAATGCGCATCCTGCTGGAGGAACTGTCGCGCCGGCTGCCGCACATGCGGCTGGCCGAACAGCGGTTCGACTATCTGCCGACGATCTCGTTCCGCGGCCCGGACCATCTGCGCGTCGTCTGGGACCCGGCCCGCAATCCGGAGCGCGCCGACGATCGGGCGAAGACGCCCCGTCCGCTGCAGCTGCTCGGCTCGCCGCCCCGCAGCAGCCTCGCCCGCCCCGTTCGGGTCGCGGCGATCGACGCCCTGACCGACGACGTCGTCCAGATCGCCCTGGCCGATCCGGAGGGGCACGACCTGCCGCCGTGGAGCGCGGGCGCGCATGTCGACCTGCTCGTGGGCGGCTTCCAGCGCAAATATTCGCTGTGCGGCGATCCCGGGGACCGCAAGCGCTACGTCGTCGCGGTCAAGCGCGACGCGGCCGGCCGGGGAGGCTCGCTCCACATCCATGCCGAGCTGCGGGCCGGCGACACCATCGGCATCCTCGGCCCGAAGAACCTGTTCCGCCTGCCCGACGGATCGGAGCGGATCATATTGGTGGCCGGCGGCATCGGCATCACGCCGATCATCGCGATGGCCGACCGGCTGAAAAGCCAGGGCCGCCGCTATGAGGTCCATTATTGCGGGCGGACCCGCGCGGCGATGGCCTATGCCGATCGCCTCGAACGCGATCATGCCGCCGCCGCGCATGTCCATGTCGGCGAGGAAGGCCGCCGTCTCGACCTGGCGGCGCTGGTCGGCGCGGGGAGGGAGGCGATTGTCGCCTGCGGGCCGGACCGGATGATCGACGCCTTGCAGGCGCTCTGCGCCGACGCGCCCGACCGGCTGCGCTTCGAGCATTTCGCGGCGGTCGAAACGCTGCTCGATCCCGCGGTCGAAGCGCCCTTCGAAGCCGAGCTGCGCGACTCCGGCCTGACCCTCACCGTGCCGGCCGACAGGACGTTGCTCCAGGTGCTGCGCGAGGCCGGCATCGACCTGCCCTCGGATTGCGAGGAGGGCCTGTGCGGCTCGTGCGAGGTCGGCGTGGTCGACGGGGAGGTCGACCACAGGGACATGGTGCTGACCGCGAAGGAGCGCGCCGAGAACAAGCGGATGATGGCCTGCTGCTCGCGGAGCCGGAACGGGCGGATCGGCCTGAGCCTGTAGCCGGCTGCGATCAGTACAGGAACGGCGTCAGGTCGATGTCCTCCAGCGGATAGAAACGCTGGAGGTCGGTGCGCGGATGGCCGACGCCTATGGTTGCGTTCAAAAGCTCCCTGTCGGTCCGGAATTCCTCCACCACCGTCGTTACGCGCATCTCCCGCCAGGCGACCGCCACGCCGGCCCGGCGCTCTCCCGCCCGGCTGACCTGCTCGAACACGACGATGCTGTCATGCTCGGCATCCCAGAAGCGGGTGCCGGTGTTCAACGCATCCTCGAGCACGTCGTCGGTGAAGAGCCGCGCACCCGGGCGCGTCGCGTCGAGCCGCATGATCGCATGGCCCGAACTGTTGGCGAGCACCCCCTGGTCGATCGCGTGCGCCACATCGAAGATCCTGGCGACGTCGTCGACATGGTGGCCGGCCACGGTGAGCCCCCGGACGAAATCGATCGCCTTGAGCACGGGCTTGCCCCCGCCGAAGGTGACCGCGCCGAACACGGCGGCGGTATAGCCGAACGTGTCGAGCGACTCGCCCGACAGCAGGTCGCTGCCCGAGAAACTCTCATAGACGTCGCGGGGCCAGCCGAGCGGCGACAGCGACACGGCGAGGTCGACCAGCGGCTTGGCGAGTTCCTGCGCGACCTGCGCCGCCACCGGGTCGCCGGAATGGAGCCTCTGCGCGGCCTTGAGGCGCAACTGGTCGGCGGCATCCAGCACGCGCCGGCCTTGCGGCGTCAGTCCGCTGCCCTCGGCTTGAAGGCCGGCGATTCCGGCGTCGAGCACGGTCTCGTCGCCGCGATAATCGCGCAGGCGCGCCAGCAGCGACTCCCTGGGCAGGGCGGCGGGATCGAGCAGCGGGACGCGTTGCAGCCCGCCGGCTTCGTCGATGATCGCGACGGTGCGGACGGGAAGGTCGCCGCGCTCGAAAAACCGCATCGCCGCGGCGTCCGTCACCAACGCGTCGACCAGTTCGTCGGACGCGCCGTTCGCCGCGAGCCGCGCCGCGCTGTCGAGCGCATCGTCCGCGATCCGGCGCGCTGGCGAGCCAGGGCTCATGTCGCGCTGGACCTTGCGGCGTTCCTGCAGGATCGACCGGGCGGGCAGGGCCTGGTCGGCGGCATAAGCGCGCGCGGGCGCGGAGATGCCGGCCACCGGCGGCGCGTCGGCCGGGATATCGGCCTCCGCCAATCGCGGCAGTCCGAGTTGCGGCGCGCCGATCGCGCTGGCCAGCGCCGTGGCGCTGGCATCGGCCGACGGAGCCGCCAGGAACTGATCGATCTGGATGCGGGCGGTGGCGGTCGCCTGCATGTGCGCCGTCGAGAAGCGGAGCCGGTCCGCGCGCTCTCCGTCGAGCCGGGTCGCGGCGACGCTGCTCAGCGCCTGCAAGGCAAGGCGGTTCTGGTCGCTCCATGCCCCCATCGCGGCCCGCGCCGGTTCGAAGCGCGCCGTGACCTCGCCGATCCGCCTCTCGATATTCGCCCTGACCCCGTCGATGCCGGCGGAGATGCGCGCATCGGCGCGGTAGCCGCCGTCGATCGCCCTGCCGAGGATCGACTGGCCCTGCGCGGAGGCGGCCGCGAACTGGCTCGCATAGCTGGGGCCGCCGCCGCGTCCGCAGCCAAACCGTCCGCTGCCGTCCTGCCAGAGTATGCAAAAGCCCAGTTCGCCCAAGCCGGCGGGCCCGTCGGCCGCCATCGCCTTCATCGCGATGCCGCGCTTCTCGACGAACGCGGCCTGGAGAGCGGGTTCGGCAACAGGCGTCTCGGCGCCGCCATCGGGAGCGGGCTTCGCGTCGCGCGTACAGCCCCCGGCCGGCAATGTCGCACGGAGCTGCGCAGCCCGGTCGCGGGCCGTCTTCGACGCCTGCATCCGGCTGTCGAGCAGCGGCTGCAGCGTCGCCAGCGACCGTTGGTTGGCGAAGGCCTCGTACACCGATTCGGCATAGCCGTTCGCCTCGTCGAGCGCTTCGAGCGCGCGCAGGCCGCCGGCGTCGCGACAGGCGCCCATCGCCACCAGTTCCTTGCGCGCGGCATAGCTTGCGGTGCGGCCGATGTCGCTCGACAGCCGCGCCCGCCCGAGATTCTCGAACAGCCTGTCGAGCGGACCGCCGCCGGCGGCCTGCCGGCGGACATTCTCGACCACGGCGGCGCTCAGCACGGCATGCGCGGCGGCCGAGCGCTCGGCGTTGAAGGCAACGAGATTCTTCCAGCGTTCGAGCAGCTTGTCCTGCGCATCGCGCAGCGCCGGAGAGGTGTTCGCCTCGAACAGGGCGCGATTTTCGATGAAGAGCTTCTCGTACAGCGCGAACTGCGCGTCCGGCTTGATCAGCACCTTGCCCAGGCGCCGCGACGCGCGCGAGACCAGCCTGTCCTGCCGCTTGCGCTCCCGGCGGCATTCCTGCTCGTTCCAGGCATGGCGGCCCATGAGATAGGCGGCCATGACGAACGGCGCATAGGGACCGGTATAGTAGGAGAGCGCGAAGGCGACGTTGTCGACCATGGTGACGTTCGGCGGCGGATCGCCCGCCCCGGTGATCCTGCCGTCGTCGGCGATGGTCACGCCGACGTAGAAGCCGTAGCGCTGCGCCAGATCGAGCTGGGTGAGGTCCCCCATTTCCTGCAGCGACGCGACCAGCGAGGCGCGCCCGACATTGCCGAGCCCGGCGAGCTGGAATCGGTCGAGCGTCGGATCGGCCATCAGCTCGCGGTGCAGCCGTTGCAGCACGGCCAGTTCGGTGCGCAGTTGCGCCAGCGCGCCCTCGATCGATGCAGCATTCTGGTCGCGCAGGATCGCGCGAACCGTCTCCTGGTCCGCGCCGCCGACCGTGGTCGCGGCATCGATGGCGCTCTCCGACGCGCGAACCGCCGCGGTGAGCGCATCGAGGCGGGCGGCGACGTCGGCGGTGCGCCGGTTGAGCTCCTCGAAGCCGATCAGGAAGGCGTTGAACGTCCGTGCCTTGAAATCGGCTTCT
The DNA here is from genome assembly GCA_000016765.1 of Rhizorhabdus wittichii RW1. Classification (NCBI taxonomy): domain Bacteria; kingdom Pseudomonadati; phylum Pseudomonadota; class Alphaproteobacteria; order Sphingomonadales; family Rhizorhabdaceae; genus Rhizorhabdus; species Rhizorhabdus wittichii. The sequence goes on from CP000699.1 coordinate 3,402,909, forward strand.
GTGAGGGTGAGCGATTGCCGGCCGGCATCTTCGTCGACCCATCTGAGCAGCTTCTTGCCATAGTCGAGCGGGCAGGATGCCTGGGCGCCGGCCGGGGGCAGCGCCGCCGAAAGCGCCAGGACGACAAGGGCTTTTCGGAGCATGGCCTTCCTCATGAAGCGGGATCGGGCAGCCCGAACTGCGCGCGCAACGCGACGCCGCCATTGCCGGCCGCCTGGTCGGGGATGAGGGTGTCGCGCGGCGACAGCTTCGACCGGATGATGTCGCGCGTCGTCTGCGGCACCATCGCGGCCAGCGTGGCGGGATCGACGAACTGCGCATATTCGAGGATCAGGCTCTGATAGTCGCGCACCTGCCGGTCGATCTCGTCCTCGAACTGGCCGAGCAGGATATGCACCGCGTTCGAGCTGGCCGAGAGCGCGGCGCGGGCGCGTTCGAGCATCGCGAGCGTGTTGCGCAGGTCCAGGCATCCGTCGGCCGCGCAGCCCGTCAGCCGCGCCTTGATCCACGCGATCTGGACGTCGACCTCGTCGGCGGTGAGGATGCCGTCGGCGTTGAGCGCGCCGTGCAGGGCGACGAGGTTCTGGTCGATCGAGGCGAGATCGACGAGGCGGCGGCGGAGGTCGTTGGCGACGCCGGCGGGATAGGCGAGCGCGGCGTCGGCCGATCGCACCCGGATCGCGGCGTTCAGCGTCTTCCGCTCGATCAGCAGGTCCTCGGCATCGGGCACCGAGCCGCCGAGCGCGGCATCGATCCTGCGCAGCCGATCCTGGAGCCTCGCGATCTCGACATAGGTCTGGGTGCGCAGCCGATCCTCATAGGTCGTCGACAGGCGGGGAGGGCCGCGGTGCCACCGGATGCGCGTCTCCGCCCCGAACAGGCGCGACTGGCGCGGGCCGAGCTTGACCGTCACCAGGCCCTTGCTGCGGTCGAACCGGCGCGAGGTTCCGGGATAGACGTTTTCGCTCTGCCCGTTCTGGACGACGACCAGCGGCATGGCGGGGACGTTCTCGGGGCCGCCCAGCCCTTCGCGCAGGGGAAGGCCGTAGGCCTCGTTGGGGTTGAATATCTCGACCTCGCCATAGCAGGTCGGGTTGCCCGGCGCGTCGAAGGCGCAGGCCGGGACGCGCAGCTCGCCTTCGATCGAGTGGATGATCCCCTGGTAGATCCATTCCTGTTGCAGGGCGAAGCGCTCCCCGTCGTCGATCGGCCTGCGCGACGAGGTCGCCAGTTCCTTCATGCTCGCCGAGCGTAGCGGATTGGCCGTCGAAGGGTCGCCGCGCAGGGTGATGACTTCGCCGAAGCAGGTCGGCGGGCGCGACACGCATTTGAGCGACCAGACGAGGTCGGGGAGCACCTGGGCCTGGTTGGCGGCGAAGTGCCGCAGCACCTCCTCGGCGGCCTGTTGCGCGCCGGCCGGCCCCAGGTCGATGCGCTTGTCGCGCAGCAGGCGGATGCGCAGCGCGGTGTCGACCCGCGCCGAACGCGGATAGTCGACATCGGCGCGCTGGAAGCCGTTGCGCGCCTCGAAGCTGATCGCGGCGCCCTGGAGCAGCAGATGTTCCGAGATCGCATCGCGGCCGAGCTGGAGCGCCAGGGTCAGCGGCGTCCGGCCGAAGCCGTCGGCCGCGTCGATGTCCGCGCCCGTGTCGAGGAGCTGCGCAACCTTGAACCGGTCGTCCGCGCGCACCGCGGCGTGGAGCGTGCCGCCGCCGGTGTCGACGGCGGCATAGACCGCGTCCAGGCGGGTGACCGTGGCGGGTTTCGCCGCAGCCATCGCCGCCGCGGTCTGGCCGAAGCGGTTACGCTTCTGGACGTCGAGGCCGGCATTGACGAGCACCGCCAGCGCGGCGATGCGCGGTGCGGTCAGCACGACGCTCGTACCCGTCGCCCGCGCGTCGTCGCGGACGAAGCGGTGGAGGACCGTCTCCCCATAATCATTGCTGGCCGAGGGATCGACGCCGCTTTCGATCAGCAGTTTGAGCATGTTGGCCCGGCCGCGATCGACCATCTGCTGGAGCACCTCGAACCGGTTGGGAGCGGGAACCTCGAGCCCCGCAGCGAGCAGCCGCGCAAGGACCCTGTCGCCGCCCCAGACCGCCATCTCCCGCAGCATGGCGAGGCTCGGCGCACCGGGCGCCGGGCGCGCGCCCGCATCGAGCAGCGCCAGCGCCGGGGTCTCGCGCGGCAGCCGGTCTACGGCTTCGCCGAGCAGGCCGCTGGCGAGGTCGCGCGCGCCATGGGTGAGCACCCAGTCGAGCATCGCCCGGTTCTCATGGAGGATCGCTAGGCGCAGCTCGCCGGTGCCGGCGCGCGCGCCGGCGGCGTAGAGGGCGTCGAGAAAGGCGAAATCGGTCTTGCCGATCATCATGTTCGAGCTGAGCGCGTTGCCGCTGAACCTGGGATTGGCGAAGTCGTAGCCGAGGTCGCGCACCACCTGCGGCATGCTGTACTGCGCCGCGCCGAGCGTACGACGGGGCGACATGAAGGCGTCGTGCAGGACCATGCCGTGGAGCACCGAGCGCCCCGCCTGATCGGCTTCGTTGATGTCGGCGCCGCGCTGGACGAGATATTGCACCACCTGCGGCCAGCCGGCGCGGACGGCCGCGCGCAGCGCCCAGTCGGTCGGCTCCTGTCCGGCCACGTTGCGCGCGCCCGCATCGAGCAGCGCGGCGACGATCGTCAGCTTCCCGCTCTCGACGGCCGCGACCAGCGCGCGCGGCTGATCGGTGCCGGCGGTATCGACGCCGGCGCCCGCGGCGAGGAGCCGGCGCACCGTATCGACGCTGCCCGACACCGCGGCCTCGGGCAGGGCGAGCCGCCCGTCGGGCGCGGGGGCGTCGGCCTTGGCGCCGGCGGCGAGCAGCGCTTCGACGTCGGCGAGCTCGCCGCGCGCGGCCGACGCGACGAGCCGGGCCTGGAGTTGCCCCGGCGTCGTCCCCGCGGTGATGCCATATCGCGTGGCGAGCACGGCGAGGAGATCGCCGTCGTTGCGGGCTGCGGCGAGCGTGGCGAGGCTGTCGCCTTCGTCGTCGACGGCCGCGAGGTCATGGCCTTGCGCGACGAGCGCCGCCAGCATCTGCTCGAAAGCGGTACCGTCGGGCTTTTCCTGCAGGCCCTGCATGATGATCATCGCCCCGGCGATCGAACGCGCCTGCGCCGCCGCGTCGTCCGACACGATCGCGTCGAGGAAGGCAGCGCGCATCGCCGCGGCGCGGGCGGCCGGCAATCGGCGGGCGACCCACAGGGCCAGCGGAGGGGCATCGGCGTCCGGCTTGCCGATCGCGGCCACGATCCGCGCGAAGATGGGGCCGTCGTCGAGCAGCGCGGCGCGCATCAGCGCATCATGATCGCTCAGTGCGGGATCGGCGCCGCTGGCGATCAGGGCGTCGACGACGTCGAGCGATCTGGAGAAGACCGCCGCGCTGAGCGGGGAGACGTCCTCCTCGGCACCGAGCGTGACGGTGGCGTTTACGTCGGCCCCGGCGGCGATCGCCTGGGTCACCGCCGCGAGATCGCCGGCCGCCGCGGCGCAGGCGAGCGCGGCGTCCCGGTCCTGCGGGCAGACGGGAGAAGCGAAGACGCGGGGGGCGAGCGCCAGCATCATCACGAGCATGGTCGCGCGCCACAGTCGTCGCATCTGTTTCTCCCCCCGGATAGGGGGACCTTAGCGCGCCGCGTTTCGCGCGCAAGATCGGTAGAATCCGATTCGGAGCGCTGGAGCGTTCCCGTTTTTGCCGCGATTTCCGAGTCGGCAGATGTTCCATCTGCCTGGAAATCGCCCTAGCGATCGGCCCCGTCGAAGACGGCGTCGGTCGCGCGGCGCACGACGTCGAGGAGGTTGTCCACCGCGAGTCTGTTCATGCGGTCGAACTTGTCCGCCTGCGACCGCTCATAGCCGACGAACAGGGTCATGCCTTCGAGCGAGCTCGACACGTAGAGCGCGAGGTCGCGGGCGGTCTCCTCCGACAGCGCCGGGTTGATCGACCGGATGATCCTCTGGAACACCGATCGCTGCGCCGAATAGGTCTGGTCGAGCAGGTTGGACACGAACGGGTCATGGTTGGAGAGCGCCCAGAGCTCGGGGTAGAATTTGGTGGTCTTCTCGGTGCGGATGTCCTCGAGCACCATCTCGACCATGATCCGGAACTTCTGTTCGGGCGGGATCGCCTCGTTGCGCTCGACGTCCTCGGCGAAGTCCTTGTAGGGCGCGACCGCGCTTTCCAGCAGGTCGCGGATCAGGTCCTCCTTGGTCCGGTAATAATAGCTCACCGCCCCGACGCGGATCTCGCAGGCGCGGGCGATCTCGCGCAGGCTCAGGGCCGCATAGCCCTTGGTCATGACGATATCGAAGGCGGTTTCCAGGATCTGGAGGATGCGCGCCCGGCCGGTGGCGTAGACCCCGGTGCGCTCGCGCAGTTTCAGCCGCGGTATGTCGAACTTCGTACCCATTATTTCCCCAGTGCGCGGATCGTGCCGCTTGTCTTCCGCGCCGCCATGTCCGGTCCGGGCACCATGTCCGGTCCGGCCGGGGGTGGCAACCGCCCGATCGGGCTCAGCCCAGCCGATCGATCAGGTTGCGGGTGATGCGCGACACCTGGGGATCGTCGAGCGCCATCGTCCATTCGGTGGTGCCGGCGGCGAAGACGGTGCCGCCGCCGGGCGCGACATAGCTGCCCATCATGCCATGGCCATAGGCATGGCGGGCGATCGTCTCCGGCGCGTGATTGCCTTCGAGCTGGTCGCAGATCATCTCGATGTCGGACAGGGCGGTGGGCGGATACATGCCCGGCGGGGCGGTCTCGTGCGACCAGATCGCCGCCGGCGCCATGCCGATGATCTCGAACTGCTCGGGCGTGTCGTCGCGCCCGGTCGGCACCGGCCGGCCGTGCCGGAACTGGAAATCGCAGCCGTCGACCTCATAGCCGACCAGCGAATGGGCCGCGCCGAGCTGGTCGCCATAGCTGAGCCCGGTCCCCGCCAGCGCCCAATGCTCGGGCCGGTAGATGGTGTAGCCCCCGGCCGAGGCCGGCGTCGCGCCGCCCATGCGGGCATAGCCGCCGCGGGTGAAGCTCAGGCCCGACATCTGGTTCTCGGGCCGGTCGGTCAGCGGGTGCGACCAGATGCCGGTGTTGCGCCGCTCGTCGGCCGTCCCGATCACCGGGTCGTGGGCGACATCGCCCTTATAGGCGACCATGCGCCGGAAACCGTCCTCCAGCCGCACCTGCCAGAAGGCGAGGTTGCCGCTGAGGAAGGCGACGTTGCCGCCGCGCGCGATGAAGCCCTCGACGGCGTCGCGCATGCCCCAGGACCAATATTCGTCATGGCCGGTCGACAGCATCAGCCGATAGCCGTCGAGCAGTCCGGGGAACTCCTCCAGGTCGGCGTTGGTCGCGCAGTCGACCGCGATGCCCTGCCGGTGCAGCCAGCGCGCGAAGCTCAGGCCCCATTGCGCCCAGCTCGCCCCGCCGCTGTAGAAATCATAGCCTTGTTCGAGCGCCCAGCCGATGAAGGGTATGTCGCGGCTCGGCGCGCCGACGGTCGGCGCGCGCGGCGCGTCGTCGGGGAGGCGGAGGAAGCCACGGGGCAGCGGGCGCTCGAACGAGACGATCGGGACGCCGCCATGGTTGGGCACGACCCCATTGTCGTTCGGCGGCTGCTCCGTGAGCGTCGTATAGGTGCTGGCGCCGCCGAAGCTGTTATAGGCGTTCCAGGTGTTGGTCTCGATCACCCACAGGATCGACGCGCGCGGCGTGGCGCTGCGGAGCACGAAGAAGGCGTCCCCGGTCGAACCGTCGCCCGCGCGAAGCTCGAAGCGATAGAAGCCGCTGGGCCAGTCGGGATCGACCGGGATGCGGACGCTCGCCGGCCAGCCGCAGCCCCGCGCGACGACGTCGGGCGGCAGCGGATGGCGCTCGCCCGGCAGCTCGGTGCGGCTCAGCACGCGCGCGGCGGTGCCGTCGTCGCGGATCAGGTCGAGGTCGAACGATCCCGCGTCGGTCGAGACGTGCAGCTCGACGATGTCGGCGGCGGCGTAGGAGCGCCGGCCGCAATAGGCCTCGATCATCGCGGCGCCCCGATGTCGGTGATCGCGTTCACGCCGGTCCGCATCGGGTTGGCGGCGGCCCAGTCGTCGATCGGGTTGCGCTCCTTCCAGCGCCGGGCATGGTTCCCCATCGTGTCGAACACGACCCGGCCGCTGTCGCGCATATGGTCGACGAGGCGGTCGAGCATGCGCAGCCGGCTGGCGCGGCCGATGCAGTCGGGGTGCATCGTCGGGATGAACACCCCGCCGGGACATTCGTCGACCGCGAAGTCGAAATCGTCGCGCCACATCTCCTCGACCTGGCGGGGCGGGACATAGCCGGGGATCATGCCCATCACGCTCTCGAAGGCGATGAAGTCGTCCATCGCCCAGTTGACCGGCATCTGGACCAGGTCGATCAGCGGGCCGAAGCGATAGGGCCGGTCGGGTCCCCAGCTATCGCCGGTCCGCGGATAATAAGGCTCGAAGTCGGCGGCCATGCAGCTCGAATCATACAGGAAGCCGAAGCGCTTCAGAAGGTGCAGCGTGTCGCGGCTGAGGTCCCAGGCCGGCGAGCGATAGCCGATCGGGCGGACGCCGGCGGCGCGGTCGAGCGCCTCGAAGCCCTTTTCCAATATGTCGGTCTCGCCCGCCAGGTCGAAGTCCGCCGGATTCTCGTGCACCCAGCCGTGATGGCCGATCTCGTGGCCGCCGTCGCGGATCGCCTTGACCAGGTCGGGGAAGGCGCAGGCGGTGTGGCCGGGGACGAAGAAGGTGGCGCGGATGTCCTTGCGCTCGAGGAAGGCGAGCACGCGCGGCGTCCCGACCACGGTGAACTCGCCGCGCGACAGCAGGCTCGGATTGTTGCTGCGCGCCGTCCCGATCCAGGAGGATATCCCGTCGACGTCGAAGGTCAGGCACACGGTCAGGTCGGACATCGGGGATTCCTTATGGTCGATGAGGGGCCGTCCTCCAGGATCATCGCGAGGATCAGCGAGAACAGGCCGAAGGCGCGGGCGCGGATCGCCGCGGCATGATCGTCGGCATGGACGGCGAGGCGGGCGAGGAGGTCCGCCTTGGGCCCGGTGCGGTAGGCCGGATGCCGCATCCAGCGTCGCAGCCCGTCGCCCGACATTTCGGGGTGGAACTGCACCCCGACCGTCCGTCCGCGCCGGAACGCCTGGGTGACGCCGGCGTCGCTGGCGAGGACCTCGGCCGTGGCGGGGACGGTCAGCCGGTCGCCGTGCCAGCGGAGCCAGGGGCCTGCCCATGCCTCGCCTGCGCAGCGATCGTTGGTCATCCAGCCCTCGCAGGCGGCCGGCATCGGCTCGACCGTCCCGCCCAGCTCGCCGGCGAGGAGCTGCGCGCCGAAGCAGATGCCGAGGAGGGGCCTGTCGTCGCGCAGCAGGCTCCGCGCCAGCCGGCGCTGCTCGGCGATCCACGGGACGTCGGTCTGGTAGGCGCTGTACGCGGAGCCGAGGAAGATCGAGAGGTCCGCCGCGGGCGGGCGATCCAGTCCGGCGAGCTGGTCGGGCGCGTAGGTCGCGCAGGCCCAGCCCCGCTCGGCCAGGAAGTCGCCGATCAGGTCCGCGCCCGATTCCACATGGTTCTGGAAGATCGCCGCCCGCGGGGATGGCATCAGAAGCGGCCCGTCACGGTCAGGCCCCAGCTGCGCGGCTCCGACCAGGTGACCTGGTTGTAGCCGAAGGCGGTGAACCGGGCGAAGTCGAGCTTGGTGCGCTTGTTGGTGGCGTTGCGGACGAAGACGAAGGCGCTGAAGCGACCGTCGCCGTCGCGATAGCCGAGCTGTCCGTTGATGCGGACATAGCTCTTCTGGATATCGCGACCGAAGGGGTCGACCCCGGCCTCGGCCGCGCGCTGCCGGCCGGTGAACTGCACGTCGGGGCTGACGAAGACATCGCCCGACGCCAGCGGCAGCCGCGCCTCCGGCGCGAGGCGGAGCTGGTAGCGCGGCACATTGGCGAGCTGCGTCCCCGAATAGTCGATCGGGCCGGACATGAATTCGAGATATTTGCTGCGGATCACCGATCCCTGGACGGTCAGGTCGACATTGCTGGCGATCCGGGCGGTGCCGTCGAACTCGAAGCCGTAGATGCGCGACTTGCCGGCATTGACCAGCGAGCAGCAGATGCTGCCGGGATCGCTGCGCTGGATGAGGAGCTGCTGGTCCTTGAAGATCTCGTAGAAGATGTCGGCGGCGATCCGCACCCGGCGATCGAACAGGGCGGTCTTGATCCCGCCCTCGAAGGCGTCGACGAATTCAGGGTTGGCGGCCTCGAACTGCTCGGTCGTGGTCGGGAAGCCGACGTCGAAGGCGCCCGACCGATAGCCGCGATTATAGGAGAGGTAGAGCAGCGTCGACGGCGTCGCCTGATAGTTGATGCCGACGCGGTAGCTCGGCTCGGTCCAGCGGCGGCTGCGCGCGATGTCGAACGGGCCGATCAGGCTGAAGCCGGTCGCATGGTGGAAGCTCTTCTTGTCGGTGGTGATGCGGATTCCGCCGATCAGGCTGATCCGCTCGCCGAGCTTCCAGGTCGCGTCGGCGAAGGCGGCGAGGCTGGTCGTCTTCTCGCGGGTGTCGAGGACGACCGGCGGCAGGCCGAACAGCGGGAGCAGGAACGCGTCGTTCAGCCGCAGGTCCTGGTGGAAGGCGCTGCCGCCGACGATCCAGCTCAGCGCCTGGCCGGGATCGGACGCGAGCCGGATCTCCTGCGAAACTTCGTCGGCCTTGCTGTTGAACTCGGTGGCGACGGCGTCGACCGGCGAGCCGTCCTGGTCCTGCGAGATATGGCCGATCGAGCGGAGATAGCCCGAGACGCTGGTCAGCGTCAGGTCGCCGAGCGACGCTTCGAGGTTGAGCGCGACGCCGCGATTGTCGACGTCGCTGCGCGGCGCATGGTCGAACGAGACGCTGTCGATGTCGCGCGACGGGGTGAAGCCGGTGATCGGGTTGGTGCCGTCGGCGGTCGAGGAGCCGTCGACGTTGACGCCGAGGGTGTTGATGAAGAAGGCGTCGGTGCGCGACCGGTCCGCGAACAGCTTGAGCGAGGCGTCGATCCTATCGCCGTCGTAGCGCAGGGTGACGCGTCCGCCCCAATCGTCATGGTCCTTGACCCGGCGGCCGGTGAAATTGTTGTACTGATAGCCGTCGCGATAGCGCCGGTTGACGGCGACGCGAACCGACAACGCATCTGTCAGCCCGGTCTGCGCGCCGGCCTGGATGCTGTATTCGCCATAGCGGGCGACGGTGAGGCTGGCGTCGGCGCCGGTCGTGCCGTCGGGCTTGCGGGTGATGTAGTTGACGGCGCCGCCGGTCGAGTTCTTGCCGTAGAGCGTGCCCTGCGGGCCGCGCAGCACCTCGACGCGGTCGACGTCGAACAACTGGCCGAGCTTCGACGACACCGGGTTCATCACCAGATCGTCGACATAGAGCGCGACGGTCGTCTCGGTGTTGAGGTTGAAGGAGCCCGATCCGACGCCGCGCAGCGTGATCTTGGGCGCGGTGTTGCCGAACGGCGTGTCGATCTTGAGCGACGGCGACACCAGCGCAAGGTCGCGCATGTCCTGGACGCCGCGCTGGACCAGGTTCGCGCCGGTCAGCGCCACCGCCGCGATCGGGACGTTCTGGAGCGATTCGGAGCGCCGCTGCGCGGTGACGACGATCTCGCCGGGCGCCTCGTCCTCCGCCGCCGAACCGGCGGTCTGGGCCGCAGCCGGCATATGGCCGAGCATCAGCCCGGCCAGCGCCGCGCCCGTCCGCAGGCCGGCGACACTCCATTTCGCTGTGCGTTTCATCATGATCACCCCTTGTCCTCCCTCCCGATGGCGCGCCGATATTCTGGGTCTGCGCCTGCTGGATCGCCGCGGCCGATGCCGCACGGCCCGCCATCCGGCGGCCGACTCAATGACTCTCACAAATCCAAACACTGGTCAACTGTCCATTATTGGTCATGAGACCAGTATTTGGATTTCGAGGAGGCGCGGCTCGGCCTTCGGACGGATGTCCGCCCGTTCGAAATGGGGAGGGGAAAGGGGCGGCGGCGGACGACCCGCCGCCATCGTCACAGCAGCGTCGGCTGTCCCGTCGGCTCCACGGTCAGCGTCCCCGCCGGGGTCGGCCGCATCAGGTCGGGGGCGGGGACCGATCCGTCGAGCCAGCCCGCCCAGTCGCGCCGGTCGAGCAGGACGACCTGGCGGTGGTGATAGGGAGCGATGTCGGGGCCGGCATCGCAGGTCAGCAGGGTGAAGGCCTCGCCGACCGTCTCGTCGGCCTTCCACAGCCCGGCGATCGCGAACCAGTCCTCGGCCTTCCAGCGGAACAGCCATTTGTCCTTGCGCTTCGCCCCGGCATCGGCGGGCGCGGTGAACTCGTAGAAGCCGTCGACGGGCACCAGGCAGCGGCCCTGCTTCGCCGAATTGCGGAAGTCGCGCCCCTCGCTGCGATAATTGTAGACCGGCTTGCCGCTCTGCCCCGGCCAGCTCCATCGGCGGGTGATCAGCTCTGTCTGGCCTTGCCGCGCGCGGACGATGACGCTGGGATCGGTGATCCGCACGCTCGCGGTCGGCTCGATGTTCGGCAGGCCCTCGGGCGCGCCGACGATGATCCTATATTCCTTCAGGCCGGTGATCAGCAGGTCGACATCGAGCTTGCGGGAGAATTCGTTGCACATGGCCGCGAAGGTGGCGGGTCGAAAGACGCGGCGCAAGCGCTCCCCACTGTCGTCGCTCCTGCGAAGGCAGGAGCCCATGTCTCTCCTTGGCCAGATGCTCATCGGGGAGAGGACAGACATGGATGCCTGCCTCCGCAGGCATGACGGTAATGGGTAGGCGGCTAGGCGCCCTCCGCGCACCGCGCTATGCCGGTGGCCGCATGGGGAGTGAGCACGACCAGGGCCGCCCGGCCGGCGCGACGCGCTTCGCGGGGGTGCGGGCGCGGCTGGAGGCGGCGGCGCCGGAGCGCGGCTTTTCGGCCTTCCTCTACGAATTCCTGCTGTTCGGCTTCAAGCAGGGCTGGGCCTGCCTGTTCGGCGGGCTGATGCTGGCGCTGCTGCTCGCGACGCATCTCTGGTGGCCGGCGGATGCGCCGGTCGCGCGCTATGATTTTCTCACCGTCGCGGCGCTGCTGATCCAGATTGCCATGCTCGCCTTCCGGCTGGAGACGCTGGAGGAGGCGAAGGTGATCCTCGCCTTCCACATCGTCGGCACGGTGATGGAGCTGTTCAAGACCGCGCACGGAAGCTGGGAATATCGCGAGGCGGGGCTGCTGCGGATCGGCGACGTGCCGCTCTTCTCGGGCTTCATGTATGCGGCGGTGGGCAGCTACCTCGCCCGCGTCTGGCGCATCTTCGACTTCCGCTTTACCCACTATCCGCCGCGCTGGGCGACGGTCGTGCTGGCGGCGGCGATCTATATCAACTTCTTCGCGCACCACTGGCTGCCCGACGTCCGCCTCGGCCTGTTCGCGGCGACGGCGCTGCTCTACTGGCGGACCTGGGTCCACTACCGCCCGTTCCGCGCGCATCGGCGGATGCCGCTGCTGCTCGGCTTCCTGCTGGTCGCGCTGTTCATCTGGTTCGCCGAGAATATCGGCACCTACGCCCACGCCTGGAGCTACCCCCACCAGCGCCACGCCTGGACCGTCGTGCCGATCGCCAAGCTGGGCGCCTGGTACCTGCTGATGATCATCAGCTTCGTGCTGGTGGAGCGGGTGCATGGGCGGACGGGTGTGGGCAGTCAGCCGATAGGAGAAGGCAGTGAAATGGGGTGATCCGGCCCTACAAGAAATCGTCCAGCGTGATCGGTGTCGAGTATCCGCCGATGGCAGCGACCGAATCGATGATGTCGCCGTTCGACGACGACCAGAACATCCACAGTCCGCTGCTGTCGATCACCGCCACTTCATTGCGTCCGGGGTGGGCGTCGAACAATGCCTGGGCCACGGCCCGTGCATTCTCGATCGTATGGTCCGCACTGAGCGGACTGCGGATTTCGCCGAGGAGCAAGGCTTCGACATGGAAGCCCAGATCGATGTGATCGATGCCTCGCTCGAAATCGGCGATCCTATCGGTGACCTCGTCGACGACGGAAGCGATCGTGCTGGTGCCGGGTCCGAAGACAAACAGGTCGTTCCCCTCACCGCCGATCAGATAGTCGGCGCCGAGATCGCCCATCAACGTATCGTTCCCGACGAACCCCTCGATCAGATCATTGCCTTGGCCCCCGCGCAGCAGGTCGTCGCCATAGCCCGCCCGAATTTCGTCGTCGCCGCGGTTGCCGTTGACGATATTATTGCCGTCGCCAGCCTGGATCCGGTCGTTGCCGGCCCCACCCTGAATCCGGTCCGGCCCCGACCCTGCCAGAATCTCGTCGTCGCCGGCATTGCCCTGGACATAATTGGCACCATCGCCGGCCCAAATCTGGTCGTCGCCATCATCGCCGCCCGCCGCTGAACGGCCATAGATGTGATCGTTACCTGCGCCGGCGGAGATCGTGTCATTGCCACCACCGCCGTAGAAGTTGTTGTGACCCGCCGGGTCGACGATAAAGTCGTCGCCTTCGCTGCCGTGCAGATCGTCGGCGCCCGGCAGCAGGAATTTGACGGGGTCCTCACCGCGCATCAGCGCGGGTTTGAGCAGCGTTGCGTCCATGGCGAAGCTACCATTCTGGGTATAGATCGTCGTTCCGTTCAGAACGAACTCGAAACTGCGGAAGGTCCCGCCGATCGGCCATCCCGACGAGTCATAGGTCAGCCCTTCGCCGCCGAAGACATAGCGATGGCCCTCGATGGCATCCACGACGTAGGAACGGCTCGTCTGCGTAACGACGGTCCCGTGGAAGAGTATCCAGCTGAAGGCGAAATCCATGCGCAGCGCGTTGCCGCCCATGGGAAATATCTGCGTCATATGATGATCCCCAATAAGGTAGGGTTATCGGCGATTGGCAGCGATGTCATGTGGATAGCCATCGAAACGGATGCGGTTGTCATGCCACCTTGCCACTCCGACAGGCGAGCCGTCGTCCGGGCGCAGGTTCAACCAGCGGAGCGGAGGTTCAGATAGGCTCAGATCGGGGATTCTCGGGGCCGAGCAGCCATAAAGACCGAGCCTCATGGCTACTTCGATCGCCACCAAGGCAGGAACCACGGATGAATTTCCATCAGCGAATAGGAGAGGTCACCGGCGCACGACTGCCTGCAAATGAGGGACAAGGCCAAGCCTCCCGGTGGATTCCCGCCTTCGCGGGAATGACGATGGAGGGTTGCCGGAAGCTCTGGACTGCCGTCCCGCTCAGTTGCGCCGCGCTGTCCGAGCAATAAACCACCCTATTCGGCAGCCTGAGCACTCCTCGCCCCTGCCTCCAGCAGCGGCTTGAGATAGGCGCCCGTGTAGCTGCGCGGCTCCTTCGCCACCTGCTCCGGCGTCCCTTCCGCCACGATCTCGCCGCCGCGCACGCCGCCCTCGGGGCCGAGGTCCATCACCCAGTCGGCGGTCTTGATGACCTCGAGGTTGTGCTCGATCACCACCACGGTGTTGCCCTGCTCGACCAGCGCGTGGAGCACTTCGAGCAGCTTGCGGACGTCCTCGAAGTGGAGGCCGGTGGTCGGCTCGTCGAGGATGTAGAGGGTGTTGCCGGTCGACCGGCGCGACAGTTCCTTGGCGAGCTTGACGCGCTGCGCCTCGCCGCCCGACAGCGTCGTCGCCTGCTGGCCGACCTTGATGTAGCCGAGGCCGACCTCGGCCAGCATCGCCATCTTGTCGCGGATCGGCGGGACCGCCTTGAAGAACTCGACCGCGTCCTCGACGGTCATGTCGAGCACGTCGGCGATGCTCTTGTCCTTGAACTTCACCTCCAGCGTCTCGCGGTTGTAGCGCGCGCCGTGGCAGACGTCGCAGGTGACGTAGACGTCGGGCAGGAAGTGCATCTCGATCTTGAGCAGGCCGTCGCCGGTGCACGCCTCGCAGCGGCCGCCCTTGACGTTGAAGCTGAACCGGCCCGGCTTGTAGCCGCGCGCCTCGCTCTCCGGGAGCCCCGCGAACCAGTCGCGGATGTTGGTGAAGGCGCCGGTATAGGTCGCCGGGTTCGAGCGCGGGGTGCGGCCGATCGGCGACTGGTCGATGTCGATGACCTTGTCGCAATATTGCAGACCGGTGATCTTGTCGTGCGCGCCCGCCACCACGCGCGCGCCGTTGAGCTGGCGCGCGGCCGAGGCGTAGAGCGTGTCGATCGTGAAGCTCGACTTGCCCGATCCCGAGACGCCGGTGATGCAGGTGAAGGTGCCGAGCGGGATCGCCGCGGTGACATTCTTCAGGTTGTTCGCCCGCGCATTGTGGACGGTGACCTTCTTGCCGTTGCCCTTGCGCCGCTTCGCCGGCACCTCGACCATGCGGCGGCCCGACAGATAGTCGCCGGTTAGGCTCGCCTCGTTGGCGAGGATGTCGTCGAGCGTGCCCGACGCCACCACCTCGCCGCCATGGACGCCGGCGCCCGGCCCCATGTCGAGGATATAGTCGGCGGTGCGGATCGCATCCTCGTCATGCTCGACGACGATCACCGTGTTGCCGAGGTCGCGCAGCCGCCGCAGCGTCACCAGCAGCCGGTCGTTGTCGCGCTGGTGCAGGCCGATCGACGGCTCGTCGAGCACGTAGAGGACGCCGGAAAGTCCCGACCCGATCTGGCTGGCGAGGCGGATGCGCTGGCTCTCGCCGCCCGACAGCGTGCCCGAGGTGCGGTCGAGGTTGAGATAGTCGAGCCCGACATTGTCGAGGAAGCCCAGCCGCTCGACGATCTCCTTGAGGATGCGCTCGGCGATCGCCTTCTGCTGCTCGTTGAGATGGTCGGGCATCTCGCGGAAGAATTTGAGCGCGGGGCCGACCGCGCGGCGGGTCGACATCGAGATGTCCTCGCCCGCGATCTTGACCGCCAGCGCCTCGGGCTTGAGGCGCGCGCCGCCGCACACCTCGCAATGCGCGGCGCTCTGATACTTGGCGAGCTCCTCGCGCATCCAGGCGCTCTCGGTCGACAGCATGCGGCGCTCGAGATTGTGGATCACCCCCTCGAACGGCTTCTGCACGTCGTAGCTCTTGCGGCCGTCGATGAAGGTGAGGGTGATCACCCGCCCCTTGGTGCCGTAGAGGACGGTATCGCGGATCTCCTCGGGCAGCTCGTTCCACGGCGTCTCCAGCTTGAAGCCGTAGGCGCGCGCGACCGAGCTCAGTACCTGCATGTAATAGGGGCTGGGCGGGTTGGACTTGGCCCAGGGCACCACCGCGCCCTGCTTGATCGACAGCGCCTCGTTGGGGACGACGAGCTGCGGGTCGAAATAGAGCTTCTCGCCGAGGCCGTCGCAGGCCGGGCAGGCGCCCTGCGGCGCGTTGAACGAGAACAGCCGCGGCTCGATCTCGGCGATGGTGAAGCCCGAGACGGGGCAGGCGAATTTCTCCGAGAAGGTGATGCGGTTGGCGGGAACGCCGGCGCCCTTCATCGCGCCGCCCGTCTCCATCGTCTCGGCATATTGGAAGCTGGCCGGCATCTCGCGGACGCCGCTCGGTGCCATCGCCTCCGCCACCGTCGTGTCGACCAGGTCGGCATAGGCCAGGCCGTCGGCCAGGCGCAGCGCGGTCTCCAGGCTCTGGGCGAGGCGGGTCTCCATCCCCTCGCGGACGACGAGGCGGTCGACCACCACCTCGATGTCGTGCTTGTACTTCTTGTCGAGCGCGGGCGCCGCCTCGATCTCGTGCATCTCGCCGTCGATGCGGACGCGGGTGAAGCCGGCCTTCTGCCATTCGGCCAGCTCCTTGCGATACTCGCCCTTGCGGCCGCGCACGACCGGGGCGAGCAGCAGGAAGCGGGTGCCCTCCTTCAATTGCAGGATGCGGTCGACCATCTGGCTGACCGTCTGCGCCGAGATCGGCAGGCCCGTCGCGGGCGAATAGGGCACGCCAACCCGCGCCCAGAGCAGGCGCATATAGTCGTAGATCTCGGTCACCGTCGCGACGGTCGAGCGCGGGTTGCGGCTGGTCGTCTTCTGCTCGATCGAGATGGCGGGGGAGAGGCCCTCGATATGGTCGACGTCGGGCTTCTGCATCAGCTCGAGGAACTGGCGCGCATAGGCCGACAGCGACTCGACGTAGCGGCGTTGCCCCTCGGCATAGATGGTGTCGAAGGCGAGACTCGACTTGCCCGATCCGGACAGGCCGGTGATCACGATCAGCCGGTCGCGGGGCAGCTCGACATCGACGCCCTTGAGGTTGTGCTCGCGCGCGCCGCGCACCGAAATATGAGTCAGCATGTCAGCAAATGTTCCAGATTTGTTCGCGGCGCGCAAGGTGGCATGTCGGCGCACGCACCATCTGGGCGCTGGTTAATCGATTCTCAACCCTGTCGGGCGATTGTCCGCGCTGAACCGATCATGTGCCGGAGGATGCGATGTTCACGATCAACCGCAGGGAACTGGCGCACACGCTGCTGATCGCGTCGCTGTTCATGGCGATCGGGCTGGGCTGCGTCGACCGGATGATCGGCAACCCGGCGGATTTCCCGGTCGCCGAACAGGGCTGAATCCCGCCCGTCATCCTGGCGAAAGCCAGGATCTCCCTTCTTCATGGTCGGTCGGAAGGCAGTGAGATTCCGGCTTTCGCCGGAATGACGAACCCGAAGCGCGTCAGCGCGTCGCGCCCGGCTTCCACAATATGTCCCCCGCGCCGGCCCGGTTGAGCCAGCGGGCGAGCACGAACAGATGGTCGGACAGCCGGTTGATATAGGCGAGCCCGGTCGGGTTGAGCCCGACATCGGCGTCGGCCGTCACCGCCGACCGCTCGGCCCGGCGGCAGATCGCGCGGGCGAGGTGGATCGCCGCCGCGCCCGGATCGCCGCCCGGCAGGATGAAGCTGCGCAGCGATTCAAGATCGGCGTTCATCGCGTCGATCTCCGCCTCCAGCCGCTCGACCTGCGAGGGGACGATGCGCAGGCTCATCTCCGACGGCGCATAGTCGGGGCCCGGGGTCGCGAAGTCGGCGCCCAGGTCGAACAGCTCGTTCTGGATGCGGCCGAGCTGCGCGCGGGCGTCCTCGGGCAGGTCATGGGTCAGCGCGACGCCGATCGCCGAGTTGAGCTCGTCGACGTCGCCGATCGCGGCCATGCGCGGCGCGCTCTTGGGCAGGCGCGACCCGTCGACCAGCCCGGTCTCGCCCCGGTCGCCGGTGCGCGTGTAGATCTTCGTCAGCCGGACCATCGATGACGCTCGCTTATTGGCGGCTCATGATCAGCAGCAGGATGACGAGGATCACCGCCAGCGCCTGGAAGGCGATGCGCATCCGCATCATCCGGTTCTGCTTGAGTCCCGACTGGTTCATGCTGCCCGCCTTCAGGTCGGCCTCGGTCGTCCTGAGGAAGGCGATGATCCCGCGCACCAGCGCCACGACGGTCGCGACCATCGCGGCGAGGATCAGGATGAAGAAGAAGGTGTTTCCGCTCATGCGAGGGGTTTAGCGCGCGACGGCCTTCATGTCTCCCTCCCTTTCAAGGGAGGGATGCAAGGGTGGGTGACGGAGCCAAGGGGGTCGATCCCCCTTGGCGGAGTTCTGCGGGACGATCGGGGGAGGCTCGCTGCGCTCGCCACCCACCCCTTCCCCCTCCCTTGAAAGGGAGGGGCTTATTGTTTTGCTCTTGCCCGCAACCGCTCCGCCAACGCTCCAGCATCCACCCCCGCCTCCCGCATCGACGCCAGCGTCGGCGAACCCGCGCGCTTGGCGAGGCGCTCGCCCTTCTCGTCGGTCAGCAGCGGATGGTGGTGGTAGCGCGGCGCCGGCAGGCCGAGCAGCGCCTGGAGGAGCCGGTGGACATGGGTCGCGGCGAACAGGTCCTGGCCGCGCACCACGTCGGTCACGCCCTGCGCCGCGTCGTCGACGGTGACGGCGAGGTGGTAGCTGGTCGGCGCGTCCTTGCGGGCGAGGACGACGTCGCCATGGACCTCGGGCGTCGCGGCGATCTCGCCCGCGCCGCTGTCGTGCCAGGCCAGCGGCCCGGCGCGCGCGGCGGCCCGGGCGACGTCGAGCCGCCAGGCATGGGCCTCGCCCGCCGCGATCCGGGCGGCGCGTTCGTCCTCGCCCAGCTCGCGGCAGAGGCCCGGATAGAGCGGGCCGTCGGGACCGTGCGGGGCGGCGGCGCTCGCGGCGATCTCGGCGGCTATGCGGGCGCGGGTGCAGAAGCAGGGATAGACGAGCCCCATCGCCTTCAGCCGGTCGAGCGCTTCGGCATAGAGCGGCAGCCGTTCCGACTGGAAGACGACCTCCCCGTCCCAGCCGAGGCCGAGCCAGCGCAGGTCCTCCAGGATTCCCGCGACATGCTCGGGGCGACAGCGGGTCGGGTCGATGTCCTCGATCCGCAGCAGGAAGCGTCCGCCCT
This sequence comes from Rhizorhabdus wittichii RW1, assembly GCA_000016765.1. Taxonomy (NCBI): domain Bacteria; kingdom Pseudomonadati; phylum Pseudomonadota; class Alphaproteobacteria; order Sphingomonadales; family Rhizorhabdaceae; genus Rhizorhabdus; species Rhizorhabdus wittichii. The sequence continues at coordinate 3,421,357 of CP000699.1, forward strand.
TCGCCCGCGCCAGGTCGTGCGCGCACAGCGCGGAGAAGGCGTGGCCGAGATGGAGGCGCCCGGTGGGGCTCGGTGCGAATCGGGAAATCGACAGGGCGTTCATTCGGACTCTTGACGGGGAGTCAACGGAAATGCTGTCATGCCCATGTCACGCTTTCCGGCGAAAGGGTGGCCACAGAGGGCGCGGCCGGTTCGGCCATAGGCGTTCCGGTGTGCGAACGGAAGGTCGAGGGCGAAGCCGGATGGGTCCTCCATCCTGCGGGAGGCCTTGGTTCGACCATGTACCACTCCGATCTCATGCGGCATCCGGACAGTTGCCCGGCGCTGGTGCTCAACGCGGACTATACGCCGTTGAGCTATTACCCCCTTTCGTTGTGGAACTGGCAAACCGCCATCAAGGCGGTTTTTTTGGAACGTGTCGACATCGTCTCGCACTATGAGCGCGAGGTGCGCAGCCCGACCTTCGCGATGAAGCTGCCTTCGGTCATCGCGCTGCGCCAATATGTGAAGCAGTCGGAGAACCCGGCCTTCACCCGCTTCAACCTGTTCCTGCGCGACCGCTTCTCCTGCCAATATTGCGGGTCGCTGTCCGATCTCACCTTCGACCATGTCATCCCGCGCGCGCAGGGCGGCCGGACGACGTGGGAGAATGTCTCCACCGCCTGCGCGCCGTGCAACCTGCGCAAGGGCGGCCGCACCCCGCGCGAGGCGGGGATGCGCCTGTTCGAGACGCCGCGCCGCCCGACCAGCTGGGAATTGCAGGAGAACGGCCGCAGCTTCCCGCCGCATTATCTGCACCAGAGCTGGCGCGACTGGCTCTACTGGGACGTCGAGCTGGAGGCCTGATCGGCCGCTCGTCACGAATCCGGAATAATCGCGCTATCCCGTTGCTCCTGGCGCCGGTGCCGCGTAATCGGGCCTTGGGGTTGGGTGCTTTGCGGGGGAAAAGGCCAATGTATTCGTCCGAGGTGCAGGTCCGCGACGGCAACAACCGCCGCGCCATGCCGCGCGGGGCGGCGGCCTTCGACACCCGCTACGGCGTGCCGGCGGCGGCGACCCGCTCGCCTTGCCGGATCATCGACATCTCGACCAGCGGCGCCCGCCTTCGCCTCTACCAGCAGCTCCCGCCGGAAACCTCGATCCGCCTGTCGCTGCCCGGCAAGGGGCTGGTCGACGCGCATATCGTCTGGGCCGACGGGCGCGAGGCTGGCTGCCGCTTCGACCGGCCGCTCGACGACGACACGGTGACGGTGCTGCGCGCCAGCGCGACCGAGCGCGGCGCGGCGCGCTCCGAGCAGCCCGATGCCCCGTCCTGGCGAAAGCCGGGGTCGCTCTTCTCCTGGTTCTTCGTGCTCGACGCCTGGCCGGTCGGGAAGCCGCGGCTCTCGGCGGGATAAGCTCAGCGCTTCGCCGGCAGCGCGTCCAATATCTCGTGCAGCGCGCCGAGGCATTCGGCGCCGAGCCGCTTCGACCGTTCGGGCGACCAGCCATGTTCGGCGTCGGGCAGGTCGGCATTGTCCTTGAACGGCATCTCCAGCGTCGTCGCGACGCAGCCGAAGCGGTTGGCGAGCTGGTTGGTCGACATCGACAGGTTCGCCTTGCCCTTCGCCGCCACCGGATAGCCGCGCCGCGTCTGGAAATCGGGACAGCGCCGCGCCAGCGTGTCGCGGAACAGGTGATAGAGCCGGCCCTGCTCCTCGGTCCAGGCGGGGATGCCCTCGAACCCGGCGATGAAGACGTGCGGGATCGCCTCGTCGCCATGGACGTCCATCGCGAAGTCGACCCCGGTCCGGTCCATCCGGGCGAGGACGTGCAGCACCTCGGGGCTCCGCTCCGCCGTCGGCTCGTGCCATTCGCGGTTCAGGTTCACCCCTGCGGCGTTGGTGCGGAGATGGCCGCGCCGCGACCCGTCCGGGTTCATGTTCGGCACGATGTGGAAGGTCGCCCGCCGGCGCAGGCTGCGCGCGACCGCATCGTGCGGATCGGTCAGCCGCTCGAGCGCGCCTTCCATCCACCATTCGGCCATGCTCTCGCCGGGATGCTGGCGGGCGTAGAGCCAGACCGTCTTCGGCCCCTCGCCGATCGTCAGCAGGTCGATGTCCTGCCCGTCGAGCGTCGCGCCCAGCCGTTCATGGACGACGCCCGGCGCGCCGGCGATGCGGGCGACCAGGTCATGGTGCCGCTCCATCGAATAGGGCGCGAAATAGGCGAGCCAGACGCTGTCGGCGTCGGGGGTCACGCGGATCGTCAGCGCGCCGTCGGCATAGTCGGTCGGCACCCGCCGCCAGACCTGCCGGTCGGCGGAGCAGCAGGCCTGATACTCCTTCCATCCGTCGGGATAGGCGGCGGCGCCGGCATTGCCGATGCGCAGCGTGACCGGCACCCCCTTCGCGCCGCTCAGGCGGAAATGGAACCATTGGTAGAAGTCGGACTGGTGGTCCTTGACGATGGCGAGGTCGAAGGTCGTGCCGTCGCGGCCGGTGACGGCGATGTTGCCGCTGTCGAAGCCGCTGGAGATGCTGATGCTGTCGGGATGGCTCATTTCACCGTGATAGTCTCGCCCGACCGGCCGGGGAAGTCCCTGAACAGCGCCGCCGCGAGCCGCGCGACGGTCGCTTCGGCATTGGCCTGGGGGGTGCCATCGCGCGCCACCGATTCGGCGCGGCCTTCCCAGATCACGGTGCCCTCGGACCGGCGCTTGAGCTGGATCGAGAGCTGGGTCTGCACGTCCATCCGCTCCTTGGGCTTGCCGATCGGGAAGCTCACCGCCCCGCCGACCCCGACGCTGGTGCCGCCGTGCCAGCCGCCGCCGCTGCCGCCGCCGAGGCCGATCGACAGCGACGATCCGCGCGCCTGCCCGGTCGGGCGCCAGCTTCGCCGCACCTCGGTGACGGCGACCAGCTCGGACTTGGTCAGGTCGGGCGCGATGCGGAAGCCGAGCCGGTCGAGCTCGGTGCGGACGATGCGGGCATAGGTCTGGAACTCCAGGTCCTTCGACAGGGTCGGGTCGCGCGGCTCGACCGTCACCTCGCCCTTGGCGATCGGCTGGCCCAGGTGGAAGCGGGTGACCCGCGTCTCCGGCATCTGCGCCGCGCACCCCGCCAGCGCCAGCGCGGTACCGATCAACAGGGCCTTGGACAGCAGGGCATGCGGCATGTTCATATCATCCTCCCGGGCGATGCTCCGCATCGAAACGCGGGAGCAACGATATGGCTGCAATGATTTTGATGGATAGTAAATGAATGAAGTAGGGAGAAACCCGTCGCCCCTGCGCAGGCAGGGGCCCATGTCTGTCTTCCCTCGGGATGCCATCTGGCTGGTGAGAGACATGGACCCCTGCCTGCGCAGGGGCGACGGGAAGGTTTGAATCGCTTGACTCCTTGGGCTCCAGCCCATAGGGGAGCGCCTCGTTTTTCCACATATCAGCTTAGAAAGCAGGCGCAGACGCCATGAAGATCCGCAACTCTCTCAAGTCGCTCAAGGACCGGCATCGGGACAACCGCGTGATCCGTCGTCGTGGCCGCACCTATGTGATCAACAAGACCAACCGCCGCTTCAAGGCGCGCCAGGGCTGATCACGCCGCTTTCGGGCGGGCGCCGCACACGCGCCGTCATCTTCGATGTCGGCAATGTGCTCTACGACTGGAATCTCGGGCAGTTCTTCGAAAAGCTCGTGCCCGCGCACGAGCTCGAACTGTTTCTGCGCGACGTCGTCAATCTCGACTGGCACGGCCAGCACGACGCCGGCCGCCCCTTCGCCGAGACGAGCGCCGAGCTGATCGCGGACTGGCCGCGCTTCGCCGACGCCATCGCCGCCTTCGGCCCGCGCTTCGCCGAGACCGTCACTGGCCTGCTGCCGGGCATGGAGGCGATCGTCCGCGACCTGCACGCGCAGGGCGTGCCACTGTTCGCGATCACCAATTTCAGCCATGAATTCTGGCCGCCCTTCCGCGCGCGCGAAGCGGCGATCTTCGACCTGTTCGCCGATATCCTCGTCTCGGGCGAGGTGCGGCTGGTGAAGCCCGATCCGGCGATCTACGCGATGGCGCTCGATCGCTTCGGGATCGATCCGGCGGAAGCGATCTTCATCGACGACCGCGCCGACAACGTCGCGGCGGCCGAGGCGCTGGGCATCGCCGGCCATCTGTTCGCCGGGGCCGGGCCGCTGCGCGCCGAGCTCGAAGGACTGGATTTGCTCGCGCCGGCGGCGTGAATCCGCCTTTGACCGGAATCAAAGCCGATTCGCGCGGCCCTCGGCACAGTGGCTCCGACAGACACGGAGATCACATCATGCTCGGTTTCATCGGCGACTATTATCCGATCCTGGCCATCGCGGCGGCGGCGCTGTTCATCGGGGTGGTCGGTTTCGTGAGCATCGAGGACATGCTGCGCCGCGGCTGACGGGTTTCGGCTGAGCCGAAAGCGGCGGCGTTCCGATCCCCTCCTCCTGGGCGCTGCCGTAGTTTCACCGCTCCTCCGCCCGATCCCCGTGCCGACATGCGGGGACCGGGTGGGGGAGCGGGTTTTTCGTCCGTTTCCATCGCATCGCGGCTTGGTTAACCTCGGGGCTCGGCCGCGGCCGAATCGGGATGTCCACGCGAACGCGCGCCTCCCGATCGCCGCGCCGGGCGCGGACGGCTTCGTCGCGCGAACCTTGTAGGAGTGTTCGTGATGGGTATGCTCGAAGAACTGGCGGAACAGGCCGGCGGCCTCGATTTCGGCGCGATCGGCGAAAAGCTGGGCCTCTCGGCCGATCAGGTCCAAGCGGCGGCGAGCCAGCTCCTGCCCCATATCGCCGACCCGAACACCGACAATGACCAGGCGACCCAGGCGGTCGCCGCGCAGACCGGGATCGACTTCTCGCAGCTCAGCGCGCTGCTGCCCGCCCTGCTCGCGGCGGCGGGCTCGAAGGGCGGCGATGCCGGCGGGCTGCTGGGCAACCTGATGAGCAGCCTCGGCGGCGGAACCGCGGCCGGCAATGGCGGCGACGGCGGCGGCCTGCTCGGCGCGCTCGGCGGTCTCCTCAACAGCAAGAGCTGAACGCTTTCCCGCGTCCCGGGCGGCATCGCCGTCCGGGCGCGGCTTCGCTCCATTATTTCGCGGCGGCGTTGTCGGTCCGGCGGATGAAGTCGGCGACATTGTCGTGCAGCGCCTTCAGCGACGGCCGGTGCAGATAGACCATGTGGCCGGACGGATAATAGCGATACTCGATATTGCCGGTCAGCGCGGCCGGGACCGGCAGGTGCCGCAGCTCGTAGCGTCCCGCGAAATAGGGCGTCGACACGTCGAAATAGCCGCCGTTGACCATCACCTTCATCGTCGGGTTGCGCTTCATCGCCACCGCCAGGTCGGGCAGGACGTTGGGCAGCGCGATCAGCGGCTTGTCGGCGCCCGGCGGCTGGTGCCGGTAGTCCCAGCTGCCATAGACGTCGAGGCTGGTCTGGTAGTGCCGCCCCTCGCCATAGCGCAGCGTGCCGCGCACATAGTCGTTGAACGCGCCGGCATAGGCCGCGCCGATCGCCGACCCTTGCGGGTCATAGCCGGCGACCTTGCTCAGCGGGTCGATCGTCCAGCCGGTGAAGCGGGTGTCGAGCGTGCCGGTGGTCAGGTCGCGGTCCAGCAGCAGCTCCTTCTGCAGCGCGCCATATTCGATCCGCAGGTTGCTCCGCAGCAGATAGGCGGCCGGCAGCCCGGTATAGCCCGACAGCTTCTCCGCGATCGCCTGCCGCTCGGCCGCCGGCAGCGCGTTGCCCTGCATCAGCGCCAATGCATAGTCGGTGGTGGCGAAGCGCTCGACCTCGGCCAGGAAGCTTGCGAGGTCGTCGGGCCGGTTGGCGACGCGACGGTGATACCAGGCGGTCGCCGCATAGGTCGGCAGCGAGACGACATAGGGCAGGTCGACCCCCGGATTGAGCTGCGGATCATCGGGGATCAGGTCCCAGTTCAATATGTCCGACAGCAGGATCACGCCGTTCAGGTCGACATCCTCGTCCTGCAGCGCCCTGGCGAGGCCGGCGGCGCGCATCGTGCCATAGCTTTCGCCGAACAGATATTTGGGCGACGCCCAGCGGCCGTGCTTCGACAGGAACTGGACGATGAAGCGGGCGAAGGCGTGGATGTCCTGGTCGACGCCGTAGAAGGCCTTGTCCTTGTCCTTCCCCGCGACCCGGCTGAAGCCGGTGCCGGGGGCGTCGATGAAGACGAGGTCCGACGCGTCGAGCAGCGCCATGTCGTTGGCGACGACGCGGTAGGGCGCCGCCGACGCCTGGCCCGCGTCGCCGGCCTCGACCCGCACCGGGCCGAACGCGCCCATGTGCAGCCAGATGCTCGACGATCCCGGCCCGCCGTTGAACAGGAAGGTGATCGGCCGTCCGGCTGCGGGGGCGCCGGTCCTAAAATAGGCGACGTAGAACATCGACGCCTCGGCCTGCTCCTTCGCGGCCTTGCGGCCGTCCTCGTCGCGCGGGGGGACGTCGTCCCAGCCCTTGGGATGGACGACCAGCGTACCCGCCACCGCCTGATAGGGGATGCGCACGCCGCCGACGGCGACCGATCCGGTCGATCGCACCTCGTCGGGCTGGAAGCGCGCGGGCGCGGCGGATGCCGCCGCGTCCTTCTCCTCGGGCGTCTCGGCGGAAAGGGCGGCGGGCAGGGCAGTCGTCGCCAGCGCGGCGAGGGCAGCGATCAGGGCAAGGCGCATGGATACCTCATGGGCGCGGAAAACCAGTCCCGATCCATCCGGGATCGATCGCCGGCCGTCAATTCCCCTCCGGTCGCCGTCGCCGGAACGGCTGGACAGCGCCGCGCATCTGATCGAAGACGGCCGGGTTCCGACCATGATCCCAGGACCCTGCCGATGACCCGCGATTCGAGCGCGACGACCGACTTCTCCCGGCGCGATGCGCTGCTCGCCGGGGTCGCGTCGGCGACGATGCTGGCGGGGGCCGGGGCGGCCGAGGCGCGCGTCGCCGGCCGCCGCGCCGCGCCCCCGCCCGAGATCGTCACCTGGACGGCGGCCGACCTCGCCGCGCGCATCCGCAGCCGCGCCGTGTCGTGCCGGGAGGTGATGACGGCGCATCTCGACTGGATCGACCGCGCCAATCCGGCGCTGAACGCGATCGTCTCGCGGGTCGAGAGGCCCGCGCTGCTCGCCGCCGCCGACGAAGCCGACCGCGAGATCGCCGCCGGGCGCCATCGCGGCTGGATGCACGGCCTGCCCCACGCGGTGAAGGACCTTGCCGCGACGCGCGGCATCCGCACCACCATGGGATCGCCGATCTTCGCCGACAATGTGCCCAAGGCCGACGAGATCTTCGTCGAGCGGCTGCGCGCGGCGGGCGCGATCCTGATCGGCAAGACCAACGTCCCCGAGTTCGGCCTCGGCTCGCAGAGCTACAACCCCGTCTTCGGCGTCACCCGCAACGCCTATGACCCGTCGCGCACCGCGGGCGGCAGCAGCGGCGGCGCGGCGGCGGCGCTGGCGGCGCGCATGGTGCCGGTCGCCGACGGCAGCGACTTCGCCGGATCGCTGCGCAACCCGGCCGGCTGGAACAATATCTTCGGCTTCCGTCCCTCGGCCGGCCGCGTCCCCCACGGCCCGACCAACGAGCTGTTCGTCCAGAATATCGGCTATGAGGGGCCGATGGCGCGTACGGTCGGCGATCTCGCGCTGCTGCTGTCGGTGATGGCCGGCTACGACGCGCGCACGCCGCTGTCGCTCGACGGCGACCCGGCGGTCTTCGCGGGCCCGCTCGACCGCGACATGAAGGGCGTCCGCATCGGCTGGCTCGGCGATCTCGGCGGCGTGCCGATGGCGCCCGGCATGCTCGACCTCTGCCTGTCGGGGCTGCGGCGGCTGGAGGCGGCGGGCTGCGTGATCGAACCGGTCTCGCTCGACATCGACCATGACACGCTGTGGAAGGCCTTCGTCCAGCTCCGCCAGGGCTTCCTCGCCGGCGGCCTCGGCCCGCTCTACGCCGATCCCGCCAGGCGCAAGCTGCTCAAGCCCGAGGCGGTGTGGGAGATCGAGAATGGCATGAAGCTGTCGGCAGTCGACCTCTACAACGCCTCGGTCGTCCGTTCGCGCGTCTACGAGGCCTATCGCAAGGCGTTCGAGCGCCACGATTTCCTCGCCCTGCCGAGCGCGCAGCTCTTCCCCTTCGACGCGGACCTCCACTGGCCGAAGGAGATCGCGGGGGTGGCGATGGACAGCTACCACCGCTGGATGGAGATCGTCGCCGGGCCGAGCCTGACCGGCTGCCCGGCGCTGTGCGTCCCCGCCGGCTTCGGCCCCGAGGGGTTGCCGAGCGGCCTCCAGCTCGTCGGCCCCAGCCGCCAGGACCTCGCCGTCCTCCAGCTCGGCCGCGCCTATGAGCAGGTCGCGGGGGATATCCTCGGCCGGAAACCCGCGCTGCTGGGCTGAGACTGCTCCAGTTCCGCCAAGAGCTGCCAACTTCTACATGGTCATCCCGGCGAAAGCCGGGATCTCACTTCTCCTCGTTCCCGTCCTGCAAGCGTGGAAAGGCAGGGAGATCCCGGCTTTCGCCGGGATGACGGTGGTTAAGGCGATGTCCTATCCGCCATAGCCCTTCAGCTCCTCGCCGGTCAGCCGGACGACGTGGAGCATGTTGGTCGACCCCGGCGTGCCGAAGGGGACGCCCGCGACCACGACGATGCGGTCGCCGGCATTGGCCAGCTTGTGGCGCAGCGCCATGCGCTTGGCCTTGGCGACCATCTCCTCGAAGCTGGCGACGTCGCGGGTGCGGACCGAATGGCTGCCCCACAGCAGGCCCATGCGCCGCGCGGTGGCGAGCTTCGGCGTCAGCACCAGCAGCGGCACCGAGGGCCGCTCGCGGGCGATGCGCCGCGCGGTCGATCCCGACAGGGTGAAGCAGATGATCAGGCTCGCCGAGACGGTCGCGGCGATCTGCGCGGCGGCCTCGGCCAGCGCGTCGGCGGTGGTCGCGTCGGGGTGCGTCTGGGTGAAGTGCAGCCGCGCGGCATAGCCGGGGTCGCTTTCGACCGAGCGGGCGATCGCGTCCATCATCGCGACCGCCTCCTCGGGCCACTGGCCGCTCGCCGATTCGGCCGACAGCATCACCGCGTCGGCGCCGTCGTAGATCGCGGTCGCGACGTCGGACACCTCGGCGCGGGTCGGGGTCGGCGCCTGGATCATCGATTCGAGCATCTGGGTCGCGACCACCACCGGCCGGCCCATCCGCCGCGCGGTCTCGACGATGCGCTTCTGCATCGGCGGCACCCGCTCGGGCGGCAGCTCGACGCCCAGGTCGCCGCGCGCCACCATCACCGCGTCGGCGATCTCCAATATCTCGTCGAGCCGCTCGACCGCCGCCGGCTTCTCGATCTTGGCGAGCAGCGCCGCCTTGCCGCCGATCAGCCGCCGCGCCTCGGCGACGTCCTCGGGCCGCTGGACGAAGCTCAGCGCGATCCAGTCGGCGCCATGGTCGCAGGCGAAGGTCAGGTCGCGGCGGTCCTTCTCGGTCAGCGCCGCCATCGGCACGATCACGTCGGGGACGTTGAGCCCCTTGCTGTTCGACAGCGCGCCGCCGACCTCGACCATCGTCTCGATCCGGTCGGGGTGGACGGCGCGGACGCGCAGCACCAGCTTGCCGTCGTCGAGCAGCAGCCGGGTGCCCGGCTCGAGCGCCTCGAAGATCTCGCGATGGGGAAGCTGGACGCGGTGCAGGTCGCCCGGCGCCGGGTCGCGGTCGAGGGTGAAGGCCTGGCCGGTCGCGAGCTGGACCGAGCCGTCGGCGAACTTGCCGACGCGGAGCTTCGGGCCCTGCAGGTCGAACAGGATCGTCGTCGCGCGGCCGAACTCCTTCTCCATGGCGCGGATCGCCTGGATCAGCGGGACTTTGTCCTCATGGGCGCCGTGGCTCATGTTGATGCGGAAGGCGTCGGCGCCGGCGCGGAACAGCTTCGCGATCATCTCGGGCGAACTGCTCGCGGGGCCGAGCGTGGCGAGCACGCGCACCTTGCGCTGGCGGGGGGGAATCTGGATGTCCACGGGCGCTCCTCTGTGCGGAGCGCTTCGGGATAGAATCTGCCGCCGATATGGCAACCCCCTCCGTCGCCGTCCCGTCATGGTTCGTCGCATCGGAGCGCTTCGCCGATTCCCCGTTGCCGATTCCCCGTTGAGCGCCCGCACGGCTCGCTCTACAGCCTGCGCCTTTCACGCATATCGAGGGACTCGCGAATCATGGCCGAAGCCGACACGACCGAAGACAAGGGCAGCATCGCGGCGCAGGAGCTGCGCCTGTTCGTCGAACGGGTCGAACGGCTCGAGGAAGAGAAGAAGGGCATCGCCGACGACATCAAGGACGTCATGTCGGAGATGAAGGGCCGCGGCTACGACACCAAGATCGTCCGCAAGCTGATCTCGATCCGCAAGAAGAAGAAGGGCGAGCATGAGGAAGAGGCGATGATCCTCGAAACCTACATGGCTGCTCTTGGTATGATTTAGCCCTCAGACGCCGGGCGCCGGGCATCCGCCCGGCTTGGCTTCCTCGCATAAGCTCGGGCGCGCGTTCGCGCTTGCGGGACATATACATGTCCCGACGCAGAGCTTATCGTCGGAGCCTGTGAGGGCTCCGCAAGCGCGAACGCGCGCCCGAGCTTATGCGAGGATAGCCAAGGTCACGGATGTGACCGCCGGCGCTTGAGGGCCAATCAACAATGTCCACCTTCCAGATCGACACCGCCACCAGCCGCGCCAATCCGACGCCGGCGCCGATGAAGCGGCTCACCGTCCCCGCGATCCGCGCCGCCAAGGGCAAGACGCCGGTGGTGGTGCTGACCGCCTACACGATCCGGATGGCGCAGATCCTCGATCCGCATTGCGACATGCTGCTGGTCGGCGACAGCCTGGGCCAGGTGCTCTACGGCCTGCCGTCGAGCGTGCCGGTCAGCCTCGACATGATGATCGCGCACGGCGCGGCGGTGGTGCGCGGCAGCTATCACAGCCTGGTCGTCGTCGACATGCCGTTCGGCTCCTATGAGGAAAGCCCCGAACAGGCGTTCCGCTCGGCCGCGCGGGTGCTCAAGGAGACCGGCGCCGCGGCGGTCAAGCTCGAGGGCGGGGCGGCGATGGCGGAGACGATCGCCTTCCTGACGGCGCGGGGCATACCGGTGGTCGGCCATGTCGGCCTCACCCCGCAGGCGGTGAACGTGCTCGGCGGCTATGGCGCGCGCGGGCGCGGGCAGGAGGAATATGCCCGGCTGATCGACGACGCCAAGGCGGTCTCCCAGGCCGGGGCCTTCTCGCTGGTGGTCGAGGGCGTGGTCGAGCCGCTGGCGATCGAGATGACCCGCGCGATCGACGTCCCGACGATCGGCATCGGCGGCTCGGTCGAATGCGACGGCCAGGTGCTCGTGATCGACGACATGCTGGGCATGTTCGACCGGGTGCCGCGCTTCGTGAAGAAATATGAGCAGCTCTCCGAGAAGATCGACGCGGCGGTCGCGACCTATGCCGCCGACGTCCGCGAGCGCCGCTTCCCGACCGTCGACCAGACCTATCAGCCGAAGAAGTGAAGGGGCGGCCGTTCATCCGGCATATCTATTGACTATGGCACCGCGCGCTCACGCTCGCTAAGAGACCCGTTCCTAGTTCCGGAGAAGATGCTTGGCCTCCACGCCGCCCACCGAAGAAGCCTTCCTGCGCGAGGTCGACGACGAGCTGCGCCGCGACCAGCTCCAGAAGATGGTCCGGCATTACGGACGGATCGCGCTGGTCGCGCTCCTCCTTCTCCTGGTCGCCTTCGCCGGCTTCCTCTACTGGCGCCAGGCGTCGGAGAAGAAGGCCGAGGCGCAGGGCGAGCAGATGAGCGCGCTGATCGCCGACGTGCAGGCGAGCCGCAAGGCCGAGGCCGCGAAGAAGATCGACACGCTCGTCGCCGAGGGCGGCGACGGCTATCGCATCGCGGCGCTGCTGACCAAGGCGACGCTCGCCGCCGACCGCGGCGACACCAAGAGCGCGATCGGCATCTATGCCGGCATCGCCGCCGACGAGAAGGCCGCCCAGCCCTATCGCGACGTCTCGCTGATCCGGCAGACCCTGCTCGAATATGACGGCCTGACGCCGCAGCAGGTGATCGACCGTCTCAAGCCGCTGGCGGTCGAGGGCAACGCCTTCTTCGGTACCGCGGGGGAGATGACCGCGGTCGCGATGATCCAGGCCAATCGTGGCGCCGAGGCGGGCCGGCTGCTCGCCGCCGTCGCCCGCGACAAGACCGTGCCCGATACGCTGCGGACCCGCGCCGCGCGCCTCGCGACCAGCCTCGGCGTCAATGTCGACGTCGCGCCCGCCGCCGCCCCCGCTGACAAGGATTGATCGGATGACCCGGAAGTTTTTCGCGCTCACGGCGGCGCTGGCGATGACGACGATGCTCGCCGGCTGCGGCATCTTCGGCGGCGGCGAGGGCAAGAAGCCCAAGACCCCGGTGCTGGGCCAGCGCATCCCGATCCTGACCGCCGAGACCGGCGCGGAGGTCGATCCGACGCTGGAGGTGGTGCCGGTCACCGTGCCCGCCGAGCAGGTCAATCCCGAATGGGCCCAGCCGGGCGGCAACGCCACCAAGTCGATGGGCCATGTCGCGCTCGGCCAGCAGCTCGGCGTCGCCTGGGACCGCAAGATCGCCGGATCGACCAAGAAGGCCCGGCTCGCGGCCGGCCCGGTGGTCGGCGGCGGCCGCGTCTATGTGATCGACGTCGATGCCGAGATCCACGCCTATGACCTCAAGACCGGCGCGCCGGCCTGGACCGCCGTGCTATCCGACAAGGGCGGCAACAAGGCGTCGCTGTTCGGCGGCGGCGTCAGCTACAGCAACGGCAAGGTGTTCGCGACCAACGGCGTCGGCGATGCCGCCGCGTTCGACGCCGGCAACGGCAGCCAGCTCTGGAAGGTGCGCCCGGGCGGCCCGCTGCGCGGCGCCCCGTCGGTCGGGAGCGATGCCGTCTATGTGATGAGCCAGGACAACCAGCTCTTCGCGCTCAAGGAAACCAATGGCGAGCTGATCTGGACCGCGAGCGGCAGCCTCGAGAACGCCGCCGTGTTCGGCGTCGGCGCGCCCGCCATCGGCCAGGGCACCGTCGTCGCCGGCTTCTCGTCGGGCGAGCTGACCGCCTATCGCTACGAGAATGGCCGCGCGGTGTGGCAGGATTCGCTGTCGCGCACCAGCATCACCACCTCGGTCGCCAGCCTCGTCGACATCGACGCCTCGCCGGTGATCGACCAGGGCCGCGTCTATGCCGTCGGCCAGGGCGGCCGCATGGTCGCGATGGACATCCTCACCGGCCAGCGCCTGTGGGAGCTCAACATCGCCGGCATCGAGACGCCGTGGGTCGCGGGCGAATGGCTGTTCCTCGTCACCGACGACGCCAAGCTGCTCTGCATCGCCCGCAACAGCGGCCGCATCCGCTGGCAGACCCAGCTCACCCGCTGGAAGAACGTCAAGAAGAAGAGCAAGCCGATCGGCTGGTCGGGCCCGATCCTCGCCGGCGGCCGCCTGATCCTCACCAACACCGAGGGCCAGGTCGTCAACGTCGCGGTCGACACCGGCAAGGTCGGCTCGATCACCAAGCTCGGCGACACCATCTACGCCGCGCCGGTGGTGGCGGACAACACGCTGCTCGTGCTGACCGACAAGGGAAAGCTGGTAGCGTATCGGTAGGGGCCGCTTTGCGGCCCCGCCCGGCGTATGAGGGCTAACAAAAACCTCATAATCCCGCTATGGGCCCCCTCCCATGGCACAGCTCCCCACCGTCGCGATCGTCGGCCGGCCCAATGTCGGCAAGTCGACGCTGTTCAACCGTCTCGTCGGCAAGAAGCTGGCGCTGGTCGACGACCGGCCCGGCGTCACGCGCGATCGGCGCGAAGGCGACGCGACCCTGATCGGTCTCGACTTCCGCGTGATCGACACCGCCGGCTTCGAGACCGACGATCCGCAGACGCTGCCCGGCCGGATGCGCGCGCAGACCCAGGCGGCGGTGCGCGAGGCCGATGTCGCGCTGTTCATGGTCGACGCGCGGGCGGGCGTGACCCCGCTCGACGAGGAGGTTGCCCTGTGGCTGCGTGGCGAGGACACGCCGGTGGTGCTCGTCGCCAACAAGGCGGAAGGCAAGGCGACCGAAGCCGGCGTGCATGAGGCTTACGGCCTGGGCCTCGGCGATCCGATCCCCTTTTCGGCCGAACATGGCGAGGGCCTGGTCGACCTGTTCGAAGCATTGCGGCCGCATATCGAGCGCGACGAGGATCAGGACGGCGAAGAGGGCGAGGACGAGGATGCGGCCGGCCCGCTCAAGCTGGCGATCGTCGGCCGTCCCAATGCCGGCAAGTCGACCCTGATCAACAAGATCCTCGGCGAGCAGCGGATGATCACCGGTCCCGAAGCGGGGATCACCCGCGATTCGATCGCGATCGACTGGGACTGGCATGCCCCCGACGGCACGGTCCGGCCGATCCGGCTGATCGACACGGCCGGGATGCGCAAGCGCGCCAAGGTGCAGGACAAGCTGGAGAAGCTGTCGGTCGCCGACGGCCTGCGCGCGGTCGACTTCGCCGAGGTCGTGGTGCTGCTGCTCGACGCGACGCTGGGGCTGGAGGCGCAGGACCTGCGCATCGCCGACAAGGTGCTGCAGGAAGGCCGCGCGCTGATCATCGCGCTGAGCAAATGGGACGTCGCCGCCGATCCGCCCGCGCTGTTCCAGGGCGTCCGCACCGCGCTCGACGAGGGGCTGGCGCAGGTCAAGGGCCTGCCGCTGCTCACCGTCTCGGGGGTCAGCGGCCGCGGCGTCGACCAGCTCCTCCAGGCCGCGCACGAGACGCGCGAGGCTTGGTCGCAGCGCGTGTCGACCGCGAAGCTCAACCGCTGGTTCGAGCGCGCGATCGAGGCCAATCCGCCGCCCGCGCCCGGCGGCAAGCGGATCAAGCTGCGCTACCTGACCCAGGCGCGGACCCGGCCGCCCAGCTTCGTGCTGTTCGGCACCCGCGTCGACCAGTTGCCCGAAAGCTACCGCCGCTACCTCGTCAACGGCATCCGCCGCGATCTCGGCTTCGGTTCGGTGCCGGTGCGGCTGACCTTGCGCGCGCCGAAGAATCCGTTCGACTGATGCCGCCGCTCCGGCTCGACGCGCGCGGGATGCGTTGCCCCTGGCCGGTGGTGCGGCTGGCGCGCGCGATCCGCGACGGCGCGGAGGCGGTGCTGATCCTCGCCGACGACCCGATCGCGCCCGGCGAGATCGCGGCGTTGGCGGCGCAGCGGGGATGGTCGGTCGCGCCCGCCGCCGAACCCGCCGCCTGGATCGTCAGCGCGCCGGTCGGCTCCTGAGCGCTTCGACCATCGTCTAACGATGGTAGGCGATAAAGCGGTGAATGGTCTTCGCGACTACGGAAAATCGGCTGAAAACAATGCCCTTGCGGTAACCTGACGTTTACGAGCCCGCGCTTATGGTCCCGATATCGGGCAGAGGTGCGAACGGGAACGGAAGATGGGGCAGGGCGGCAACAGCGTGGTGAACTGGACGACGTTCGGCCAGACGCGCTCGCTGATCGGCAATGATTTCGTCAAGATCCTCGGCCATTATCGCGACGATGCCGCCCGATATGTGGTCGCGGTCGAGCAGGCCTACAAGCTGCGCGACGCCGTCTCGATGGTGCGGCCCGCCCATACGCTGAAGGGTGATTCGCTGCAGTTCGGCGGCGAGGCGCTCGGCCGGCTCGCCGAGCATATCGAGCATAGCGCCCGCCGCTGCGTCGAGACGCAGAGCGCCCCCGACAAGCTCGATGCCGAGATCATCCGCCTGCGCCCGTTGCTGATCGAGACGCTCGCCGAATTCGAGCGCGAGCTGACGCGCAGCCAGCCCGTCCCGCTCCGCCGCCCCGCCGCCGCCGGCTTCGGCCGCAAGCAGGGCTGATCGTTCACGCTCCTTGCCGTCATCCCGGCGAAAGCCGGGATCTCACTGCCTTTGCGACATGCCCGTCCTAGAGCGGTTCACGATCTGATTGCATCAGATCGGCCGCTCTAGATTGTTGTTTTGCCGCGATTTCCGAGTCGGCAGATGTTTCCATCTGCCTGGAAATCGCTCTAGGCACGAAGAAAAGGGAGATCCCGACTTCCGTCGGGATGACGAAGGGAGCGCTCACATCACCTTCAGTTCCAGCTTCCCGTCGCCCTCGTCGATGCGCAGGGCCGATCCGTCGGGCACCTCGCCCTTGAGCAGCGCCTCGGCGAGCGGGTCCTGCAGATATTTCTGCACCGCGCGCTTGAGCGGACGCGCGCCGTAGACCGGATCATAGCCGACCCGGCCGAGCCAGGCGCGGGCGCCGTCGGTCAGCTCTAGCTTGATCTTGCGGTCCTTGAGCAGCTTGCCGACCCGGCCGACCTGGATGTCGACGATCGGGCCCATATGCTCCTGGCCGAGCCGGTGGAACAGGATGATCTCGTCGAGCCGGTTGAGGAATTCCGGCCGGAAATGGGCGCGGACCACCTCCATCACCTGGTCCTCGACGGTCTCGACCGCCTGGCCCTCGCCGAGATTGGCGAGGAACTGGCTGCCCAGGTTCGAGGTCAGGATGATCAGCGTGTTCGAGAAGTCGACCGTGCGGCCCTGGCCGTCGGTCAGCCGCCCGTCGTCGAGCACCTGGAGGAGCACGTTGAACACGTCGCCATGCGCCTTCTCGACCTCGTCGAACAGCACGACCTGATAGGGCCGCCGCCGCACCGCCTCGGTCAGCACGCCGCCCTCCTCATAGCCGACATAGCCGGGAGGAGCGCCGATCAGCCGGGCGACGCTGTGCTTCTCCATGAACTCCGACATGTCGATGCGGACCATCGCCGAGTCGTCGTCGAACAGGAAGCCGGCGAGCGCCTTGGTCAGCTCGGTCTTGCCGACGCCGGTCGGGCCGAGGAACAGGAAGCTGCCGAGCGGCCGGTTCGGGTCCTGGAGCCCCGCGCGGCTGCGGCGGACGGCGCGCGACACCGCCTCGATCGCATCCTTCTGGCCGATCACGCGCTTGCCGAGCTCGTCCTCCATGGCGAGCAGCTTCTCGCGCTCGCCTTCGAGCATCTTGTCGACGGGGATGCCGGTCCAGCGGCTGACGACCGAGGCGATGTCCTCGCTCGTCACCTCCTCGCGCAGCATCGCGCCCGCCGACGCCGACTGCGCCCCGGCCAGCGCCTTCTCCAGATTGGGGATGACGCCGTAGCTCAGCTCGCCGGCACGGGCGAGATCGCCGCGCCGCTGCGCCTGGTCGAGCTCCATCCGGGCGGCGTCGAGCTGCTCCTTGAGCTTGGCCTCGGCGTTGATCTTGTCCTTCTCGCCCTGCCAGCGCTGGGTCAGCTCGGCCGACTGCTCCTCCAGTTCGACCAGGTCGGCCTCGAGCGCGTCGAGCCGGTCCTTGGAGGCCGCGTCGGTCTCCTTCTTCAGCGCCTCGCGCTCGATCTTGAGCTGGATGATCCGCCGGTCGAGAGTCTCGATCTCCTCGGGCTTCGACTCGACCTCCATGCGCAGCCGCGACGCGGCCTCGTCCATCAGGTCGATCGCCTTGTCGGGCAGGAAGCGGTCGGTGATATAGCGGTTGCTCAAGGTCGCCGCCGAGACGATCGCCCCGTCGGTGATCCGCACGCCATGGTGCAGCTCGTACTTCTCCTTGAGCCCGCGCAGGATCGAGATGGTGTCCTCGACCGTCGGCTCGCCGACGAAGACCGGCTGGAAGCGCCGCTGCAACGCCGGGTCCTTCTCGACATATTTGCGATACTCGTCGAGCGTGGTCGCGCCGATGCAGTGCAGCTCGCCGCGCGCCAGCGCGGGCTTGAGCAGGTTGCCGGCGTCCATCGCGCCCTCGGACTTGCCCGCGCCGATCAGCGTGTGCATCTCGTCGATGAACAGGATGATCTGGCCCTCGGCGCCCTTCACCTCGTCGAGCACGCCCTTCAGCCGCTCCTCGAACTCGCCGCGATATTTGGCGCCGGCGATCAGGCTGCCCATGTCGAGCGCCATCACCTTGCGGTCCTTGAGGCCGTCGGGCACGTCGCCATTGGCGATGCGCAGCGCCAGCCCTTCCGCGATCGCGGTCTTGCCGACGCCGGGCTCGCCGATCAGCACCGGGTTGTTCTTGGTGCGCCGCGCCAGCACCTGGATGGTGCGCCGGATCTCCTCGTCGCGGCCGATCACCGGGTCGAGCTTGCCGTCGCGCGCCGCCTGGGTCAGGTCGCGGGCGAATTTCTTGAGCGCGTCATAGCGGTCCTCGGCGCTCGCCGTGTCGGCGGAGCGGCCGCCGCGCAGCTCGTTGATCGCGGCGTTGAGCGCCTCGGCGCGCACGCCGGCCTCGGCCAGCGCCTTGCCGGCCGGGCTGGTGGTGGCGAGGGTCAGCGCCAGCAGCATCCGCTCGACGGTGACGTAGCTGTCGCCCGCCTTCTGGGCGATCTGCTCGGCCTGGTCGAGGACGCGGGCGAGGTCGTTGTCGAGCCCGGGCGTCGCTTGCGCCCCGCTGCCCGACACCGCCGGGATCTTCGCCAGCGCCGCGTCGGTCGCGCGCATCGCGACCGCCGGATCGCCGCCGGCCGCCTTGATCAGCCCGGACGCCATGCCCTGCTCGTCCTCGAGCAGCGCCTTCAGCAGATGTTCCGGGGCGATGCGCTGATGGCTGTTGCGGATCGCCACGGTCTGCGCCGACTGGAGGAAACCCTTGGCGCGGTCGGTGAATTTCTCGAGGTTCATGCCTGATCCCTGTTCCTAATGCGCATCATATGGTGTGATATTTCTGCAACACAAGTGGTCGAACGCCCCCTCCCTTTCAAGGGAGGGGGCCGGGGGGTGGGTGCGAGCGCAGCGAGCATCCTTCCTCGTCCCGATAAAACTCCGCCAAGGGGCATCGAGCCCCTTGGCTGCGTCACCCACCCCCAGCCCCTCCCTTGAAAGGGAGGGGAGTAAACGGCCGAGCGTATTACACAGATATTGCACCTTGTGCGGCACAGGCTAGACTGCGCCGCAATCCTTCCCCATCCGGAAAGTTCCTCAATGCGCCGCAGCCTGTTCCGTCCCGCCGCCGCCCTGCTGTTCGCAACCGCGCTCTCCGTCCCTTCGATCGCTCCCCTGACCGCCGCCGCCGTCGCCGCCGAGCCGGCCTCGGTCGCGACGCTCGTGAAGGCGGTCGACATCCCCTATCAGGCGTTCACGCTCGACAACGGCCTGCGCGTGATCGTCCATACCGACCGCAAGGCGCCCGTCGTCGCGGTCTCGGTCTGGTATCATATCGGGTCGAAGGACGAGCCCGCGGGCAAGACCGGCTTCGCCCATCTGTTCGAGCATCTGATGTTCAACGGGTCGGAGAACGCCAATGAGGATTTCTTCAAGCCGCTCGAATCGATCGGCGCGACCGACCTCAACGGCACCACCTGGTTCGACCGCACCAATTATTTCGAGACGGTGCCGACCGGCGCGCTCGATCTCGCGCTGTTCCTCGAATCCGACCGGATGGGCCATCTGCTCGGCGCGATCGACAAGGCCAAGCTCGATAACCAGCGCGGCGTCGTCCAGAACGAGAAGCGCCAGGGCGACAACGAGCCCTATGGCCTGGTCGAATATGCCCAGCTCGCCGCGCTGTTTCCCGAGGGGCACCCCTATCGCCACTCGACGATCGGCTCGATGGCCGACCTCGACGCCGCCAGCCTCGACGACGTGAAGAACTGGTTCCGCGCCCATTACGGCCCGAACAACGCGGTGCTGGTGCTGGCGGGCGACATCGACGCCGCGACCGCGAAGGCCAAGGTCCAGAAATGGTTCGGCGACATCCCGCGCGGGCCGGAGACGGCGCGCCCCGACGTGCCGGTGCCGACGCTGGGGGCGCCGGTCGACCAGGTGATGAAGGACCGGGTCGCGCAGACCCGCATCTACCGCAACTGGGTGGTGCCGGGGGTCAACGATCCCGACCTGATCCCGCTCGACCTCGGCATGGACGTGCTCGGCGGGCTCGCCTCGTCGCGGCTCGACAATGCGATGGTGCGCAAGGCCAAGACCGCGGTCTCGGTGACCGCCAGCGTCCAGCCGTTCGAGAAGATCTCGATCGTCGAGGTGACCGCCGACGTGAAGCCCGGCGTCGATCCCAAGCTGGTCGCCAGGCAGCTCGACGACCTCATCGCCGAATTCGTCCGCAACGGCCCGACCGCCGACGAGGTGAAGCGCGCCGCGACCAAGCAGGCGGCGGGCGAGATCGCTGGGCTGGAGACGGTCGGCGGCTTCGCCGGCAAGGCGGTGACGCTGGCCGAGGGCGCAGTCTATTCGAACGATCCCGACAAGTACAAGAAGGACCTCGCCGCCACCGCGGCCGCGACCCCGGCGAGCATCAGGGCCGCGTTGCAGAAATGGCTCGGCCGGCCCGCCTATCGGCTGATGGTCGAGCCGGGCGAGCGGACCGCGTCCGACATGGCGGCGGCCGGCGGCAGCGCGGTCGGCGCGCCGGGCGGCGGCATGGCCCCGCGCTACTATCGCGATCCGAAGTTCGAGGGCGGGGCCGCGGCGCCCGCCATCTCGCAGACGCTGAAGCCGACCGCCGCGGTCGACCGCTCCTCGCCGCCGCCGGTCGAGGAGATCAAGGACCTGACCTTCCCCGACGTCGAGCGGACCACCCTGTCGAACGGCATCAAGGTGGTGTTCGCGCGGCGCACGACGGTGCCGACGGTGCGCGTCTCGGTCGCGTTCGACGCGGGCAATGCCGCCGATCCCAAGGCCAAGCTCGGCACCCAGGGGCTGATGCTGTCGCTGCTCGACGAGGGCGCCGGCAAGCTCGATTCGATCGGCATCGCCGAGGCGCAGGAGCGGCTGGGCGCGCAGATCGCCTCGTCGGCGACGATGGACCGCACCAGCGTCTCGATGTTCGCGCTCAAGGCCAATCTCGCGCCGTCGCTCGACCTGCTCGCCGACATCGTCGAGCGGCCGACCTTCGCGCCGGCCGAGATCGAGCGGCTGCGCGGCCAGATCCTCGCCGGCATCGCCGCGGAGAATTCGCAGCCGCGCGGCATCGCCCGCCGGGTGCTGCCGACGCTGCTCTACGGCAATCTCCACCCCTATGGCGTGCCGCTGTCGGGCAGCGGCACCGCCGAGGGCGTGAAGGCCGTCACCCGCGCCGACCTGGTCGCCTTCCACCAGGCGTGGATCCGGCCCGACAACGCCAGGATCTTCGTCACCGGCGACACCACGCTCGACGAATTGAAGCCGCTGCTCGAGGCGCGCTTCGGCACCTGGGCCAAGCCGGCCGTGGCGAAGGGCGAGAAGCTGTTCCGCATGGACCGCATGGCGCGTCCGGCGCGCATCGTCCTGATCGACCGGCCGCAGAGCCCGCAGAGCTACATCATGGCCGGGCAGCTCCTGCCGACCAAGGGCGTCGACGATCCGCTGGCGCTGATCGCGGCGAACGAGGTGATCGGCGGCAGCTTCCTGTCGCGGCTCAACATGGATCTGCGCGAGAGCAAGGGCTGGGCCTATGGCGCGTTCAGCCAGGCGGCGACCCTGCGCGAGACCATGCCGCTCTACGTCATCGCCCCGGTCCAGACCGACCGGACCGGCGATTCGATCAAAGCGGCGCTGGCCGACATGAAGGAGTTCCTGACCACCAAGGGCGTCGACGCCGAGGAGCGCGAGCGCACCATCAACGGCCAGATCCGCTCGCTGCCGGGATCGTTCGAGACGTCGAGCGACCTGCTCGGCGCGCTCGTCCAGATGGACACGCTGCAGCGGCCCGACGATTATTACGAGAAGCTGCCCGGCCGTTTCCGCGCGCTGACCGCCGCCCAGATGGACGAGGCCGCCCGCGCCGCGATCCGCCCCGACAGCCTGATCTGGGTCGTCGTCGGCGACGCCGCCAAGGTCGAGCCGCAGCTCAAGGAGATCGGCCTGCCGGTCGAGCGCATGGTCGTCGGCCAGTGAGCGCGCCGGTGGGCGCCGAGGTCTGGGACTGCGTGACCCGCGCGCCGTTCGGCGAGCAGGCGTCGGTCTTCACCATCGTCCGTGACGGCGACCGCTTCACCGGCAGCAACGTCGCCGAGATCGGCGAGCTGCCGGTGGTCGACGGCCGGATCGAGGGCGACCGGCTGGTCTGGAAGATGCCGACCCGGAAGCCGATGCCGATGACCCTGGTCGGCAAGGCGGTGATCGAGGGCGACCGGCTGACCGGCACCGTCACCATGGGCGCCTTCGGCAAGGCCGAGATGACGGGGACGCGGCGGGGCTGAGGGGTTTCCCTCCTTCTTCTCCTCCTTCGTCATTCCCGCGAAGGCGGGAATCCACCAGGCCGCCTGGTCGTGTCCTTCGTTGGTTCGGGACTCGTTCGCCGGTGGATTCCCGCCTTCGCGGGAATGACGAAGAAAAAGGGGCGACGGGAGCTCAGTCGAAGAACAGCTTGGTCACATGGCCCATCTTGCGGCCGGGGCGCGCCTGGCCCTTGCCGTAGAGGTGGAGGTGCGCGGCGGGATCGGACAGGATCAGGTCCCAGTCGCCCGCCTGGCTGCCGATCAGGTTGCGCATCTCGACGCGCGGCGCCGCCAGCGCGGTCGATCCGAGCGGCAGGCCGCAGATCGCGCGGACATGGTTCTCGAACTGTGAGGTGACGGCGCCCTCGATCGTCCAGTGGCCGCTGTTGTGGACGCGCGGCGCCATCTCGTTGAACACCGGGCCTTCGGCCGTGTCGAAATATTCGATCGCCAGCACCCCGACATAGTCGAGCTCGGCGACGATCTTCGCGGCGAGCGCCTTTGCCGCCGCGACGGTCGCCTCGGGCAGCGCGACGGGGACCGTCGACAGCGCGAGGATGCCGTCCTCATGGACGTTGAGCACCGGGTCCCAGGTCAGCGTCGTCCCGTCCGCGCCGCGCACGATCAGGATCGAGAATTCGCGTTCGAAGCGGACGAAGCCTTCGAGCACCGCCGGCTCCCAGGCGATCGAGGCCCAGGCCTCGTCGGCATCGGCAGCGTCCTTCAACCGGGCCTGGCCCTTGCCGTCATAGCCGAAGCGGCGCGTCTTGAGGATCGCCGGCGCGCCGATCAGCGCGACCGCGGCGTCGAGGTCCTCGCGGCCGTTGACCACGGCCCAGGGGGCGGGGCGCCCGCCGATCGCCTGGACGAAGGCCTTCTCGGTGGCGCGGTCCTGCGCGGTCGCCAGCGCGCGGGGGTGGGGGGCGAGCGGCGTCCGCAGCGCCTCCAGCGGGGCGACCGGGATATTCTCGAACTCATAGGTGACGACGTCGACGCTCTGGGCGAAGGCGTGGAGCGCGTCGAGATCGTCATAGTCGCCGCGCACCCAGCGCGACGACACGTCGGCGGCCGGGCCGCTCGGCTCGGGCGCGTAGATCGCGGTGCGATAGCCGAGCTGCGCCGCCGCGATGGCGAGCATCCGGCCGAGCTGGCCGCCGCCGATGATGCCGATCGTCGAGCCGGGCTGGATCATCGCCGCCATGGTCAGTCGAACGGCTCGACCGCGACGTCGGCGGTCTGCCGGGCGCGCCAGGCGTCGAGCCGTTCGGCCAGCGCCTCGTCATGGGTGGCGAGGATCGCGGCGCCGAGCAGCGCGGCGTTGATCGCGCCGGGCTTGCCGATGGCGAGGGTGCCTACGGGCACGCCGCCGGGCATCTGGACGATCGACAACAGGCTGTCCATGCCCTTGAGCGCCTTGGATTCGACCGGCACGCCCAGCACCGGCAGCCGGGTCATCGACGCGGTCATGCCGGGCAGGTGCGCCGCGCCGCCCGCGCCGGCGATGATCACCTTCAGCCCCCGGTCGACGGCAGAGCGCGCATAGTCGTAGAGCCGCTCGGGGGTGCGGTGCGCGGAGACGACCCGCGTCTCGTGCGGCACGCAGAGCGCGTCGAGCGTCGCGGCGGCGTGGGACATCGTCTCCCAGTCCGAGCGGCTGCCCATGATGATCCCGATCAGCGGTGCTTCAGTCATGCGATACCTCCGGGTTCCTCCCCAAGCTTGCTTGGGGAGGGGGACCGCCGCAGGCGGTGGAGGGGTCTGCGACCCCACCCCTCCACCATGCTTCGCATGGTCCCCCTCCCCTGCAAAGGCAGGGGAGGATTTTACTCAGCGCTCCGACAGATAATAGCGGTCCCGCGCCGTCAGGTCGTCGGCCAGCTCGTAGACGATCGGCTGGCCGGTCGGAATCTCCAGCTCGGTGATCTCGTCGTCGGGAATGTGCGACAGATGCTTGACCAGCGCGCGCAGCGAATTGCCGTGCGCGGAGATCACCACCCGCTTGCCCGCCTTCAGGTCGGGCGCGATCCGCTCCTCCCAATAGGGCAGGACGCGCGCGATCGTGTCCTTCAGGCTCTCGGTGCTGGGGATCGCGATGCCGGCGTAGCGGCGGTCCTTCGACAGGTCGAACTCGCCGCCCGGTTCGAGCACCGGCGGCGGGATGTCGAAGCTGCGGCGCCACACCTTGACCTGCGCGTCGCCATGCCTGGCCGCGGTCTCGGCCTTGTTGAGCCCGGTCAGCCCGCCATAGTGCCGCTCGTTGAGGCGCCAGTCCTTCTCGACCGGCAGCCACAGCCGGCCCATCGCCTCCAGTGCGATGTTGAGCGTCTTGATCGCGCGGGTCTGGAAGCTGGTGTAGCACTGGTCGAAGTCGAGGCCCTTGGCGGCCATCAGCTCGCCGGCCGCCTTCGCCTCGGCGATGCCCTGGTCGGTCAGGTTGACATCCCACCAGCCGGTGAAGCGGTTTTCCAGATTCCAGGCGGACTGGCCATGGCGGATCAGGACGAGCGTCGGCATTATTCCCCTTTCAGAGCGACCAAAAGCGGCGGAGCGCGCCTCTTAATCGGCGGTCGTCCTTCTGTCACGCTTGCAATGGCGGGGAACGAGGGCGAAACGCCGAAAAAACGCTGTCGGAGGCAATCTGCATGTCGATCATCACCAAGCCCGTCCGTTACGGCCATGGCGGCGTCTCCTTCGAGGCCTATGCGGCCTGGGACGACGCCTCCGCCGCGCCGCGCCCGATCGTGCTGGTCGCCGGCACCTTCATGGGCCGCACCGCCTTCGAGGAGGGCAAGGCGCGCAGCCTCGCCGAGCTCGGCTATGTCGCGGTGGCGATCGACCTCTATGGCCTCGGCCACTGGCCGGCCGATTTCGACGGCGCGCGGGCGGCGATGGGAGCGCTCGACGCCGATCGCGGCCTGCTGAAGGAGCGGCTGCTGGTCGCGCTCGACGCGGCGCGGGGGATCGGCGCGCCGGCCGATCCGGCGCGGGTCGCGGCGATCGGCTTCTGCTTCGGCGGCAAGTGCGTGCTCGACCTCGCCCGCTCGGGCGCCGAGGTCGCCGGGGTGGCGAGCTTCCACGGCCTCTACGACGCGCCGCCCTTCCCGAACGCCGCGATCACGGCGAAGGTGCTGGTCCTGCACGGCTGGGACGACCCTCTCGACCCGCCCGAGACGGTGCTCGGCCTGGCCAAGGAGATGAGCGAGGCCAAGGTCGACTGGCAGGTCCACGCCTATGGCCACACCGTCCACGGCTTCACCAATCCGGCGCGCGAGGGGATGTACAGCCCCGCCGCCGACCGGCGCAGCTGGCGGGCGATGCAGGATTTCCTGGAGGAATTGTTTGGGTGAGCTGGACCATCAACTAGCGTCACCCCAGCGGAGGCTGGGGTCCATGTCTCTCCTCACCCGCGATGGCATCTGAGAAGAAGACAGACATGGATGCCAGCCTTCGCTGGCATGACGGTTGAGAGGTTGAGCGGCCAAACTCCGGCCGCCGCGACGTCATTTTCCGTTGACCGGGCTTTTATTGCGTCGCAGCATCGTGCGATGTCCAGCACGCCGCCCATCACCCAGAACCCCGACATCCGCTTCCTCGGCCGCCTGCTCGGCGACGTGATCCGCGTCTATGGCGGCGAGGCGCTGTTCCGGCGGATCGAATATATCCGCTCGGCGTCGGTCGATCGGGCGCGCGGAATCGTCGGCTCGCACGAGATCGATTCGGGGCTCGGCGCGCTGACTCTCGACGACACGCTCGCCTTCGTGCGCGGCTTCATGCTCTTCTCGATGCTCGCCAACCTCGCCGAGGACCGGCAGGGCATCGCCGCCGAGCCCGGCGCCGACGTTGCCGCCGCGCTCGACCGGCTGGAGAAGGAAGGCATCTCGCGCGCCAAGGTGGTCGAGATGCTCGACCGGGCGCTGATCGTGCCGGTGCTCACCGCCCATCCGACCGAGGTGCGGCGCAAGAGCATGATCGACCATCGCAACAAGATCGCCGAGCTGATGACGCTCAAGGACATCGGCCGGACCGAGACCGTCGACGGCGACCTGATCGACCAGGCGATCTACCGGCAGATCGCGCTGCTCTGGCAGACCCGGCCGCTGCGCCGCGAGCGGCTCTATGTCGCCGACGAGGTGGAGACCGCGCTCGCCTATCTGCGCGACATCTTCCTGCCGACGCTCCCCGCGCTCTATTCGCGCTGGCAGCGCGCGCTCGGCCACCGTCCGGCGAGCTTCCTGAAGCCGGGAAGCTGGATCGGTGGCGATCGCGACGGCAACCCCTTCGTCACCGCCGATTCGCTGCGCCTGGCTTTGTCGCGCTCGGCCGAGACGGTGATCGGCTATTATCTGCGCGAGCTGCACGAGCTGGGCGCCGAGCTGTCGATCTCGACCGAGCTGGCCGAGGTGACCTGGGAGGTCGAGAAGCTCGCCGAGGCGTCGGGCGACAAGAGCTCGACCCGCAGCGACGAGCCCTATCGCCGCGCGATCACCGGCATCTATTCGCGCCTGTCCAAGACCTATGAGAAGCTGACCGGCCGCCTGCCGGCGCGGCTGCCGGCGACCGATGCCGAGGGCGGCGCCTATGAGGACCCCGCCGCGCTGCGCGCCGACCTGGTCGAGATCGCCCATGCGCTCAACCGCACCGGCGCCGACTCGCTCGCCGGCAACGGCGCGCTCGGCCGGCTGATCCGCGCCGTCGAGACCTTCGGCTTCCATCTCGCGACGCTCGACATGCGCCAGAATGCCGACGTCCACGAGCGCGTCGTCGCCGACCTGCTCAGGGTCGCCGGGGTCGAGGCCGACTATGGCGCGCTCGACGAGCCCGCGCGCGTCGCGCTGCTGCGGAGCGAACTGGCGTCGAAGCGGCTGCTGCGCACCCCGTTCGGCGCCTATGCCGACGAGACGCTGTCCGAGCTCGCGATCGTCGAAGCCGCCGCCGAGGCGCATCGCCGCTACGGGCCCGCGGCGATCACCACCTATCTGATCTCGAAGGCCGAGAGCGTGTCGGACATGCTCGAGGTCAACATCCTGCTCAAGGAGGCCGGGCTGTTCGTCCCCGGCGATCCGCCCACCGCCGCGATCATGGCGGTGCCGCTGTTCGAGACGATCGGCGACCTCGACCGCGCGCCCGAGGTGATGACGCAGTGGTTCGCGCTGCCCGAGGTGGCGGCGATCACCGCCGCGCGCGGCCATCAGGAGGTGATGGTCGGCTATTCGGATTCGAACAAGGACGGCGGCTACCTCACCTCGGTGTGGAGCCTGCACGAGGCGTCGAGCGCGCTGAAGCCGGTGTTCGCCAAGGCGAACAGCGCGATCCAACTCTTCCACGGCCGTGGCGGCGCGGTCGGGCGCGGCGGCGGGTCGAGCTTCGCGGCGATCCTCGCCCAGCCGCACGGCACGGTGCAGGGCCGCATCCGCATCACCGAGCAGGGCGAGGTGATCGCCGCCAAATATGGCACGCGCGAGAGCGCCGCCGCCAATCTGGAGGCGATGGCCTCGGCCACGCTGCTCGCCACGCTGGAGGAGGATGCGCTCCAGCCCAAGGACGCCAAGCGCTTCTTCGCCGCGATGGACGAGATCTCGGCCAATGCGTTCAAGGCCTATCGCGGCCTGGTCTATGACACCGAGGGCTTCCGCACCTTCTTCCGCCAGATGACGCCGATCGCCGAGATCGCCGACCTCAAGATCGGGTCGCGCCCGGCGAGCCGGACCAAGAGCGACCGGATCGAGGACCTGCGCGCCATCCCCTGGGTGTTCAGCTGGGCGCAGGCGCGGGTGATGCTGCCCGGCTGGTACGGCGTCGGCCACGGCCTCAAGGGCTTCAAGGACATCGGCCTGCTGCGCGAGATGCTGGAGGCCTGGCCCTTCTTCCAGTCGACCCTCGCCAATCTGGAGATGGTGCTCGCCAAGTCGGACATGGACATCGCCGAGCGCTATGTCGCGCTGGTCGAGGACGAGGCGATGGGCCGCGACATCTTCGGCCGCATCCGCGACGGCTGGCAACGGACGCAGGAGGCGCTGCTATCGGTGACGCGGCAGACCCGCCTGCTCCAGAAGAACCCGTCGCTCGACCAGTCGATCCGGCTGCGCCTGCCCTATATCGAGCCGTTGAACCTGCTCCAGATCGAGCTGCTCAAGCGCCACCGCGCGGGCGAGGACGACCCCCGCGTCCGCGAGGGCATCCAGCTCTCGATCAACGCGATCGCGACCGCGCTGCGCAACAGCGGGTGAACTGATATCCGTCACCCCGGCGGAGGCCGGGGTCTCGGGAGAGTCGCAGTTCGCTGATCTCCCGGGATGCCGGCCTCCGTCGGCATGACGTCATGTGGAGGACCATGGTGCCATGACCCCGCTCGCCGATCGCCTGGGCCTGACGCTGCCGATCATCCAGGCGCCGATGGCCGGCACCTCGACGCCCGCCATGGCGGCGGCGGTCTCCAATGCCGGCGGGCTCGGCTCGATGGGGCTGGGCGCGGTCGACGCCGAGGCCGCGCGGTCGATGATCGCAGCGGCGCGCGGCGCCACCAACCGCGCGTTCAACGTCAACCTCTTCTGCCATCGTCCCGCCGTCCGCGACGCGGCGCGCGAGGCCGGCTGGATCGACCGGCTGCGGCCCCATTTCGCCGCCTATGGCGCCGAGCCGCCCGCGACGCTGGCCGAGATCTATCGCAGCTTCGTCGACGACGACGCGATGCTGGCGATGCTGCTCGACACCCGGCCGGCGATCGTCAGCTTCCATTTCGGCCTGCCGGGCGCCGACCGCATCGCCGCGCTGCGCGACGCGGGCATCATCCTGTTCGCCAGCGCGACCAGCCTTGCCGAGGGCCGCGCGATTGCCGCCGCCGGGATCGATGCGGTGGTGGCGCAGGGCTATGAGGCGGGCGGCCATCGCGGCATCTTCGATCCCGACGGGCCGGACGAGCGGCTCGGCACGATGGCGCTGACCCGGCTGCTGGTCCGCTCGCTCGACCGGCCGGTGATCGCCGCGGGCGGGATCATGGACGGCGCCGGGATCGCGGCGGCGCTGACCCTCGGCGCCGAGGCGGCGCAGCTCGGCACCGCCTTCGTCGGCTGCCCCGAATCCGCGGCCGACCAGGGCTATCGCGCGGCGCTGGCGACGGCCGAGCGGACGGTGATGACGCGCGCCATCTCGGGCCGGCTGGCACGATCGATCGTCAACCGCTTCACCGCGATCGATCCCGATCCGGCCGAGGTGGCGCCCTATCCGGTCGCCTATGACGCGGGCAAGGCGCTCAACGCCGCCGCCAAGGCGAAGGGCGAGGCCGGCTATGGCGCGCAATGGGCGGGCCAGGCGGCCCCGCTCGCGCGCAGCATGCCGGCGGCCGAACTGGTCGAGCTGCTCGGCGAGGAGATGCGCGCCGCCCTTGCCGCAGGGTGATGCGGAGCCTTTGCCGGTCTCGCGGGTTGGACCCCCCACATGGTGGAGGACCCGTTGCGATGCGTTCTATCCTGCTCTGGCTGATCGGGGTTCCGATTCCCCTCATCCTCCTGCTGGCCTTCTGCACCCATCATCTCTGAGCGCGCGCCGGTTAGAGCGGTTCACGATCCGATTGCATCGGATCGGCCGCTCTAGATTGCTGTTTTACCGCGATTTCCGAGTCGGCAGATGTTTCCATCTGCCTAGAAATCGCTCTAACGGGCGCGCAGCAGGCAGAAGCCGATCCGGTAGGTGACGCGGCGCGGCCCGGCGTCGAAGCGCGCCATCGCCCGGCGCAGCGCGGCGGGCGGCAGCGGACGATGGCCGGGCGCGGCGATGCCCGCGCCGATCGTCTTGAGGCCGTGCAGGAAGGCGCGGGCGTCGGCCTGCGGCTCGGGCAGGTCGGCGATCGAGACCTCGGCCGCGAGTCCCGCCGGGGCCATCGCCGCCAGCGCGGCCGCGCCCGGATAGGCGGGGATGCCCGACGGCAGCCCCTCGGCCGCCAGCGCTTCCGTCCATTCGGCGAGGCTTCGCTCGGCCATGGTCGAGAAGGCGATCGCGCCGCCGGGTGTCAGCAGCGCGGCGAGCCGGTCGAGCGCGCCGGGCAGGTCGGCGAACCATTGGAAGGCCATGCCCGAGGCGATCAGGTCGAACCGGCCGATCGCCGGGTCGACCGCCTCGCCGTCGATCACCCGATAGTCGGCGTCGAGGCCGAGCCCGGCGCGGGCGCGCTCGATCATCGCCGGCGCGACGTCGCTGATCGTCCAGCGCGCCGGGCCGATCGCGCGGTCGATCGCGCGGGTCAGGAAGCCGGTGCCGCAGCCCAGCTCCAGGATGCGCGGCTTCGACGGGAGCGGCAGCGCCGCGATCCGTTCGGCTAGCCGTTCGGCCGCCGTCCGCTGGACCAGCGCCGCCGCTTCATAGCCGTCGGCTCCGCCGAAAGCGGTGGCGATTCGCGCCCTGCGCCGGGGAGGGGAGTCGGCCATCGGCGCGGGGCCTAGGGCTTGTGCGCCGACAAGGGAAGCCCGTCTGCAAAATCGACGGGCCGTGGGGCCTCCGTTCGCGATCTCTATTGATAGTCAGTTGCAATAGCGCTATCTGACGATTCGAAGAGGTGCCGCATGGTTGTGTGTGTCTGCAACGCGATCAAGGAAAACCAGGTGCGCGACGCGGTCCGCAAGGGCGCGAGCTGTCCGCGCAGCGCCTATGAGGCGCTCGGGCGCCGCCCGCGCTGCGGCCAGTGCCTTCCCTTCGCCCGTTCGATCATCGACGAGGAAAGCGTCGGCGCCTGATCGCAGCGAGCGACGAGGTTCGAAAAGGCCGCCTCCGGGCGGCCTTTTTCGTTCTTGCGAATGAAGAGCCATAGTTGGATTGCGAATGACTATTGCTCTCAAGTAATTCTTTTATTTAGATTTTTTCGGAACAATATTCATCCACCCTCTTTTCATCGCCGTCAAGCTCGCCTAGTAGCGGCGATGATATTCCACGGAGGCCGACATGAAGGGTGATCCCAAGGTCATCGACATTCTCAACGAGACGCTCAAGAACGAGCTGACCGCGATCAACCAGTACTTCCTGCACTATCGCATGCTCAACCATTGGGGCGTCGCGAAGCTGGCGAAGTTCGAATATGAGGAATCGATCGACGAGATGAAGCATGCCGACCGGCTTGCCGAACGCATCCTGTTCCTCGACGGCCTGCCCAATTTCCAGATGCTCGGCCGGCTGCGGATCGGCGAGACGGTCGAGGAGATCCTCAAGGCCGACCTCGCGCTGGAGAACGACGCGCTCCCGCAGCTTCGCGACGGCATCGCCTATTGCGAGCAGGTCCGCGACTATGTGACCCGCGACCTGCTCCAGTCGATCCTCGAATCCGAGGAAGAGCATGTCGATACGCTGGAGACCCAGTTCGAGATGATCGAGCGGATGGGCATCCAGAACTACATCCAGCTCCAGTCGAAGGCCGCCGAGGAATAAGCCGAACGATCGGGGCGAAACGCGCGCGATTTCCCCGCGATGGATGCAAAAGCGGATGACCGGCCATGGGCTCCGTGTTATTCCGGTGCTACACGTCTATTTGGGAATCACGCCTGATGAAGTCGCTTGCTTATCTTGCTTTGATCGCCACGGCCGGCCTGTCGTTCGCGGCCCATGCCGAAGAGCCGAACCAGAAGGCCGACAAGAGCAATCCCGACCGCATGATCTGCCGTTCCGAGCCGGTGATCGGCAGCCGCCTGGCCAAGACCAAGCGCTGCATGACCAAGGCGCAGTGGGACGAGGACCGTCGCCTCACCCGCATGCAGCTCGAACAGAACCAGGGCGGCCGCTACAAGAACAACTGATCCGTGCGAAAAGGGCCGGGACGTCGATGATGTCCCGGCCCTTTTCCGTTCGCGGTCGCCGAACGGCGAGGTTCAGACCCGATAGCCCATCCTCTCGGCCCACGGGGCGAGGGTCGGCAGGATGTCGGCCATCCGCGACCGATAGCGTTCCCAGCGGCCGATCGCGC
The DNA here is from genome assembly GCA_000016765.1 of Rhizorhabdus wittichii RW1. Classification (NCBI taxonomy): domain Bacteria; kingdom Pseudomonadati; phylum Pseudomonadota; class Alphaproteobacteria; order Sphingomonadales; family Rhizorhabdaceae; genus Rhizorhabdus; species Rhizorhabdus wittichii. Next base: position 3,453,568 of record CP000699.1, read on the forward strand.
GGTTGTAGATCGGCTCTGTGACCTGCGCGTAGCTGGCGGTGCGGATATGCTCGCGCCGGGCCGCGCTGCCGCGATTGTCGAGCACGGCGTCGTCCCAGGCGATGCCGAGGAAGTCGAGCAGCCGGCGCATCTCCCCTTCCAGATCCTCGATCATCGTCTCGTAGCGAATCCGGCAGACGTCGATCGGCAACAGCGCCTCGGCCCGCGTCCAGGCGGTCGCGGCCGCGTCGTAGAGCCTCGCGGCGCCCTCCAGCGAGGTGAAGCTCAGCATCGCGGGGTTGAGCTCGAAGCTCGACATGAACCCGCTCAGCACGCAATCGCACGGATGCCGTTCGACGAAGATCACCTTGGCGTCGGGGAACAGCCGGTGGATCATGGCCATCCGCGCCATATGCAGCGGGAATTTGTCGACGATCCGCTGCCCCGGCGCGGGCGGCGCGAGGCCGTCGAGCGTCTCGAAATAGGTGCGGCGCAGCGCATTGGCCTCGGCATCGGTCAGGCTGTCCAGCCGATCGGGATCGCCCATCGCGCGCTGCACCGTGCGGACGATGGGCAGTTCCTCGAGCACATGGAGCGAGGGGATGTTCATCAGCAGCGTGTCGAGCAGCGTCGTCCCCGAGCGCGGGAAGCCGACCAGGAAGATCGGCGCGGGTGGGGCGGGATCGATCTCCACCTTGCTCCACGCGGCGATCCGGGCCGGCGTCAGCCGCTCGCCATTGCCGACGATCTCGTCGATGAAGGCGGGGCCGAGCGCCTCGGGATGCGCCTGGGCGCGGGCGGCGGCGTTCATCGCCGAAAAGGCCTCGAAGGCGAGGTCGGTGTCGCCGGTCCGGTCGGCGAGCTCGCCGATCAGCTGGTTGCGGCGGACCGGATTGATCGTCGCGGGAACCTGGCGGGCGACGGCGAGCGCCTCGGCATGGGCGCCCTGGCGGCGCAGCGCGGCGGCCTCGATGAAGCCGGCTCCCTCGGCCGCGCCGATGCCCTTCGTCCGGGCCGCGTCGGACAGCGCCGCCAGCGCGTCGACCTTGTTGAGGCTGTCGAGCTGCATGGCGAGGTCGAGCCAGGCGGGGGTGAAGCCCGGCGAGAGGTCGATCGCGGCGCGATAGGCCCGCTCGGCCGCGTCGAAAGCGCCGAGCGCGGCTTCGGCCAGGCCCAGTTCGGCGCGGATCTCGGCATTGTCGGGGATCGCGGCGGCGGCGGCGCGCAGCAGTTCGGCGCCGTCCTCGGGCCGCTGCAGCCCGGCGAGCAGCTTGGCGAGGTTGAGATAGGGCAGCGCGATGTCGGGGCGGAGCGCGATCGCCGTGCGCAGCGGCGCCTCGGCCCGCTCGCCATGGCCGGTCGCGGCGTAGAGGTTGCCGAGGTTGTTCCAGCTCTCGAAATCATCGGGCAGCGCCGCGACCACCGCCTCATAGTCGGCGACCGCGCGGTCGAGATGGCCGCGCTGATGCTCGATATAGGCGGACAGGCGCAGCATCTTCGGATCGCGCTCGCCCCCTGCGCAGGCCTCGGCCGCCTCGTCGAGCGCGCCGGTCTCGATCAGGGCGCGGACCAGGTTGTTGCGGGTCGACTGGTCGCCGGGGGCGAGCTTCAGCGCCTCGCGCAGCCGGGCGATGCCGCCGGGCAGGTCGCCGGTCCGGCAGGCGAGCATGCCGGCGAGCGCCAGCAGCGGCTGATCGGCGGGCAGCGAGCGCAATATCTGCTCGGCCGCGGCGCGGGCGCCGGGCAGGTCGCCGATCTTGATGCGGGCGAAGATCGGCGAAAGATGCGGCGGCGGCAGGGTCATGGGCTCTCTCAGCGAAGGGGAAGGGCGATGTCGAAGGCGACGGTCAGGCGCTCGCCGTCGCGGAACGGCCGGGTGCCGTGCCACATCGTCGACGGGAAGAGGACGAGGCGGCCGGGGCGCGGCTCGATCGTCCGGGTGGGTTCGATCGAAAGGCCGAGCTCGGCCTGGGGGCTGCCGAGGGTCAGCCAGCCGTCGGTCCCGCCGTCACGCACCGCGTCGGGCACGGTCAGGTAGAAGGCCGAGCTGATCAGCCCGGCGGGGTGGACGTGGTTGGCATGATGCCCCTCGCCGGTCAGCCGCACCGACCAGGAGCCCGCGAAGCGCGGTCGCGCCGGGCGGCCATAGGCGCGCAGCGGGTGGCGCGGATCGGGATCGGGGAGCTGGGCGATGTGGCTCGCCACCGCGTCGAGGACCGCGGCGCGCAGCGCGCGGATCTCGGGCTCGATCCGGCTGAACAGCGGCCCGTCGGTCTGGGTGCCGCCGCGCACCGACTGGTCGAGATGCTCGCCCCTGGCGCGGTGGAGCCCGCGCAGGACATGGGCGAGGCGGTCGAGATCGGGGAGACGATCGGCGAGGTCGATCACTCGGACGAAGGCGGGATCGTCCTCCAGCCAGGCGGCGCGCGGGTCGCCCGCCAGCCGCCAGGCGATCGCGGCATAAGGCCACATCCCGCGCCGGTCGCCCTGCGGGCTCGCCCAGCGGTCGATGATCGGCAGCGCCGCGTCGATCCGCCGGGTGCGCAGCAGGTGGCGGACGTGGCGGACCGCGACCGACAGGTCGTCGGCGCGGGTCAGCAGCGCGAACAGCCGGTCGGCCTCGGCGACGGCGCCGGTCTCTGACAGGGCGATCGCCTCGTTCGCGGTGAAGGTGAGCTGCTCGCCGAGCGCCGCGCGGCCGCGCCGGACGGCGTCGAGCACCGCGCCATGGCGCCCGGCGTTGACCAGTGCCGTGAGCAGGATGCGCCACAGGGTGAGGTCGCCCGGATGGGCGGCGATGGTGCGCTCGACCAGTTCGGTCGCGCGGTCGCGGTCGCCCATCATCCAGCGGAGCTGGATCAGCCGGTCATGGCCGGGATACCAGCCGGGATGCTGCGCGAGCAGCGCCTCGATCTCGGCCATCGCGCGGGGCGCGTCGCCGGCCGCGACCCGCGCGGCGGCGCGGCCCAGCAGCAGGTCGCCATTGGCCGGCGCCAGTGCGATCGCCGCATCGAACAGGCCGACCGCGTCGAGCCCGGCCTCCAGCGCGACCTGGGCGCGGCCCTGGGCGATGCTGGCGTCGGAGGGGGCCGCCTTCGCCGCTGCGTTGAACGCCGGCAGCGCCTTGTCATGCTCGCCGATCGCGCGGTGGAGCAGGCCGGTCCATTGCCACAGCCGGCCGTTGTCGCGGTGCCGCTCGGCGGCGGCGGTGACGAGCGGCAGCGCCGCCTCCTCGGCCTCGGCGTCGAGCGCGGCGGAGGCGAGCTCCCCGGCCGCCGCCGTGTCGGACGGGCGCAGCGTCAGCCGCGCTACCAGGTCGTCGATCATCGTCACAATCCCTGCGCCACCACGCCGCTTTCGGCTTCGAGCAGCGCGGTCACCGCCGCGCGTTCGGTCATGCTCAATCCCGGATGCCAGACGTCGATGATCAGGATGACGCGCAACGCATCGCTGGGGTTGGTCGCCGCATGCTCGATCGTGTCGTCGAATATCCAGGCCTCGCCGCGCTTCCACGGCCGCGTCTCCGCGCCGACCCGGAAGCGGCAGCCGTCGGGAACGATCAGCGGCAGGTGGCAGACGAGCCGGGTGTTGGCGACGCCGTGGTGCGGCGGGATGCTGGTGCCGGGCGCGAGCAGCGAGAACATCGCATTGGGCGAGCAGCCGCCGATGTCGGGCTGGGGGAAGCCGGCGATCAGCGCCATCGTGTGCGGGCAATGGCGCGCGTTCGCCTCGATCCGGCGGCCATATTGCCACAGATGGATCGCGGTCCAGTCGCGGCTGTGGTTGAGCGCCTTCCACTGGGCGAGCGGGGCGCCGTCGGGATATTGGATATAGGGGACCAACTCGGTCCGCTCGGCGGCGGCGACCGCCTCGAACTCGGCCTGGATGACGTCGGTCGCGGCTTCCAGCTCGGCGAGCCAGGGGAACAGGCTGCGATCGTGGAACTCGCGTTCGACGAGGCCGGGGAAATGGAAATGGGTCGGCTCGGCATGCCAGACGCGGGTACGGCGCAGCGCGTTGCTGCGGAAGCGCGCGATGCGGGCCGCCTCCTCGCCGTCGGCCCGCGTTTCGGCGGCGCCCATCGCGGCGGCGAGCCTCGCCTCCTTCGCGGCGAGCCACTGGTCGCGGACCGCCTCGCCGCGCTGCACGGCAGCGGCGAGCTGGGGATTGGCGATCGACGCCGGCTTGCGGGCGAGCGCCTGGGCATAGGCCTCGCCGGCATCGTCCTGGCCGAGCTGCTCCTTGAGCCCGGCGCGCAGCATCAGCGCCATGAAGTCGAGCGGCGAGACGGCGAGCGCCGCGCCGACCGCGTCGAGCGCGGCGGCGGGATTGCGCGCCGCGCGGTGGAGCGCCGCGCGCTTGAGGTGGAGGTCGAAGCTGTCCGGCTCGATCGCGGCCGCCCGGTCGAGCAGCGCCAGCGCCTCGCCCAGCGCGCCGCGCGCGGCGGCCGCGTCGGCGGACCGCTGCAGCTCGGCGGACGGGGAGGAGGAAGCCATGCAATACCTCAGAATATTTTCGGCTTCGATGGAAGCTCGTCGAGCGCTCCCTCTTCGTCATTCCCGCGAAAGCGGGAATCCACGGTCACGGAGCATTCCATCTCTTGCGGGCCGCCGTCCATGGATTCCCGCTTTCGCGGGAATGACGGGATTGGAGATGGACGAAAGGAGGGATCGATGTCCACCAAAAGAAAGAGGCGGCGGGGTTGCCCCCACCGCCTCCTCTGGCGTCAGCCCAACGATTAGAAGTTGAGCGTGATGCCGGCGTAGATGTAGCGACCCATCGAGTCGTACACGTTCGGGAAGGTGTTGCCCGAACAGAACACCGCGGTGCAGGCGTTGATGACCGACGACGTGCCGTTCGCGCCGATGATCGGCGGATCGTTGTCGAGCAGGTTCTGGACGCCCAGACGGAAGGTGTAGGAGTCGTTCAGGTTGAAGGTCGCGGCGAGATCGAAATAGCTCTCGGCCTTGATCTTCTGGTTGAACGGCGACGAAGCGCCGGCCAGCGTGGTGTTCGAGCTGGTCCGGTCGAGCTTGACGTTGCCGAAGTAACGCCATGCGAGCGACAGGCCGAAGCCGTTCTCCATGTTGTAGGTCACGCGGGCCTTGTGGCGCCACTTGGGAGCCGGCGTGCCGCAGACCAGGCCGTAGTAACCGGCGCAGTCATAGGCCGCGACGCCCGGGATGCCGGTATCGGTCTTGAACTTGTCAAGATAGGTACCCTGCAGGTTGAACGACAGCGAGTTCGCGCCGAGGCGGGTCGAGTAGTTGACGCCGACGTCGACACCGCGCGTCTTGACGCTGCCGATGTTCCGGTTGAGGTCCTCGATATAGCCGTTGGCCGAACGCCACAGCGAGCCGGTGGCATCGCGATGGATCAGCGAGCAGAAGGTCGGATCCCCGGTGTTGATGCACTGCTGGATCGACACGTCCTGGCCATAGGTGCCGATGTTGTTGGTCACCTTGATGTCGTAGCCGTCGATCGTCGCGCTGAAGCCGCGGAGGAAGGTCGGCTGGAAGACCAGGCCGATCGTCTTCGTGGTCGACTTCTCCGGCTTCAGGTTCGGGTTGCCGCCGATCAGGCCGTTGAACTGGCCCGCCGGGTTGCCCGCGACCGGATAGTTGCCCACCGGCAGGCCGGTGAGGGCGCACTCGGCCGCCGTGGCCGAACCGTCGGCGCAGGGATCGCTGTTGCCGTTGAGGGCGACGCGAACCGGTGCGAACAGGTCCTGGACGTTCGGCGCGCGGACCGCGCGATTATAGCTGGCGCGGAACTTCAGGTCCGAAACCGGCTGGAACGTCAGGGCGAGCTTGTACGTGTCGGTGTTGATGCCGGTGTTGTAGTGCGAATAGCGGTAGCCGCCTTCGATCGACAGGTCCTTGATGAAGCCGTCCTGGACGATCGGCAGCTGGAACTCGCCGAACACTTCCTTGACGTCGAACGAACCCTTGACCGGGAGCGTCGCCGCGCCCTGGCCGGTGAGATCGCCGGTCTGGAACGCCACGTCGGTCTTCAGCTCGAGCGATTCCTTGCGGTACTCGACGCCGACGTTGATGCCGAGGCCCTGGTCCGCCCACGGGGTCTTCAGGCCATATTCGCCGAGCGTACCGGTGATGTTGGCGTTGAACACCCGCTCCTGCGTGTTGCCACGCTGGAAGCCCGGGGTCTGGACATAGCCCAGCGCGTCCTGGGTCACGCCGCCGAGCGAGAACATGTCGTACGGACGGCAGTTGGTGTCGGCGCCGGTCACGAACACGCGGCAGGCCGGCAGGCCGGTGCGCGGGTCGATGATGACGTCGATCGCGTTGTTCAGGCGCGACGCCGAGAACTCGTTCAGATAGGTCTCGGAGAAGTTGGTGCGGCCGAACACATAGGAGGTGTCGTACGACCAGGCCGGGCTGATCTCGCCGCGCATGCCGCCGACGATGCGGAAGCTGGTGTGCTGGAGATCGTCCTGACGCGGACCGCCTTCGACGTTGCGGCGCAGCGCCTGGAGGAAGCCGCGGTTGTACGGGTTGCCGGTGACCGGATCATAGAAGGTCAGCGGGGTGTTCGGATACATCGGATCGCTGCCGTCGTCGACCAGCGGGAAGCCGGTCTCGGTCAGGCGGGTCACCAGATTGTCGCGGGCGCAGGCGATCGCGAGCTGCTGCGGCGAGAGCAGCGGGTTGTCGCAGTTGACGCTCAGCGTGTTGCCGAAGTTGCCCGATTCCGCGATCTGGGCGACCGTGCGGTCGTCCATGAACATCGCTTCCATGTACGGATGGAAGGCCGGGCTGATCTCATAGTCGGCGAAGACGCCGGCGGTGTAGCGCTCGTCCGGACGCTGGAAATAGTTCAGCGGCGCGAAGTTGTACGGCGTGAAGCCCGGCTGGAAGGTGCGGTTCGCACCGATCTGGTAGGTGTTCGACGCCCAGTCGAAGAAGGTGCCGTTCGGCGAGGTGGCCGAACCGCCGCAGCTCACGGCGCCCGCGGCGTTGACCTGCGAGGCGCACGACGAATAGTCGTACTTGTTCTGCGTGACGGCCTTCAGCTTGCGGTAGCCGGCATAGGCCATGAAGTGGCCCTGGTCGTCGTCGCCGAACTTGCCGCCGAAGGCGACCGTGACGTCGACGGTGCCGCCGTTGACGGTGTTGCCCTTAGGGAAGGGGAAGCCGCGCGCGGCGTGGGCAGCCTCGAGGGTGCTGTTGCTGTTGCTGTGCTGATAGAGGCTGTACTGGCCGTCGATCTTGAACCCTTCGAAGTCGGTGTCCATGATGAAGTTGACGACGCCGGCGACCGCGTCCGAACCATAGGTCGACGAGGCGCCGCCGGTCAGCACTTCGACGTTCTTGACGAGCGCGGCCGGGATGAAGTTGAGGTCGGCGGCCGACGAGGTCGGGTCGCCCGGCATCAGGCGGCGGCCGTTGATCAGGACGAGCGTGCGCTCCGGCCCGAGGTTGCGCAGGTTGACGGTGGCGGTACCGGTCGCGCCATTGGCGAGGTTGCCGCCCTGGTCGCCGAACACCTGCGGCAGGCTGTTGAGGAGATCCTCGGTGCGGGTCGTGCCCTGCAGCTTGATCTCCTGGCTGCCGACGACGGTGACGGGCGCGGCGCTGGTCAGGTTCGGCTGCGGAATGCGCGAGCCGGTGACGATGATGACCTGGCCCTCTTCCTCGGCGGCGGGGGCTCCCTGCGCGAACGCGGGCGCGCTCGCGAAGGCAGCGATGCTGAGCGCGACGGCGCTACAGCCCAGCCCGAAGCGGCTGACCTTGTTGAAATTATTGATCACTTTCCAGTCCCTTTTCTGGAGTGAGCGGGGCCGATGTCGCGTCCCACGCTCAACCTTCCTGGAGGGATGAGGGCGCTGGCACACCGTCATCCGCCCATGAAGGCATGGTGCAGATGTGCAAGAAATGCGATCAGGCTGTAAAGCGCAGGTTCATCGGCGGGACACGTTGCGGCGGTGTTGTCGTATTTATGCAACAGTCGCGAAATCTCGTTGCTTTGTTACCGCTGACGATGGTTATAATGTTTCAAGATCAGGAGAATAGCGATGGTTGGGGCGCTCAGGCACATGGTCATTCTCGCGGCGGCCCTGGCCGTCGCGGCGCCCGCGTCGGCGGAAAAGACGCATGAGCGGCCCGAACTGTTCCGCAACCTCCTGAACTGCCGCGCCATCGCCGACAACGCGGCCCGGCTCGCCTGCTACGACCAGTCGGCCGGCGCGCTGGAGCAGGCGGAGGCGAAGAAGGACCTGGTGGTCGTCGATCGCAAGGAGATCCGCGAGACCAGGAAGTCGCTGTTCGGGTTCACCCTGCCCAAGATCGGCCTGTTCGGCGGCGGCGACAAGGATGACGGCGACGACAAGGACGCGGTCACCGAGCTGCAGAGCAGCGTCCAGGCCGCGCGCATGATCAGCGGCGGCAACTGGTCGCTCAGCCTGGCCGACGGCGGCACCTGGGAGACGATGAGCGCGCTCGGCGACGCGCCGCGCTCCGGCGACAAGGTGCGGATCAAGAAGGCGAGCCTCGGCAGCTATCTGGGCCAGGTCGGGATCAATCGCGGCGTGCGCTTCCGGCGGGTGGAATAGTAGGAGGTTTTTTTGTTTGGCCTCAGGCGCCGGCGGTCGCATCCGCGACCTTGGCTATCCTCGCATAAGCTCGGGCGCGCGTTCGCGCTTGCGGAGCCTTGGCAGGCTCCGACGATCAGCTCTGCGTCGGGATGCGCGAGCATCCCGCAAGGCCGAATGGCCGCCCGAGCTTATGCGAGGAAAGCCAAGCCGGGCGGAGGCCCGGCGCCTGAGGGCCGCCCGCGAAAGCGGGCCAAACAAACTACCGTTCCATTGGCCCCGCCAATGGAACCGGATCGATCCGCGCGTCGCGCCATTTGATCGCCCAGTGCATGTGCGGCCCGGTGGCGCGGCCGGTCATGCCGATCGCGCCGAGCACCTCGCCCTGCCTGACCGCCTGGCCGACCTTCACGTCGATCCGGGAGAGGTGGAGGAAGGCGGAGTTGAGGCCCATGCCATGGTCGATCATCAGCAGGTTGCCCTCCAGCGTGAAGGGCGCGGCGGCGGCGAGGATGACGACGCCGTCGGCGGGGGCGACGATCGGCGTTCCCGTCGGCCGGGCGACGTCGACCCCCGAATGATAGGCGCCCGGCTCGCCGGCATAGATGCGCTGCGATCCGAACACCCCGCTGATCCGCCCGGCGACGGGCCAGATGAAGCGCTGGCGCCAGCCCGCGCTGCCGCTGTCGATCGCGCGCGCGGCGACGATCTGGTTGAGCTCGATCTTGCGGCGGGCGAGGAATTCCGAGGTCGGCGTGGTGCCGCGCGGCAGGGTCGGCAGCGACTCGATCTTCCAGCCGTGCGGCGTGACGGCGAGCGACCGGCGCAGGATCGTGCCGTCGGCCAGCCGCGCCTCGATCCGCGCGACCGGCGAGGCGTCGCGGTCGAAGGCGACGATGAAGCGGCCGTCGGCGGCATGGCCGATCGGCGTGCCGTCGAGCAGCAGCGCGGCGGTGCCGGCCGGGGCGATGCCCATGGCGAGCCCGCCCTGCTCGATCGCGCCCGACAGGTGGAAATCGGCATCGTCGACGATGCGCGGCGCCGGGGCGGGGGGCGGGACCGGCGCGGCCGGCGGGACCAGGGCAGGGGTGCAGCCCGCCAGCGGCAGCGCCAGCAGCGCGGCGCGCCAGCGGCCGTGGCGGCCGCCCCCGGCCGATCTCAAGCCTGCTGCTCCGCCTTCGTCGCCTCGACCGCGCTGAGATAGGCTTCCTGCCGCGCGACGCTCCAGTAGCGCAGCTCGTCGAGCGGGATCGCCGCTCCGGACACCGCGCAGACGACATGGTCGCCCGCCACCAGCACCCGGAAGCCGTTGGCAAGATAGTTGAGCCGGGCCCGGCGGCCCGCATTCATCAGCATGATGATCTCCTCCGTCGCGAATATGGGCCTTCGCGGAGCCGACTAAAAGAGATTTTGCTGGCGGGGCGCGTCCTCGCCGTCGCTGCGGGGCTTCGCGGGCGGCGCCTTTCCGCCATTCTCGACCCGCGCGTCGACCGCGCCGTCGGCGAAGTGCAGCGTCAGCAGCCCCGCCGCGCGGGCCGCCGCCGCTTCGGTCAGCACCCCGCCGCCGCGCTTCTCGACGCGGACATAGCCGCGTTGCAGCGGCTTGTCGGGATGGAGCTGCTCGGCGATCCGCCACAGCCGTTCGAGCGCGATCTCGCCATCGGCGATCCGCGCGCGGATCGGGCGATCGGTCAGCCGGACCGCCTCGAGCCGGTCGCGGGCGCGGTCGAGCTTGCGGTCGAGCAGCGAGGGCCGCAGCGCGCCCGCCGCATGGGCGAGGTCGCCGCGCGCCACCGCGATGCGCTGGCCGAGCGCGCGGGGCAGTCGGTCGGCGACGTCGTCGAGCCGCTGCTGCTGGCCCGCGAACAGGCTGTCGAGCGCGGGGAAGCGCTCGGCCACCGCCTCGAACCGCTCGCCTGCCCGCTCGCGATAGCGGCGCGCCAGCCGCTCGGCGCGGGCGCCCAGCTCGCGGACATGATGGGCGAGGTCGGCGCGCACCGGCACCGCCATCTCGGCCGCCGCGGTCGGGGTCGGCGCGCGCCGGTCGGCGGCGAAGTCGGCCAGCGTCGTGTCGGTCTCGTGGCCCACGGCGGAGATCACCGGGATCGGCGATTCGGCGATCGCGCGGACGACCTCCTCCTCGTTGAATGCCCAGAGGTCCTCGATCGATCCGCCGCCGCGCCCGACGATCAGGAGATCGGGCAGCAGGTCGGGGCGGGGCGCCGACCCGCCCGGCGCCATCGCGCCGAAGCCGCGCACGGCGCGCGCCACCTGCGCGGCGGCGCCCTCGCCCTGCACCGCGACTGGCCACAGCACGACATGGGTCGGGCAGCGGTCCTCGAGCCGGTGGAGGATGTCGCGGATCACCGCGCCGGTCGGCGAGGTGACGACGCCGATGATGCGCGGCATGAACGGCAGCGGCCGCTTGCGATCCTCGTCGAACAGCCCTTCGGCGGCGAGCATGCGGCGGCGCTGGTCGAGCAGCGCCATCAGCGCGCCCTGCCCGGCCAGCTCCATGCGCTCGATCACGATCTGATATTTGGAGCGGCCGGGATAGGTGGTGAGCCTGCCGGTCGCGATCACCTCGATCCCGTCCTCGGGCCGGAAGCGCATCGCCGCCGCCTGGCCCTTCCAGATCACCCCGTCGATCGCCGCGCGGTCGTCCTTGAGGGTCAGGTAGCAATGGCCCGAGCTGTGCCGCTTGAACCCCGAAATCTCGCCGCGCACCCGGACATGGCCGAACGCTTCCTCGACCTGGCGCTTCAGCGCGCCCGACAATTCGGACACGGAGAGCGCGGGCGCGTTGTCGCCCGGCTGCTCCTCGGCTAACAGGCGGGGCCTGTCACCTTGGGTCCCATCGGGGAGAAACTCGTCCATGATCATCCTGCTGCTCGGTTCGGGGGGGCGTGAACATGCGCTGGCCTGGAAGCTGTCGCAATCTGAACGGCTTACCAAGCTCTTCGCCGCGCCCGGCAATCCCGGCATAGCGCAGCATGCCGAATGCGTCGATCTCGATCCGACCCATGTCGAGTCGGTCGTCGCCTTCGCGCGCGAGGAGAATGTCGGGCTGGTCGTGATCGGGCCCGAGGCGCCGCTGGTCGCCGGCCTCGCCGATCGGCTGCGTGAAAACGGCATCCTCACCTTCGGGCCCAACCAGGCCGCCGCCCAGCTCGAAGGATCGAAGGGCTTCACCAAGGATCTCTGCCAGCGCGAGAACATCCCGACCGCGGCCTATGGCCGCTTCGGCGGCGCCGGCTCGGCCAAGGCCGCGCTCGACAGCTTCGGCGTGCCGGTGGTGATCAAGGCCGACGGCCTCGCCGCGGGCAAGGGCGTGGTGATCGCCGAAAGCCGCGCCCAGGCCGAGAATGCGATCGACGACATGTTCGGCGGCACCTTCGGCACCGCCGGCGCCGAGGTGGTGATCGAGGAATTCCTGACCGGCGAGGAGGCGAGCTTCTTCGCGCTGACCGACGGCACGACCGTCGTCCCGTTCGGATCGGCGCAGGATCACAAGCGGGTCGGCGACGGCGACACCGGGCCGAACACCGGCGGCATGGGGGCCTACAGCCCCGCGCCGGTGCTGACCCCCGAGCTCGAGGCGCGGACGATGCGCGAGATCGTCGAGCCGACCGTGCGGGCGATGGCGGCGGCGGGCATCCCCTATTCGGGCGTGCTCTATGCCGGGCTGATGCTGACCGCCGAAGGGCCCAAGCTGATCGAGTATAATGCCCGCTTCGGCGATCCCGAATGCCAGGTGCTGATGCTGCGGCTCGAGGACGACCTCGTCACGCTGATGCTCGCGGTCGCCGAAGGGCGGCTGGCCGAGCTGGCGCGGCCGAGCCTGTCGCCCAACACCGCGCTGACCGTGGTGATGGCGGCGAAGGGATATCCGGGCACACCCGCCAAGGGCGGCGCGATCCGCAACATCGTCGAGGCCGAGGCGAAGGGCGCCAAGGTCTTCCACGCCGGCACCGCCGAAGGGCCGGGGGGCCTCGTCGCCAATGGCGGGCGGGTGCTCAACGTCACCGCGATCGGCCAGGATATCGGCGAGGCGCGCGACAGCGCCTATGCCGCGGTCGACGCGCTCGATTTCGCGAGCGGTTTCTGCCGCCGTGACATAGGGTGGCGCGAATTGGCACGGCAGCGGAACGTAGCCGCTGCTGCTGCATTGGACTAAGATAAGGTAGAGCAAAGACAAAAGGACGGGGCATGTCGAACACCACCCTCATCATTGCCGCCATCATCGCGATCCTCGCGGTCGTCGGCCTGTTCCTGCTGCTGCGCAAGCCGACCCAGCGGGTCTCGCTGAGCGAGGCCGCGCCGCCCGTGCCGGCGGCGAAGCCCGCGCCGGCCCCGGCGCCCGCGCCGAAACCGGTCGCCAAGGAAGGCCATGGCATCACCGACAGCGCCGCCGCCGCTGTCCTCGACGTGTCGGGATCGGTGCTCGGCGTCGATGCCCATCCCGACCTGCCGTCCGACGACCTGACGCGGATCAAGGGGCTCGGCCCCAAGGCGCGGACGGTGCTTGCCGGACTCGGCGTCCATCGCTTCGACCAGCTCGCCGCGCTCGATCCCGCCCAGGCGGCCGAGCTCGACGCCCGGCTGGGCGCCTTCAAGGGCCGCATCTTCCGCGATCGCTGGATCGAGCAGGCCCGCTATCTCGAGCAGGACGACGTCGCCGGCTTCGAGAAGGAATTCGGCAAGCTGGGGTGATCTTCAGCTTTCCCCTCCCTGCAGGGAGGGGAACCCGATCTCACCCCATTCCCTTGAGCGCGGCGAAGGCGCGTACCCCCGCCGCCGGCCCCTCGGGGGCGTTCCACACCGCGCCCGACACCGCCAGGAAGTCGGCGCCCGCCGCGATCAGCGGGGCGGCGTTGGCGGGGGTGATGCCGCCGATCGCGACCGAGGGCAGCTCGAACAGGGTCGACCACCAGCCGAGGATCGACGGCTCCGGCCGGTGCTTGGTCGGCTTGGTCCCGGTTTCGTAGAAGGCGCCGAAGGCGACATAGTCGGCGCCGGCCTCGCCCGCCTCCATCGCGAGGTGGCGGCTGTCGTGGCAGGTGACGCCGATCTGCGCCGTGGGCCCCAGCGCCTGGCGCGCCTCGCGCGGGTCGCCGTCCTCCTGGCCGAGATGGACGCCGTCGGCGTCGAGCCGCTTGGCGAGGCCGATCGAATCATTGACGATGAAGGCCACCTCGCGCGAGGCGCAGACCGCCTGGAGCGGCCGGGCCAGCTCGGCGATGCGATGCTCGTCGATCCCCTTGAGGCGGAGCTGGAAGGCGGCGACCACCGGGGCCGCGTCGATCGCGGCGGCCAGCGTCTCGGCGAAGCCGGCGTCGATCGCCGGCGGCGAGATCAGGTAGAGCTTGCAGGGCGGACGCCCCTCGTCGCGCTCGAAGCGGTCGGCGAAGCCGGGGTCGAGCGAGAGGGCGTCGTCGAGATCGTCGATGTCGTTCATGCCCCTTTCTAGAGCGTGATCATGCGAGGTGGAAGCGCTTCGCGCGGCTGTCGCCGCCATCATCGCCGCACGGCATAGCCCCGATCGCCGAGATAGCCGGCCAGCACCACCGCATGATTGGCCTGCTCGTCGTGCGCGGCGTAGAGCAGGGTGACGTCGCCCTGGTCGATCAGGCCGCACAGCTCGGCGACCGCGTCGGGGTTGGCGTCGAGCTCCCGGCGGTAGCGATCCCGGAAGGTGGCGAAGCGCGCCGGGTCATGGCCGAACCATGTGCGCAGCGCCGGGGTCGGCGCGATCGCCTTCAGCCACAGGTCGAGCGCCGCCGCTTCGCGCGAGACGCCGCGCGGCCAGAGGCGGTCGACCAGCACCCGCCGCCCGTCCGCCGTGGCGGGCGGCTCGTAGATACGCTTGATGCCGACGCTGCCGGTCATGCTGCCGGGCCTCCTATGCCATGTGGAACAGGGTCATCATGCCGCCGAGCACGATCCCGAAGATCATCACCATCACCCCCGCGATGCGCAGGACGTAGGTCAGCGGGTCGTCCTCGTCGTGCACGGCCGAGGGCGGGGCGGCCGGCCGGCCGAACAGGCGCCGGACGGCGGCCTGGCGGAACGCCATGTTGAAGCCGATGACGGCCAGGACGATCCCGAACAGGTCGATGACGATCACATAGCCCGGCATGGGGCCTTCTCCTCTTCCTGGTTGGTCAGGCGCGGCATGCGGCCAGCCCCTTGTCGAGCCCGGCGATCAGGTCGCGCTCGGCCTCGAGGCCGACCGACAGCCGCAGCAGGCTGTCGCTGATGCCCGCCGCCGCGCGCGCCTCCTCGCCCATGTCGGCGTGGGTCATCGTCGCCGGGTGCGCCACCAGGCTCTCGACCCCGCCCAGCGATTCGGCGAGGGTGAAGAAGCGCACCGCGTCGATGAAGCGGCGCACCGCCGCGACCCCGCCGGCCAGCTCGAAGCTCAGCATCGCCCCGAAGCCGCGCTGCTGGCGCGAGGCGATCGCGTGGCCGGGGTGCGAGGCGAGCCCCGGATAATGGACCCGCGCGACGGCGGGATGGCGTTCGAGATGGTTGGCGACCGCCATCGCGTTGATCTGCTGCTGCTCCATCCGCGGGAACAGGGTGCGCAGCCCGCGCAGCGTCAGCCAGGAATCGAACGGCGCGCCGGCGCTGCCGACGACGTTGGCCCAGTGGCGCAGCGCCTCGACCTGCGCGGGATCGGCGGCCACCACCGCGCCGCCGATCACGTC
This sequence comes from Rhizorhabdus wittichii RW1, assembly GCA_000016765.1. Lineage (NCBI taxonomy): Bacteria > Pseudomonadati > Pseudomonadota > Alphaproteobacteria > Sphingomonadales > Rhizorhabdaceae > Rhizorhabdus > Rhizorhabdus wittichii. The sequence goes on from CP000699.1 coordinate 3,468,808, forward strand.
GGAATGGCCATTGAGATATTTGGTGGTCGAATGGATCGCATAATCGGCGCCCAGCGCGATCGGCCGCTGGATCGCCGGCGACAGGAAGGTGTTGTCGACCGCGACCTCGGCCCCCGCCGCGCGCGCCAGGGCGCTGAGCGCGGCGATGTCGACGACCCGCATCAGCGGGTTGCTCGGAGTCTCGATCAGGACCAGCGCCGGCACCTCGTCGAGCGCGCCGGCGAAGGCGCGCATGTCGGTCTGGTCGACGAAGCGCACCGAGCAATGGCCGCGCCCGGCGCGCGCCTTGAGCAGGCGCATCGTCCCGCCATAGCAATCGTGCGGGGCGAGGACGAGGTCGTCGGGGCGCAGCCGGCCGACGAGCAGGTCGAGCGCGGCCATGCCGCTCGACGTGACGATCGCGCCCGCGCCGCCTTCCAGCTTCGCCAGCGCCTCGGCGAGCAGGTCGCGCGTCGGGTTGCCGGCGCGGCCGTAATCATAGTGGCGCGGCTGGTCGTAGCCGGCGAACGCATAGGTGCTCGACAGATAGAGCGGCGGCGCGACGGCGCCGAAGCCGGCGTCGGTCGCGACGCCATGCGCGGCCGAGATCGTCTGCGGACGGGGCGCGCCTTCGTCGCGGTCAGTCATTGATGAAACGTCCTTCGGTCACGGCGCGGACGATGCCGGCGCGGATGGTGAAATCGCCGAACCGCTCGCCCGGCGCGCGCTCGCGGGCAAGGCGGCAGATCGCGTCGGCCTCGGCAGCGATTGTGCGCACCGGGCTTCCATAAGGCAAATGACTATTATTGGTTGTTCAGCGCAATGATTTTGCTGGAAGACGGTCGCGATCCTCAGGCGAGCTGGTCGAAGATCTCCGAGAAAAGCGGCCTTAGCCGCTGGATTTCCTCCCGGTGGATCGCCGACAGCGCGCCGAGCAGGCCATAGGCCTTGGGCGTCAGCCGCAGCAGCGCGCGGCGGCGGTCGTCGCCGGCGGTCTCGCGGTTGATCAGGCCGAGCGCCTCGAGCCGGTTGACCAGCCCGGTCGCGCTGTGCGGCTTGAGGATCAGCCGCTCGGCGACATGGCCGACAGTCGCTTCGCCGGGGGCGGCGCCCCGGATCGCGAGCAGCGCCTGATGCTGTTGCGGGGTCAGCCCGATCTCGGTCGCGCGCGCCTCGCTGAACGCCTGGAAGCGGCGGATCGCATGGCGGAAGGCGGCCAGCGCCGCATAGTCGGCGTCGCCGAGCTGCTTGTCCCCGTTCCCCGTGCCGTCCTTCACGCCCCGTTCCTCACGTGGATGTCTCCGATTGAACTATATCGCATTGCGATATAGTGCGCCCCTGCCCCCGTCAGCAGGATGATCTCGCTTCATGTCCCTTACACCCCAGCGCGCCGTCGAAGGCCACCAGCTTGCCGATCATAGCGTCGATCGCCGGATGATCATGCTCGCGCTGATGGCGGTCGTGGTCGGCAGCGGCGGCGCGTTCGGGGCCTGGGTGCTGGTCAAGCTGATCGCGATCGCCACCAACCTGTTCTGGTTCGGCCGGCTGTCGGCCGACCCTTCGGTGATCACCGACGCCTCGGTCGGCTGGCTGGTGGTGGTGATCCCCGTGGTCGGCAGCCTGATCGTCGGGCTGATGGCGCGGTTCGGATCGGACAAGATTCGCGGGCACGGCATCCCCGAGGCGATCGAGACGATCCTGTTCGGCGAGAGCCGGCTGTCGCTCAAGGTCGCGCTGCTCAAGCCGCTGTCGTCGGCGGTCTCGATCGGCAGCGGCGGCCCGTTCGGCGCGGAAGGGCCGATCATCATGACCGGCGGCGCGATCGGATCGCTGTTCGCGCAATGCTTCCACCTCAGCGCGGCGGAGCGCAAGACGCTGCTGGTTGCGGGCGCGGCGGCGGGCATGACCGCGATCTTCGGCACGCCGCTCGCCGCGATCCTGCTCGCGGTCGAAGTGCTGCTGTTCGAATGGAAGCCGCGCAGCTTCGTCCCCGTCGTCGTCGGCGCGCTGGTCTCCTTCGCCTGGCGGCCGTGGCTGATCGGGGTGGGGCCGATGTTCCCGATGGCGGCGGCGACCCCTGGCGGGGCGTGGATATTGCCGATGGCGGCCGGCATCGGCCTGGTCGCGGGGCTCGAGGCGACGTTGCTGTCGACCGCGCTCTACCGGATCGAGGACATGTTCCACCGGCTGCCGGTCCACTGGATGTGGTGGCCGGCGATCGGCGCGGTCGGGGTCGGGATCGGCGGCCTGATCGATGCGCATGTGCTCGGCGCCGGCTATGCCAGCATCGACGCGCTGCTCAACGGCGCGCTGCCGCTCCGCGTCGTCGCCGCGCTGCTCGTCGTCAAGGGCGCGGTGTGGCTGATCGCGCTCGGATCGGGGACCTCGGGCGGCGTCCTCGCGCCGATCCTGATCCTCGGCGGCGCGGCGGGCTTCCTGCTCGGCGGCTTCCTGCCCGGCGATCCCGGCTTCTGGGCGATGATCGGCATGGCGGGGATCATGAGCGGGGCGATGCGCGCGCCGATGACCGGGGCGCTGTTCGCGGTCGAGCTGACCGGCCATTTCGACGCGATCCCCTGCACCATCGCGGCGGCGGGCGGCGCCTATGCGATCAGCGTGCTGCTGATGCGGCGCTCGATCCTGACCGAGAAGATCGCCCGGCGCGGCCGGCACATCCTGCAGGAATATACCGTCGATCCGCTCGACCTGCTCCAGGCCAGCCAGATCATGACCCGCGACCCCGCCACCCTGCCGGGGACGATGACGATCGCGGCGGCGGTGGGCTTCTTCGCGACCGAGGCGATCCATCGCAGCTATCCCGTCGTCGACGCGCAGGGCCGGCTGCTCGGCCTCGTCTCGCGCACCGACGCGCTGCGCTGGCAGGTCGACCGGGTCGACGACCGCACCCCGCTCGCCGACGCGGTGTCGGACGCGGCCCAGCCGGTCGCCCATCCCGACACGCCGAGCGGGGTGGTCGCCGACCTGATCGTCGATTCGGGGATCGGCCGCATCCCGATCATCGATCCCGATACGCGCCAGGTGCTCGGCATCCTGTCGCGGCAGGACCTGCTCAAGACCCGCAACGCCAGCCGCCAGGCGGAGGTGCGGCGCGAACGCTATGTCGGCCCGGCGCGCCCGGCCGACATGTGAATGCCGGGCAATCCGGGTCCATTTGCTTCGTCATTCCCGCGAAAGCGGGAATCCATGGACGGCGGCCCGCAAGAGACGAAATGCTCCGTATCCGTGGATTCCCGCTTTCGCGGGAATGACGGAAGGAAGGGGATTCCAGCGGGGCCGGATATCCTAGGGCGCGTAGCCCGAGGCGGCCAGCAGGTCCTCCGCCTCGGCGATGTTGGTGCGGTGGCTGTGGAGCATCGCCTTGAGGTCGCGGTGGAGCGTCTCGTCGCGCACGCGGGGGAGCAGCGCCTCCAGCTTGCGCACCACCCAGGCCTGCCCCCGGTTGAGGAAGGCGAGCCGTTCGAGCGGGCGGGCGATCGCCATCGCCTTGCCGTGGAAGGCGCCGGTCCGCCGCGACGGCGTCGCGTCGAGCCGCTTGAGCTGGCGCGACAGCATCGCGCACCAGCGCGCCTCGTCGGCGCGGATCATCGTCATCAGCGCGCCCTGGCGAGCGTCCTCGGCCGCCCTGGCGCTGGCCAGCGCGACCCGCGCCCCGGCGCGCTCGGCCTCCAGCAGCTCGTTCAGCGCGGCGACGATCTCGTCGCGCGCGGCATAGCCCATATAGGCGTCGCCGCCGTCGGCGGCGTAGCAGACGGGGGAGGCGGGCTCGTCGCTCATGCCGCGATCGCCGCCGCGGCGCGCAGGCCGGCGCGGATGCGGTCCATCACCCCGGGATCGGCCTTGGTCGAATGGACGACATAGGCCGAATAGGAGAATTCCGGGCTGCCGGGGACGAGCGCGAGCCGCCCCTCCTCCAGATAGGAGCGGACGAAGCCCTTGCGGAAATAGCCGCTGCCGCCGGTCGCCAGGATATAGTCGAGCGCGAGCGGGCCGTAGCCGATCGACACCACCGCATTGGGCTGGTCGGGAAAGGCCGCCTGGTAGCTGGCGGCGAACTCCTCGCCCCAGTCGATCTGGACATGGTCCTCGGGGGCCAGGGGCGCGCTGGTCGGCGTGGTGCGGACCAGCACCAGCTTCTCCTCGAACAGCAGCTCGGCGATCACGCCCGGCCGGCTCGGCGCGGCATAGAGCACCGCGACGTCGAGCGAGCCCTCCTGGACCTGCTCCATCAGCCGTTCGGACGCGTCGATCTGCGTGCTCACCGCGATCTCGGGGCATTCGCGCCGCATCCACAGCAGCCAGTGGCGCAGCAGCGGGCTCCACAGGCTCAGCTCGGCGCCGACCGTCACCACCGTCTCGCGCCCCGGCGGCAGCGCGACGGCGCGCTGCGCCCGCGCCCAGACCTGCACCAGCGTCGTCGCGAAGCGCAGGAACTGCTCGCCGGCCGGGGTCAGCTTCGCCCCCGCCTTGTTGCGGATGAACACCGGCCGGTCGAGCTGGTCCTCGAGCACGCGGATGCGCGCGCTGACCGCCGTCTGGGTGAGGTTGAGGTTGGCGGCGGCGCTGACGAAACTGCCGGTCTTGACGACCTCCAGGAAGGTCCGGGCGACGCTGATGTCCATCCTGCAAAATCCTTATGCTCAACGCACAATAATATTCATTTGCTTGATGGATGTTAGCGGGTCGATGATGGCTTCACAAGGAGAGACCGCCATGGTCGAGCCATCGTCCGGGACGCGGCCAGCGCGCTGGCCCGCCGTGCCATGAAACATCCAGGACCCTTCCGCCCGGAACCCCGTCCGCCGGAATTCGATCTGCTGTCGATCATCGTCCCGCTGGTGACGATGGCGTTCGGCGTCGGGATCGGCCTCTACTGCCTGCACGACGGCGGCCGGCTCGGCGACGAACTCTACGTCGCGGCGATGGCGTTCGTCGTCGCCGTGCCCGCCGGCATCATCGTCGCGATCGACATCGAGCGGCAGGCGCGCCGCGACGCCCGCGCGCGGAGCAACGAGGTCCCGCCGCCCTTCGACATCAACCTCGTCTGGCCGCCCGAACCGACGCCGCGCCTGGACGACGAGGACGGCGGCGCCCCGTCCGGCAAGCCGCAATGGTTCGGCGGGAGGAAGCCGTGAGCGCCGGCCGCGACGGGCACGGGCGCCACCTCCCGGCGGGGCTTTGCTGGCTGATCGCGATGGCGATCACCATCGCGTCGCTCCGGCTGTTCCTGTGGCTGCTCGACAGCGCGGGGGTGATCGGCGCCGAGGAGAGCAGCCGGATGATGCTGGTCGCGCTGCCGGTGACGCTGCTGACGCTCGGCTGCCTCGCTCCCACCGACATGGAGGAGAAATAGGCGCAAGATTATCGCTGATAATCATCAATATCATTCGTTTGTTTGCACTGATTGCCCGTTCCACAGTGGGGCGCAGCAGAAGGAGCCCCCATGACCATCCAGCTCGGGCAGATCGCCCCTGATTTCGAACAGGACAGCACCCATGGCCGCCTGCGCTTCCACGACTGGCTCGGGCCGAGCTGGGGCGTGCTGTTCAGCCATCCCCGCAACTTCACCCCGGTCTGCACCACCGAGCTCGGCGAGGTGGCGAAGCTGCGCCCCGAATGGGACCGGCGCAACGTCAAGCCGATCGGGCTGTCGGTCGACCCGGTCGACGCGCACCGCATATGGGAGGTCGACATCGCCGAGACCCAGGGCGCCAAGCTCGACTTCCCGATGATCGCCGATCCCGACGCGCGGGTCTCGTCGCTCTATGGCATGATCCATCCGGAGAGCGACCCGACCGTGACGGTGCGGTCGGTGTTCGTGATCGATCCGGCCCGCAAGGTCCGCCTGATCCTGACCTATCCGCCGTCGACCGGGCGCAACTTCGCCGAGATATTGCGCGCGATCGACAGCCTTCAGCTCACCGACGCGCGCAGCATCGCCACCCCGGTCAACTGGGCGCCGGGCGAGCCGGTCGTGATCTCCCCCAAATTGTCGGACGAGGAGGCCTCGCGCCAGTTCCCGCAGGGCTACAAGACGCTCAAGCCCTATCTGCGGATCGTCGACCTGCCCGTGTCGGGGCAATGAGACCGGCGCGGACGAGTGGGTGGTGGACGGGCGGGCGGCGGACGGACGCGCGATGACCGCGCCGGCCGCCCCCTCGATCCGCGACCGCCGGGACGATCTTGCCGAAACGGCGGCGGCGATCGCGGCCTGCCGCGCCGCCGACGCGCCCAGCCGCGACCTCGACGCGCGGATCGCGCGGGCGGTGTTCCCGGCCCTCGCCGCGCTGCCGCCGGTCGAGCCGGGCGTTTGGCAGGGGGAGGACGGCGGCCGCGTGCGCGCGCTGCGCTACACCGGCTCGCGCTCCGCCGCCGCCACGCTCGTCCCGCCGGGCTGCTGGATCGACGCGGGCGGATCGGCGGTCACCGTCGCGGGCGCCGAGGGTGAATGGACCGGCACGCATCCGGTCGAGGCGATCGCCTTGTGCATCGCCGCGCTGCGGGCGCGACTGGCGGGACCACCCTGACCGCGCGCCCGTCCGCGCCCATCGAATTCCGACCTTCCTTCCCTCTTTTCCAGGAGACCCGCCATGGCCGACCAGAGCCTGAGCGCCACGCTTGCCCCCCTCGACGCCGCCGGACCCGTGTTCGGCCTGCCGCCGCTGCCCTATGGAGCCGGCGACCTGAAGCCCGTCCTGTCCGCCGAGACGCTGCAGATCCACCACGGCAAGCATCATGCGCGCTATGTCGAGACGCTCAACCGCCTGCTGTCGGACCGGCCCGATGCGCCGCGCACGCTGGAGGCGGTCGTCCGGGCCGCGCAGGCGGACGGCGAGCGCGGGCTGTTCAACAACGCCGCCCAGGCGTGGAACCACGCCTTCTTCTGGGAAAGCATGCGGGCGAAGACGTCGCGGCCGGGCGGCCTGCTCGCCGGCGCGATCGCTTCGGCCTTCGGCGACGTCGAGGCGCTGGGCCAACGCTTCATCGCCGAAGGGACCGGCCATTTCGGCTCGGGCTGGGTCTGGCTGGTCGCGCGCGGCGACGCGCTCGACGTGATCTCGACCCATGACGCCGGCTGCCCGATCGTCGAGGAGGGCGTGACGCCGCTGCTCACCTGCGACGTCTGGGAACATGCCTATTATATCGACCACCGCCAGGACCGCGCCGGCTGGCTCACCATCTGGTGGAGCATGCTGGCCAACTGGCATTTCGCCGACCGCCAATATGGCGCGGCGCTCGGCCATGGCGAGCCCTGGCGCTACCCGGCCCCCAAGGCCGCCTGAGGGAGGATGCCATGCTCATCGACGTCTTCGCCGGCCGCGACCGCCGTTCCGCCACCCCGCGGGGGAGCTTCCATTTCGCCCGGTCCCCACGGCCCGGCGAGCAGATCGAGATCGACGGGGTGTTCCTCGTCGTGACGCGCGCCTGGCACCGGCCGGACGTCCATTATCCCGGCCCGAAATTCGCGATCCTCGTCGACGACCGGGCGAGCCGGACCGAGGAGAGCGGCCCGGTGCACGACGCGGTGGGGACGCCGGCCTGACAAAAGGGAAACAGGCCGTCATCCCGGCGAAAGCCGGGATCTCACTGCCTTTCCATGCCTCTGACGGAGCAAGGTGAAGAGAAGGGAGATCCTGGCTTCCGCCAGGATGACGGATTTGGGCGCCCGTCCGGACAGGGGGTGGCGCGAGCGTCTCACATGGTTAAGGAGGGGCATCCGCAAGCCGACAGAGGACGCCCTTGGAAACCATCACGCTCGTCCTGACCCTGCTCGTCGCCGTGGTGGCGAGCGGCCTGATCGCCCGGATGCTGCCCTTTCCCGTGCCCCGACCGCTCGTCCAGATCGCGCTCGGGGCCGCGGTCGGGCTGGTCGCGGACTGGCGCGTGACGCTCGATCCCGACATCTTCTTCCTGCTCTTCCTGCCGCCGCTGCTGTTCCTCGACGGCTGGCGCATCCCGCGCGAGGACCTGTTCAAGGACGGGTCGACGATCCTCGAACTCGCGCTCGGGCTGGTGGTGTTCACCGTGCTCGGCATGGGCTTCTTCATCCACTGGATGATCCCCGCCATGCCGCTCGCGGTCGCCTTCGCGCTGGCGGCGGTGGTCTCCCCGACCGACCCGATCGCGGTCTCGGCGATCGCGCAGCGCACGCCGATCCCGAAGCGGATGATGCACATATTGGAGGGCGAATCGCTGCTCAACGACGCGTCGGGCCTGGTCTGCCTGCGCTTCGCGGTCGCGGCGGCGCTGACCGGGGCCTTCTCGCTGGGCGACGCCGCGCTCAACTTCCTATGGGTGGCGATCGGCGGGATCGCGGTCGGCGCGGGGCTGACCTGGCTGGTCGGATGGAGCAAGACCGCCATCACGCGGCGGCTGGGCGAGGAGAGCGGGTCGCAGATCCTGATTAGCCTGCTCATCCCGTTCGGCGCCTATCTCGTCGCCGAGCATCTCCACTGCTCGGGCATCCTCGCGGCGGTCGCAGCGGGCCTGACCATGGGGTTCGTCGAGGCGCGCGGCAACGCGCTCGCGGCGACGCGGATTAGGCGGACGACGGTGTGGGACATGATCCAGTTCACCGCCAACGGCACGATCTTCGTCCTGCTCGGCGAGCAGCTTCCGACGATCCTCGCCGGCGCCGCCGACACGGTCCGCTTCACCGGCCATCACGAACCCTGGTGGCTGGCGATCTACGTCGTCGCGATCAATGTCGGCCTCGCCGGGCTCCGCTTCGCCTGGGTGTGGCTGTCGTTCCGCCTGACCCTGCTGCGGCGTCCAGAGAGCCGCGCCCGGCCCAACTGGCGGATCATCGGCGCGATGTCCTTCGCCGGGGTGCGCGGCGCGATCACCCTGGCGGGCGTGCTCACCCTGCCGCTGGCGATGAAGGACGGCGCGCCCTTCCCGGCGCGCGACCTCGCCATCTTCCTGGCGATGGGGGTGATCATCCTGTCGCTGATCGCGGCCTCGATCGGCCTGCCGCTGATGATGCGCGGGCTGGAGATGCCGGCCGAGCCGTCGGGCGAGGCCGAGATCGACGCGGCCCGGATCGCCGCCGCCGAAGCCGCGATCGCCGAGATCGAGAGCACCCAGCACCGGCTGGCGGAAGGCCGCAAGGACGCCGACGCCTATGTCAACGTCGCCTCGCGGCTGATGGACATCTATCGCGAGCGGATCGACCAGCAGGCGACCGAGCCCGAGCAGATGGTGCTGCTGCGGCGCGACCAGGGGATCGAACGCGAGTTGCGGCTCGCCGCGCTCAAGGCCGAGCGCGCCGAGATATTCCGCCGCGTCCGCGATCGCCAGCTGGGCAGCGAGGCGGCGCGCAAGCTCGTCCGCGAGCTCGACCTGTCCGAGACCCGCCTGGCGGTCTAGAAACTCCTTTCGTCATCCCGGCGAAAGGGACGCTTCAGCGCGGGCCGGCCCCATCCTTCGCGGCGGCGTCCGCCGTCCACCCGCCGCCCAGCGCGAGGAACAGCGCGATCTGCTCCTCGTTGAGCGCGGCGCGGCCCTCGGCGGCGGCCTGTTCGGCGGCGACGAGGTCGCGTTCGGCTTCGAGCGCGGGCAGCTCGGCGATCCGGCCGCCGCGCCGGAGCTGCGCGGTCTGCGCGGCGACGCGCGCGGCGTCGTCGCGGGCGCGGTCGAGGCTCGCCTGCCGGTCGAGCCCGGCGGCATAGCCGACCAGCGCGGTCTCGACCTCGCGCAGCGCGGCGAGGACGACGCCGTCGAACGCGGCGAGGTCGGCGCGGCCCTGCGCCTCGGTCGCGGCGATCCGGGCGCGGGCGGCGTGGCGGTTGAGCGTCCAGTCGATCAGCGGGCCGATGCCGAAGCGGTTGGTGAGCGGCGAGAAGGCGTCGGCGGCGGCGCCGGTCGATCCGATCGACGCACCGATGCGGATCGACGGATAGAGGTCCGCCGTCGCGACGCCGATCCGCGCGGTGGTGGCGGCCAGCCGCCGCTCCGCCATGCGGATGTCGGGCCGGCGGCGGAGCAGCGCCTCGCCGTCGCCGGCCGGAACCGCGCGCGCCAGTTCGAGCGGCCGGCGGCATTGCAGCAGCCCGGCATCGGCCTGCGCCGGCATCGCCCCCGCCAGCGCGGTGACGCGCAGCAGCGCGTTGCGTTGCCGCGCCGCGAGCCGGGGCAGGCGGGCGCGGCTGGTCTCCAGCAGGCCCTGCCGCCGGTCGAGCTCATAGGGCGCGGCGCGGCCATGGGCGATCAGCGTCCGCGTCAGCCCGACGCCGCGCTCCTGGAGCGCGATCGCGCGGCCGAGCACGTCGATCTGATGGCCGGCGTTGCAGATGTCGGCATAGGCGCGCGCGGTCTCGGCCGCGACGTTGACCCGCACGAGGTCGCGCGCCGCGACCGCCGCCTCGGCGTCCGCGCTCGCCGCCTCGATCCCGCGCCGCAGGCCGCCGAACAGGTCGAGGTCGTAGCTCACCCCCAGGCCGGCATTGTAGATCTGCCGGGTCGGCGGCTTGACGTGCTGCAGCTCGGCCTCGGCCGATCGCTGCGCCCAGCTCGTCTCGACATTGGCGCCGCCCTGGATCTCGCGCCCGGCCTCGCGCTGGTCGAGCAGGGCGAGGCTGCGGTCGAGATTGGCCTCGGCGACGCGCAGATCCGTGTTGGCGGCCAGCGCCCGTTCGACCAGCCCGTCGAGCAGCGGATCGTCGTAGAGCGTCCACCAATGGTCGGGGAGCGGCTCGGCCGTCGCCGCCGTGCCGCCCGACAGGAAGGCGCCTTGCGCCTCGGGCGCGCGCACCGCGGCGGCCTCGGGCAGATGATAGTTCGGGCCGACCGCCGCGCACCCCGCGAGCAGCGCGGCGGCGAACAATGTCGCGGCGCGCTTCACCATGGCAGGCTCCGGTGGACGCTGCGCCCGTCGTCGCGCGGGTGGACGACGACGGTGGCGGTCTGGCCGGGGATCATCCGGACATTGGCGGGGACGCGGTCGATCGCGATCCGCACCGGGATGCGCTGGGCCAGCCGGACCCAGGTGAAGGTCGGGTTGACGTTGGCGAGCTGGCCGTCGCTGCCCGCCCGCTCGCGATCCTCGACGCCGCCGGCGATGCTCTGGACATGGCCCCTGATCTCGTCGGCGACGCCCATCAGATAGATGCTCGCCGGATCGCCGACCCGGATCGCCGGCAATTTGGTCTCCTCGAAATAGCCCTCGACCCGCATCGACCGGTTGTAGACCAGCGCGAGCGCGGGCCGCCCCGCCATCAGGTAGACGCCGGGCTGGAGCGAGACGTTCGAGATGACGCCGTCGACCGGCGCGCGGACCAGCGTCCGGCCGAGGTTGAAGCGGGCGAGGTCGCGCGCCGCCGCCGCCTGGCCCGCCGCCGATCGCAGCTCCTCGACCCGCGCGCGGCCCTGCTCGATCGTCTCGGCGGCGATCACCTCGGGCATCGCGCGATTGCGCCGGTCCTCGCGGATCGCCTGCGCCAGCGCGACCCGCCGGCTGGCGAGGTCGGCCTCGGCCTGTTCGAGCGCGAGGCGGTAGCGCGGCCGATCGATGACGAACAGCACGTCGCCCTTGCGCACCGGCTGGTTGTCGGCGACCCGGACCTCGGTGACGAGGCCGGCGACGTCGGCGGCGACCGGCACCATGTCGGCGCGCACCTTGCCGTCGCGGGTGACCGGCTCGACCTGGTAGCGCAGCCACAGCGCGTAGATCCCCGCCAGGATGACGAGGATGACCAGCAGCGTGACGAGCGAGCGGGCGAGATTGTGTCGATGCAGCATGTCAGGTCGTGAACCACCGATAGAGGAAGGTGTCGGCCAGCACGCTCAGCCCCCACCACAGCAGGACGAAGAGCGCGAGTTCGAGCAGGCTCGGATGCCAGAGCAGCCGCCAGGCGGGCAGCCGCTGCAGCCAGCCGCGCAGCAGGTAGACGAGCACCGCCGCGAGCACGCCCCAGGCGAGCGCGGCCGGCAGGTAGATGCCGAGCAGGTTGATCTCCTCGATCATCGCACGGCGTCCGGCGGCGGGGCCGCCGGGAAGAGGTTGCAGCGCATGCCGACCAGCGCGCGCAGCGCGCGGCGGCGCGGCTCGTCGAGCGGCAGGGCGAGCAGCGAGCGCAGCGCCCGGTCGATCGGTTCGAGCAACGCGGCCGGGGGCGGATGGGCATGGCCGCGCCGCCAGCGCGCGTCGTAGAAGACGGTCAGCCCGGACAACACCGCGCCCAGCCGGTGGCGCACGTCATGGGGGACGTAGGGCAGCGAGCGGCGGATCGGGATGATGTTGCGCCCGATCCGGAGGTCGGCCAGCCCGTCGGCGGCGTGCAGCGCGGCGCCGGGGGCCGCCACCGCCATGCGCGCGGCGACCTGCCCGAGCCGGTCGATCGCCCGTGCGGTCCAGCGGTCGGCGAGGAAGGGGCGGCGGATGTCGGCGAGCTGGGCGAGCTCGGCCCAGTTCGAGCGCAGGATGCGCCGCGCGGTCCACAGCACGTTCGCCGACCGGAACAGCTTGGTGACGGTCAGCGTCGCGACGATCCCGCCGAGCTGGGCGAGCCCGGTGTTGATGAACAGCGCGAAGTCGGCCTGGAAGCGGGCGAGGAAGCCCATCGCGACGATGAAGCAGGAGAACATCGGCAGCGCCTGCGGCGACCGCGCCGGATCGGCCTGGACATAGCCCATCCACAGCAGCGTCGGCGCGAGGGTGATGACGAGCATCTCATAGCCGTCGACGCGCGGCAGGATGACGAACAGGTAGAGCGCGGCGAGCGGGAAGGTCTTGAGCGTCGCGACCAGATAGCGGCCGATCACCGGCGCCGGATCGTCCTGCGCCGCGAAGGAGCAGGTGATCAGCGCGGCGAAGGCGGCGGTCGCCGATCCGTTGGGCCAGGCGAGCAGGATCCAGACCGCGCAGTAGAGCGCGATCGCCGTCGCCGTCGCCAGCCCCGCCAGCGCGGCGACGCCATGGTCGCGCGCCAGCGCGAACGGCTCGGCCGAGGAGGGCTTGAGGTTGGGGCGGCCGGGCGACCCGATCCGCGTCGCCAGCCGCCGGCTCGCGGCGAGCGCGGCGAGGAACTCGGCGATGCGGACGCAGGCGCTCGCGGTCAGCAGCGAGGTCCAGTCGGCGCGCGCCTCGGCGGCCTCGGCCATCGCCTCGCAGCGCCGGACGAGCGCGCCGGCCTGGTGGAGCGGGCTGTCCTCCTCGACCAGCCAGTCGGAGACGTCGTCGAGCAGCGCCTCCAGCTCGGCGGGCAGCCCGCCGCCGTCGCGCAGCCGGTCGAGCCGGTTGGCGGCGGCCGACGCCAGCGGCAGGATGCTGGCGAGCTGCTGCTGGAGCGCGGTCACCCGCCGCTTGGTCGCGGGCGCCCAGCGCTGGTCGAACGGCAGGTGGATCGCGATCATCCCCAGCTCGGTGACGTCGGCGGCGAGCATGCGGCGATGCTCGTTCTCCAGCCGGGTGTGGTGGCTGCCGAGCGCCTCGGCGGTCCAGCGGCGCGCATGGGCGAGGAAGGAGCGGACCCGCGCGCGGATCACCGGCGTCGCGCTCCACGGCTGGAGCAGCGCGTGGACCGCGGTGACGCACAGGATCGCGACCGTCATCTCCTGGACGCGCGCGATGGTGGTCTCGAAGATGTTGGTCGGATCGTCGAGATAGGGGAAGCTGATCACCGCCGTGCTGAACGCCGCCATCTGGAACAGGAAGGCGCGCGGGGTGCGGTCGAGCACCGCGAGGTAGATGCAGAAGCCGGTCCAGGCGGCGAGGCACAGCACCAGCAGCTCGGGCGAGTTCTGCAGATTGGGGACGAGCAGCAGGGTGACCGCCGCGCCGGTCGCGATCCCGCCGAGCCGGTAGAGCGCCTTCGGGCGGAAGGCGCCGGCCATCGGCTGGGCGGTGACGTAGACGGTCAGCAGCGCCCACCAGGGGCGGGGCAGGCTGGCCGAAAAGGCGATGGCGAGGGTGATCGCCGCGGCGATGAAGCTGCTCAGCGAGAAGAGCAGCTTCTGGGAATCGATCTGCAGGTCCGGGAGCGGCAGCGAGGGAAAGCGTGGGCGTGTCCGGCCCACAGGCATCGACGTCATATCCGGCAACCGTGACGAGGGAGGGACCGTCACGACCGGCGGTGGCCGTGCCCTTGCCTCCCTCGGCTGGGGGGCGCTCATAGGCGAGGGCGGCCGTCGAACCGAAGATCAAAATATTGATGGTGAAGCGCAAGAATTTTGCGCTGAAATAATTCGCTGGCCCGTTGCAGAGCCGAAGTCGTTCAGCAGCGCTCCATCGTCATTCCCGCGAAAGCGGGAATCCATGGACGGCGGCCCGCAGGAGGCCTGATGCCCCGTTTCCGTGGATTCCCGCTTTCGCGGGAATGACGGAAGGTGGAGCAATGGCGGGCTTCAAGCATCAAGCGAATCGGAGCCGTCCTGCCCCATGCCCGACAGCGCGAAGGCGCCGACCGGAAGCGCGATGAACAGCAGGAGGATGAGCTGCTCCTCGCTGAGGATGCGATGCTCGCTGAGGCCGTAGAAAGCGAGGGCCGCCGCGGCGAACAGCACCGTGCTCAACGCGCGATGCCACGCGAACGGGACGTGCGGCGACGATGCCTGCGGCGACGGCCTCCCCATGAGGCATCCTCTCCCAACTCGACCTTATGGAGGGGCGGTCCCGTGCATCGGCGGAAGCACGGTGCCCCTCCGCCCCGGGCGAGAAGGTCCCCGGGGGCAGGCCGCGGTCGTCTGGCCTGCGGGAAGCAGGCTGTGCTATTTGCGGCGGAGCGGCAAACGAATGTTTTTGGTCGTTGATAGCAAAAGTTTTGCCGTCGACCGGGACGGCGGACCGTCAGTAGAATCCATGGCTCCCCGCCACCGCGCCGGCCACGGTCACGACCGCCGCCGCCAGCAGCAGCCGATGCATCCGCTCCATCCGGGCGAAGTCGCGGGCCGGATCGGTCGACGCCGCCAGCCGCCGCCGGAGGACCAGCGGCTCGATGACGAACAGCATCGCCGCGAACAGCGCCCACAGCGCGACCATCGCATGCATCCACCAGAAATGCGGATCGCGGAAGCGGTCCCACATCGCGCCGCGCCAGACCATCCACAGCCCGCTCGCCCCGGCGAGGAGGACCCAGAGGCGGGCCTGCGCGGCGAAGCGGTCCTCCAGCGCGTGGAAGGCCGCCAGCCGCTCGGCCGGATCGTGGCGGGCGCGGACCGACGGCATCGCCACCAGCGTCACGAACGCGACCCCGCCGATCCAGAACAGGACCGCGAGGACATGGATCATGCGGGCGACGATGCCGTCCATCGTCCGCGCCTCAGGCGGCCAGGAGTTCGTCGGCGGGGCCGAAGAACTCGTAATGGATGCGGTCCGACGCGACGCCCGCGAGCGACAGCGCCGACACCGCCGCGCGCAGGAACGGGCGCGGGCCGCAGATATAATAATCGGCCTCGCCCGCCGGGGTGTTGGCGATCAGCCAGTCGTCGGTGATGATCCCGGCATGGTCGTAGTCGGCGCCCGCCGTCTCGCCGGGCAGCGGCGTCTGGTGGAAGTCGACGACGCGGATCGCGCTCGCCTGCGCCGCCAGCGCGCGGACATGGTCGCGCATCGCATGGGTCTCGCGATTGTGGGTGCCGTGGATGTAATGGGTCGGCAGCGCCGGGTGGCGCGCCGCGATCGTCTCCAGCATCGCGACCATCGGGGTCAGCCCGACCCCGCCCGACAGCAGCACCACCGGGCGCTCGGGATGGTCGGCGAGGAAGAACTCGCCGGCCGGCGGCGCGACCTTGAGGATGGTGCCGGCCTGCGCCGCGTCGTGCAGCCAGCCCGAGGCGAGCCCCTGCGGCTCGCGCTTGACCGAGATGCGATAGGTCTCGCCATTGGCCGCGCCCGAGATCGAATAGTTGCGCTTGACCGGCGGATGGCCGGGAATCTCCAGCCAGAAGGTCAGGTACTGGCCGGCCTTGTGCGCCATCACCGCCTGGCCGTCGACCGGCCGGAGGACGAAGGAGCGGATCACGCTGCTCTCGCGCACGACCTGCTCGACCCGGAATTCGCGCCAGCCGTTCCAGCCGCCGTCCGCCGCCTTCTGCTCGCCATAGACGCGATGCTCGCGGGCGATCAGGATGTCGGCGAGGAACCAATAGGCCTCGCCCCAGGCGGCGAGGATCTCGTCGGTCGCGGCATCGCCGAGCACCGCCTTGATCGCGCCGAGCAGCGCGTCGGCGACGTGCGGATAATGGTCGGGCAGGATCTGCAGGCCGACATGCTTCTGGGCGATGCGCTCGACCGCCGGGGCGAGCGCGCCGAGATTGTCGATGTTGCCGGCATAAGCGAGGATCGCGCCGGTCAGCGCGCGCGGCTGCGACCCGCCGTCGCCATGGTGCGACTGGTTGAACAGGTCGCGGATCTCGGGGTTCTGGAACATGCGCGCATACATTTCGCGCACGATGTCCAGCCCATGGGCCTCGAGCGCGGGAACGGTCGCCTTGACGAGCGCGATGGTGCGCTCGCTGAGTGTCTTCGACATCAACGTCTCCTTGTGGTTCAACGAAAGGGGGGGGCGGGCCCTAGCCGGGCGGTTGGTCGTAGAAGTCGACCTGCATCCTCATGGGCCCCTGCGGCGTGACGAAATGGGGTTGCTCGGGCAGCAGCAGGCCGGCTTGCCCGCTGTCGAGGACGACCTCCGATTCGGGGTCGAGATAGGTCAGGAGCAGCCGGCCCTCGATCACCCGGACGACGCCCCAGACACCCGCCTTGGTCGCGTGGCGGCGTTGCAGCGCCATCGGTAGCGTGGCGTTGTCGAACAGCGGGGTCGAGCGATAGGGCGCGGGCGCGGTCATTGCGCGGCACCCCCGGCGGCGCCGGCCTCTTGCCGTTGCGGCTGTTGCGGCGGCGGGCCGAGGCGGAAGAACAGAGCGAGCTGCAGGCTCTCGGCGATGCGCCGGGCCTTGTCCTGGAGCGCGGCGGCGGCGCCCGGCTCCATCAGCTCGTCGGTGGTCTGCGCCCAGATCGCCAGCCAGCGGTCGAACAGCGCCGGCGTGATCCGGCTGCGATGGCGGGCATGGGCGGGGACGGGCTGCCCCTTGTAGCGGCCGCTGGTCAGCATCACCGACGACCAGAAGTCGGTCAGCTTGGCGAGATGCTCTGGCCAGTCCTCGACCGCGTCGTTGAAGATCGGGCCGAGCTCGTCATCGGCGCGGATGCGGGCATAGAAGGTATCGACCAAGCGGCCGAGCCCCTGATCGTCGATCCGCAACCCTGACATCACGCGACTCCGAAAACATGTATCTTCTATGCATCTATCCTTGCGCGGACAAAGATGCAACCGAAATACATATTTGAGAGTCGGCCGCGAAACGATGCGGGTCGCCTGGGAACCGCGCCGCCGGGCCTGGCAAACCCGGCGGCGCTCCCCCTGTTATTTCAGGTCTTCGACCGAGACCCAGCCCTTGGTGCCATAGGCGTCGCTGACTTCGACGAAGAGGCCTTCGCGGACGCCGGTGGGGGTGAGCGCGGTGCCGGCGCGCAGCGCGCGGACCGCCTCGCCGGCCGCCGGCTGGGCGAACAGCTTGGTGTCGACCGCGGTGGTGAAGCCGGGCTTGGCGGCGGCCGGGGTGGCGGCGGCCGCGGCGGCGGCGGGCCTCACCGCGGCCAGCGCCGCCTGCTGCGCGACGACGTTGTTGAACGCGATGACGAAGGCGCTGGTCAGCATCTGGCCGTCCTTCGACGTCGAATAGCCGCCGCCGGCATAGTCGCCATAGCCCATCGACGTCATCTGCGCGCGCGCCGCGTCGGCCCAGGGATTGCCGCCGATGCCGCCCAGCCCGCCGATCGACACCTGGGTCTTGGTCTGGGTGCCGCTGCCGGTGACGATGGTCTGGCCGTTGGCCGGGCTGATGATGCGCAGGCCCGCCGCGATGGTCTTCTTCTTGCCGCCGAAGCCGCCGAACATGCTGAGCGCCTGGCCGCCGAACGGGATGCTGCCCGCCATCCTGCCGGCCATGCCCGAGCGCACCAGCCCCTCGGTCAGCGCGGTCTGCGCCAGGCTGGTGCCCTGGTCGACCTCCTCCTTGTCGCCGGCGATCGCGTTGACGAGGAAGTCGACCGGCTGGCCACCCGCGACGTTCTGCAGGGTGAAGCAGTTGCTCTGCACCGCCATCGCGGCGATCAGGTCGCGCGGGCTGCTGAGGCCGTATTTGGTCCAGCCCTGCGTCTCGCCGTCGACGACGGCGATGCTGCCGATCGGCTTGTCGCATTTGGACAGGGTGACCGGCGCGTCGGCCGCGAAGGCCGGCTGCGCCGAAAGCGCGACAGCAAGAAGCGCCGCCGGAATGACGTATTTCATGACGATGAACCCCCGTTCTCTCTCCGGGCCGAAACCTCGTCGCCCCCATTACGCGACTCAAGGGTCCGGCCCGCCCTTACGATTCCTGAATTCGGGTGCGATGGCCATGGCCAGGGAAAGATAATCGATCGCGCTTTTGCTTCCGGACGCGCGCATTGCTATGGCCCGCCATCCGCTCCGCTCTCATGCGAGAATTTCGTGACCGTTCCGCTCGACCGCATCCGCAATTTTTCGATCATCGCCCATATCGACCATGGCAAGTCGACCCTGGCCGATCGCCTGATCCAGCGCACCGGCGGCCTGACCGACCGCGAGATGTCGGCGCAGGTGCTCGACAACATGGACATCGAGAAGGAGCGCGGCATCACCATCAAGGCGCAGACCGTGCGCCTCGACTACAAGGCCAAGGACGGGCAGGACTATGTCCTCAACCTGATGGACACGCCGGGCCATGTCGACTTCGCCTATGAGGTGTCGCGCAGCCTGGCGGCGTGCGAGGGCGCGCTGCTCGTCGTCGACGCGGCGCAGGGGGTCGAGGCGCAGACCCTCGCCAATGTCTACCAGTCGATCGAGCACGACCATGAGATCGTGCCCGTCATCAACAAGATCGACCTGCCCGCCGCCGAGCCCGACAAGGTCAAGGCGGAGATCGAGGACATCATCGGCCTGCCCGCCGACGATGCCGTCCTCGCCAGCGCCAAGTCCGGCATCGGCATCGACGAGATATTGGAGGCGATCGTCGCCCGCATCCCGGCGCCCAAGGGTGATCCGGCCGCGCCGCTCAAGGCGATGCTCGTCGACAGCTGGTACGATCCCTATCTGGGCGTCGTCATCCTGATCCGGGTCGTCGAAGGCACGATCCGCAAGGGCCAGCAGATCAAGTTCATGCAGGCCGACACGGTCCACCTGGTCGACCGGGTCGGATGCTTCCGGCCGAAGATCGAGCAGCTCGGCGAGATGGGGCCCGGCGAGATCGGCTTCATCACCGCGCAGATCAAGGAGGTCAGCCAGACCGCCGTCGGCGACACGATCACCGACGCCAGGAAGCCGACCGCCGAGCCGCTGCCGGGCTTCAAGGAGGTCCAGCCGGTGGTGTTCTGCGGCCTGTTCCCGGTCGACGCCGCCGATTTCGAGAAGCTGCGCGAGAGCCTCTACAAGCTGCGCCTCAACGACGCCTCGTTCAGCTTCGAGGCCGAGTCCTCGGCGGCGCTGGGCTTCGGCTTCCGTTGCGGCTTCCTCGGCCTCCTCCACCTCGAGATCATCCAGGAGCGGCTGACCCGCGAATATGACCTCGACCTGATCACCACCGCGCCATCGGTGGTCTATCGCCTCCACCTCAGCCATTCGAAGACCGAGGACGCCAAGGTCATCGAGCTGCACAACCCCGCCGACATGCCCGATCCCAACCGGATCGACATGATCGAGGAGCCGTGGATCGAGGCGACCATCTACGTCCCCGACGAATATCTCGGCTCGCTGCTCAAGCTGTGCCAGGACCGGCGCGGCATCCAGAAGAACCTGACCTATGTCGGCGGCCGCGCGCAGATCACCTATGAGCTGCCGCTCAACGAGGTGGTGTTCGACTTCTACGACCGGCTCAAGTCGATCAGCCGGGGCTATGCCAGCTTCGACTATCACCAGATCGGCTATCGCGAGGGCGACCTCGTCAAGATGAGTATCATGGTCAACGGCGAGCCGGTCGACGCGCTCAGCATGATCGTCCATCGCGCCGCCGCCGAAGCGCGCGGCCGGCACATGTGCGAGCGGCTCAAGGACCTGATCCCCCGCCACCTGTTCAAGATCCCGGTGCAGGCCGCGATCGGCGGCAAGGTGATCGCGCGCGAGACGATCGCGGCGATGCGCAAGGACGTGACCGCCAAATGCTATGGCGGCGACGCCACCCGCAAGCGCAAGCTCCTCGAGAAGCAGAAGGAGGGCAAGAAGCGGATGCGCGAGTACGGCAACGTCAACATCCCGCAGGAAGCCTTCATCGCCGCGCTGCGGATGGGCGACGAGGGCTGAGGCCGTCCCCCACTTCGTCATCCTGGCGGAAGCCAGGATCTCCCTGCCTTTCCATGTTTTCGGGCGGGGGATCAAGAAAAGGGAGATCCCGGCTTTCGCCGGGATGACGGCAACATCGGCCGGAAAGTCCCGTTTCCCGGGCCCATATCAATCGTTGATATGTCCGCATCAGCCCCAAAAAAGTCGGGCGGCGGACCGCAAGCCCCTTGCCGGTCCGCCGCCCTGTGGGGGCTGGAAGTCCTCCCTGTGTGTCCCCGGCCGGCCGGATCGGGGGGAGGACAGCCGGCCGGGCACCTGTGCTCGGCTTGCGCCGAATTCGTCGGTCCTCAGTGGCGGCTGCGCGGCACGTTCGGCTCGGGCAGCCGGATTCGTTCGATCTCGGTGGCGACCGCCTTCCACAGGCCGACGCCATAGCTGTCCCCGTCGCGGATCAGCACGCCGATGCGGCTGGCGACATAGCTGTCGGTCTGATCGCCGAAATCGTCGATCACCCTTCGCGCGAAGTCCCGGATCATACTGGTCTCCATGACGCTACTACTCTTCTGCTCCAACGGCTGGGACATGCCCTAGATCAACCCCTCGGCCCGGAGGCTGCGCCAGCCGGTGCGCGCCACGATCAGGTGATCGTGCACCGCGATGTCGAGCGTGCGGGCCGCCGCGACGAGATGCGCGGTCGCCTTCACGTCGGCCTGGCAAGGGGTCGGATCGCCCGACGGATGATTGTGGACCACGATCAGCGCCGTCGCGCCGACCTCCAGCGCCCGCTTCAATATCTCGCGCGGATAGAGCGGCGCCTGGTTCACCGTGCCGCGCGCCATCACCTCGTCGCGCAGCAGCCGGTTGGTCGAATTGAGGAACAGCACCCGGAGATGCTCGACCGTGTTGTACGCCATCGCGGCGAACAGATAGTTGGTCAGCGCATCGGAGGTGGACAGGATCGGGCTCTGGCCGAGCCGGGTGCGCAGCGAATGGAGCATCGCCACCCGCATCGCGACCAGGAAGTCGACGACCTGGCCGTCCTCGGGCAGGCAGTCGTGGAGCAGGGCGGGCTCGGCCGCGAGGATCGCGGGCAGGCTGCCGAATTCGTCGAGCAGCTCGTCGACGACCGCGCCGCTATGGGCGAGGCCGAGCGGCTGGAGCAGCGCCTCTAGTATCTCGCGACATTCGCCCTGGGGATCGAGGCCTGCCTCCGGCGGAAGTTCCACGTTCCGACCGCTATGCCCACCAGCATGGGATAGGCCCAGAATTCCTGCGCGTTCGCGTAGGCCAAGGCCGCCACCGAGCGATCGGCGAGGCTGGCCAGGTGAATGGTCACCGCGATCAAATGGAAGGATGTTACCCATATCGGCCAATATCGATCACTGGAGAGGGCAAGATTGCCAAAGGCCGCGAGCACGAGCAGGTCGACGATGATGATCCCCGCTTCGGGCGAGCGCCACCCCGGATAGAAGGAGTTGGCGGCCACGACGGTGAGGATCGAGCCGACGACCATGATCGCCGCTCCGACCCTTTCGGGCCAGCCGCCGCGCCATCCCGCATAGGAGGCGACGGCAACCAGCGCGAACAGGTAGAAGAGCTGGAAGAACAGGGCGAGCAGCATGCGGCGACCGAATCATAAGGACATTCCCCGGTCAAGCATGGTTACGACGCCCCGGTTCCCCCCGGGGCGAGCCTCAGGCGGCCGCGACCTCGGTGAGGTGGCGGACTTCCGAGTTGAACGGCTTGCCGACCAGGCCGCCCAGGCCATAGGTCTTGAGGCCGATCTCGTCCTTGGTGGCGGCCAGCTCGCGGTGGCTGGCGATGATCTTGGCGCGCGCCTTGACCAGCGTGGAGAAGCTCTCCGCCGCATATTCGAGCGCTTCCTGGGCGACTTCGCAGGCCAGGTCGGCCTCGGCGCGGGCGGCCGGGATGAAGCCGGTCAGCTCGGCCGTCTTGGCGATGGCGAGGTCGATCGCGTGCTCGGCGGCCATCAGCCGGTCGGCGACGCCCTGGGCAACTTCGCGGCGCTTGAGAATGGTCTGGCGATTGAACATGTGCTGCTCCCTTCGCGCAACCTGTCCGCAGGCCGCGCGTCCCTGTTTCGACGATGAACGGTGTTCGGGTGCGCTTAGGCCTGGAAAAGGCGCTTCAGCGCGTCGAGGCCGGCGAGAAGTCCGCCGAATGCGAGCGCCGAGGCAATAGCGATCGAAACGATCCACCCCAGACGCTGCACGATGCTTAGGTCATTACGCTCCCTCCCCGGCGTGGGGATAGGCAGGTTGACGAAGCCGCCGGTGGCGAATGCGGGAGTACGGAAAGCGATCTGCTCTTCCCGAACCGCACTGCCGTGATAGCCGTTGTCGTCCTGCCGAACCCCATGAATGTCGGACAACCCGACAGTGGCATGGACGGGCTGTGGAGCAACATGCGACGATTGATATACGGCTGATTGATATGCGTTCGGGGTCTCGTATTTCGCCAGGATTCGCGCCGCTTCGAAGCGGTTCGCGACGCCCAGCGCCTGGATCGCCATGCGTAGCCGCTGGTCGACGGTGTGGGGGGAAATCCCCAGTTCGCGGGCGATGTCCTTGGAGGAAAGATGCATGAGCACCATGCGCAGGCAGACGCGCTGCGCTTCGGTGAGCTTCTCTATGCGATCCGATTCCATGGCGCCGATCATATCGACAATCCTCGACTGTGTAAAATCCGACACGAGCGCGAGCATGATCGCGGCCGGTGAAGCAACGGTGACACCCTCCGTGACATGGTTTCGGCATTGATAGGGCGTTGATAGGGCATTGATATGCGCGCGGGCGTCGATACCGCGCCGCTGAGCGTTGCGATGACGGATTTTGGCCCCTAGGCTCCCGCCATGGCGGCGGGGGACCATCGGCGGGCAGGCCGAATCGCGATCGTGGGGACGGGCTATGTCGCCGATCTCTACATGCCCTCGCTGCGCAGCTTCCCCGGACTGGAGATCGTCGGCGCCTGGGACGTCGACCCGGACCGCCTCGCCGCCTTCGCGCGCCACTGGTCGGTCGACCCCGCAACCGGCTTCGCCGACCTGGTCGCGCGGCGGCCGGCGATCGTCCTGAACCTCACCAACCCGCACGCCCATGCCGAGGTCACCCGCGCGGCGCTCGATGCCGGCTGCCATGTCTGGAGCGAGAAGCCGCTCGCGCTCGACCTCGACGAGGCGGAGGCGCTCGCCGCGCTGGCGCGCGAGAAGGGGCTGCACCTCGCCTCGGCGCCGTGCAGCCTGCTCGGCCGCGCGGCGCAGACCGTCTGGGCGGCGCTGCGCGACGGGCGGATCGGCACGCCCCGGCTCGTCTATGCCGAGCTCGACGACGATTTCCTGCCGGCCGCGCCCCATCCGCGCTGGCGATCGGCGAGCGGTGCGCCCTGGCCGGCGGCCGACGAGTTCCGCACCGGCTGCACGCTCGAACATGCCGGCTATTATCTCTCCTGGCTGATGGCGATGTTCGGGCCGGTGCGGCGGATCGTCGGCGGGTCGGCCCGGCTGCTCGACCCCGGCCAGACCGGCGCCGGCCACGGCACGCCCGACTATGCGTCGGCGACGCTGACCTTCGACGCGATGACGGCGCGGCTCACCTGCTCGATCGTCGCGCGCCACGACCACCGGCTGCGCATCTTCGGCGACGACGGCGTGATCGAGATCGACGAGGCCTGGGCGAACGATGCGCGGGTCCGCATCCGCCGCCGGCACGTCGTTCGCCGACGCCTCGTCAACAGCCCGTTCGCGACGACGGTCAGGCCGGCCGGGGGACGGCATCCGATGGTCGGGCGGCGCGGCGCGGCGGCGATGAACTTCGCGCTCGGCGTCGCCGAGATGGCGCAGGCGATCGCCGAGGGCTGCGAGCCGCGCCTCGCCGGGGACTTCGCGCTCCACCTGACCGAGGTCGCGCTGGCGATGCAGGCGGGTGGCGACCATCGCCCGCGCACCGCCTTCGCTCCGATCGCGCCGATGGACTGGAACGAGTGACCCCGCCGCTGCGCTTCGCCGTGGTCGGGCGCGGCCGGATGGCGGCGGCGATGCGCGCGCTGGTCGGCGACGTCGACGAAGCCGAGGCCGACGCCGTCTATATCGCCGGGCGCAATCGCGACCATGCCGCCCGCTCGCTCGCCGCGCTCGCCGCCGGCAAGGCGGTGCTGTGCGAGAAGCCCGCGACGATGAGCGCCGCCGAGGCCGAGGCCGTCGTTGCGCAGGCGCAACGGGTCGGGCGTCTCTATATGGAGGCGGTCGCCACGCCCTTCCTGCCCGCCGTGGCGATGGCGCTGGCGGCGGCGCGATCGGGCCGGATCGGCGCGCTGACCCATGTCGAGGCGAGCTTCGGCTATCGCGTCCGCCGCGCCGACCATCCCCGGCTGTTCGAGGCGGACGGCGGGGTGCTTGCCGACCGCGCGGTCTATCCGCTGATGCTGGCGCTGATCGCGCTCGGCCCGGTGCGGGCGATGCGCTGCACGGTCGATCGCGACGCCGCCGGCCTCGACGTCGCCGCGCGCCTCGAGCTCGATCATGCGGGCGGCGGCGTCTCGGACCTCGCCGTCTCCTTCACCCGGCGGCTCGACAACAGCCTGCGCATTGCCGGCGACGCCGGCGCGGTCGAGGTGCAGCCGCCGCTGCTGACCGCGCAGCGGCTGCGCTTCACCGGGCCTGGCCGGGCGGGGCCGCCACCATTGTGGCGCCATGCCCGGCAAAATCCGCTGGTGCGGCGGCTGGGCGATCTCGGCAGCCGGGACTCGGCGCGCTGGCATCCGTTCGGCGCCAGCCCCTATCTCCACGAGATCGAGCATTTCGCCGCGCTCCACCGCGCCGGGGCGATCGAGAGCCCGGTGGTCAGCCATGCGCGGACGATCGAGGTCGCCCGCCTCGTCGAACAGGCGCGCCGGGCATGAAGCTCGCCTATCTGCTCAACAGCTATCCGATGACGAGCACGACCTTCATCCGGCGCGAGATCGCCGCGATCGAGCGGGCGGGGGTGCCGGTCAAGCGCTTCGCGGTGCGGCACTGGGCCGAGCGGCTGGTCGATCCGCAGGACATGGCCGAACAGGCGCGCACCGAATATCTGCTGACGGGCCGGGGCGGCCGGCTGGCGGCCGGGCTCGCGGCCCACGCGCTCCGCCATCCGCGCCGCTTCGGCGAGGCGCTGGAGATGACGGCGGCGCTGCGCCGCGCGGCGGGCGGGGGCGTGATCCGCCACGCCGCCTATCTGGCCCAGGCGATCCGGCTGAAGCGGCGCTGCGACGCGCTCGGCATCACCCATGTCCATGCCCATTTCTCGACCAATGCGGCGGCGGTGGCGATGCTGTGCCGGCGGCTGGGCGGGCCGCGCTACAGCTTCACCGTCCACGGGCCCGACGAGCTGGAGCTGTTCGCCGCGAGCAGCCTGACCGAAAAGGCGCTCCACGCGCGGGCGGTGATCGCGATCAGCGGCTATTGCCGCGACCGGCTGCGCGCGCACCTGCCCGAAAGCCTGTGGGACAGGGTCCGGGTGATCCCGTGCGGCCTCGACCTGCGCGCCTATCCGGCCGCGCCGCCACCGCCGTCGATGAGCGCGCGGCTGCTGTCGGTCGGTCGGCTCTGCCCGCAAAAGGCGCAGGTCGAGATCCCGGCGGCGATCGCGGCTGCGGCGGCGGCGGGCCATCCCGAGTTGTCGGTGGCGCTGGTCGGCGACGGCGAGAGCCGGACCGCGATCGAGCAGGCGATCCGGGCGACCGGCACCGGCGGACGGGTCAAGCTGCTCGGCTGGCGCAGCAATGCCGAGGTCCGCCGCCGGATCGGCGAGACCCGCGCGCTGTTGCTGCCCAGCCATGCAGAGGGGCTGCCGATCGTGATCATGGAGGCGTTCGCGCTCGGCCGGCCGGTGATCGCCACCCGCATCGCCGGCATCCCCGAACTGGTCGACGAGCGCTGCGGCTGGCTGGTCGAGCCCGGCGACGGCGCCGGCCTCGCGGCGGCGATCGGCGCCGCGATGGACGCCGGCGAGGCCGATCTGGCGGCGATGGGGGCCGAGGCCCGCCGGCGCGTCGCCGCCCGCCACGACCTCGACCGGATCGCGCCGGAACTGATCGGGCTGTTCGCGGCGGAGGACTAGCGCCCGAGCCGGGCGGCGATGCTTTCGAGCGGGGCGTCAAGCGTTGCGGCATGGGAATCGTCGGCGCGCAGGATGACGGCGATCGCGGCGCAGCGCTGGCCGGCATGGTCGAGCGCCTGGAGTTCGATGAGGTGGCGGTGGGCGAGTTCGGCGTCGTCGGCCAGGGCCAGGCCCAACGCGTCGAGCTGCGCGCGCGCCGCGTCGAGTTCGTCGGCGAGCAGCGCCAGCAGGCCGGATCGGCTGACCGAGACCATCGGCGCGCGCCGGGTCAGGCCGCCGCGTCGACGGCGGCGCGGCAGCCGTCGAGGATCGCGGCGGCGATCGACTCGATCGGCAGGTCGCGCGCGATCGCCCCCGCCGCGCGGGCGGCGGCCGGCGCCTGGTCGACCAGGCAGGTCGCCGAATCCTGCGCGATGGTGATCCCCCCGGCGGCGTGCAGCGCCTTGATGCCGGCGACGCCGTCGGTGCCGATCCCGGTCAGGATCGCCCCGACCACGTTGGCGCCCGCGGTCCGGGCCGCCGTCGCGAACAGCAGGCTGGCCGACGGGCGCGCGCCGTTGACCGGGTCGGTCCGCAGCAGCTTGACCGCGGGATCGGGCCAGCGGTCGATCACCGCATGGGTGGCGGGATCGCAGGCGATCTGGATTTCGCCGCGCCGGAGCGGGCGACCGTCCTCGGCGAGCATCACCCTGGCCGGGCAACGCGTCTTGAGCCGCTGCATCAGCGGCGCGACGAATTCGGGTTCGATCCGCAGCGAGACGACGATCGGCGGGCCGTCGACCGGCAGGCCGGGCAACAGTTGGAGCAGCGCGTCGACGCCGCCGGTCGAGGCGCTCGCCACCGCGATCCTGCCGTTCCAGTCGAACGCCGGGGGATGGTGATGATGGTGCGTGCTCCCCGTGCGGGCGGGGACCTCCCTGGCGTAGCGCGCCGATCGCGCCGAGCCGTTGGCCGCGGCGACGACGAGCGCGCTCAGCCGCTGCGCGAACTCCTCGCGGTTTTCCGAGGTCGGCTTGGGGAAGCAGTCGATCGCGCCGCGTTCGAGCGCCTGGAACGAGGCCTCGGCTCCCTTCTGGGTGAGCGAGGACAGCATGATCACCGGCATCGGCCGGTCGCGCATGACCTCCTCCAGATAGTCGAGGCCGTTCATCCCCGGCATCTCGATGTCGAGGGTCATGACATTGGGGCGGAGCTGGACGACCATCCGCCGCGCCTCCTCGGCGCTGGCGGCGGTGCCGACCACCTCGATGCCGCGCGCGCGGTCGAAGATCGAGCCGAAGAAGGCGCGCATGGTGACGGAATCGTCGACGACGAGGACGCGCGCCTTGGTACGGGTGGGAATCATGCCGATGGCGTCCTCATGGCGAGACGCTCTCGATCGCCCGGGCGAGCTGCGCGGGGTCGAAGGGCTTGACCAGCCAGCCGTCGGCACCGGCGGTGCGGGCGCGGTCCTGCTTGTCGTCGGAGCTTTCGGTCGACAGGACGAGGATCGGCATGCCGTCGTGGCGGTCCTGGGCCCGCACCGCCGCGACCAGCCCGAAGCCGTCGAGGCGCGGCATGTTGATGTCGGTGATCATCACGTCGGGCCGGTCATGGACGTCGAGCCATTCGAGCGCGGCGACGCCGTCCTCGGCCTCGGCCACGAGGAAGCCCTGCCCCGACAGGGCCATGCGGAGCAGTTTGCGGATGAACGCTGAATCATCCACGGTGAGGATCGTCTTGGGCACGCCCGTCTTCCCGTCGTCCGGGACGTCGCGCCCCGCCGCCATCTGGTAGCGGAAAGCCGTTAACAGCGCGTTTCGCCGCGCTTCCGCGGGCCGAAGGCTTGCCGCTACGGCAGGGCCGCGTCCCTGCGGAGCCTAGAGCGATTTCTAGGCAGATGGATACATCTGCCGACTCGGAAATCGCGGTAAAACAACAATCTAGAGCGGCCGATCCGATGCGATCGGATCGTGAATCGCTCTAGGTAAAAATCCGGGGAAGCGGCCCCTGGTCGCGGATTATAGCGATGGCCCCGCCGCTGCCTTCCGCGATTCCGAGCGCGTCGTTCGCCGCCATGGGTCCGTGCATGGCATCGATCGACAGTAATGGCTGCGATTCTGGAATGGGGATCGGCTCCGCCATCTGTTGATATATGTTAACTTTTGTAAATTAATTTCAAAAACTGATCCAAGATTTATCGTTTATAACAAAAATTGGGTAAAGACCCTCGGGATGCCGGCTAAGTATGTCCGAAATATGGGCTCTCGCGACGGTCATATTCGATATCATGATGCTTCGGGACTTCGACATATCTGTTGAAGCGGTGCTTTGTTGCGACGAAAGTCGTAGAAAATTTCGGAGACGAAACGACTTTATGTGGATTTTTTGTTGATCGCGCGCTCTCTTAGGATAAGTATCTATAAACGCAGGGCTTTTGGGAAAGATGCTATGAAGCGCGGGGGCGCGGGCATGCGATGACCGCACGGCGGATCATCCATATCGTCGATGACGAGGCGATCGTGCGCGCCTCGATCGTCAGCCTCGTGCAGGCGCACGGCCCGTTCGAATGCCGCGAATATGCCGATGGAGAGGCGTGCCTCGCCGTGATCGACGCCATCGAGCCGGGATGCGTGGTGCTCGACCTTCAGCTCGACGAGGTCGGTGGGTCGAAGCTGATCCGCGCCCTCGCCGAGCGGCAGGACCGGTTCCGGATGGTCGTCGTCACCGGCCTCAGCGATCTCGCCACCGCGATCGAGGCATTCCGCCTCGGCGCGGTCGACTTCCTCCACAAGCCCTATGAGATGCGCGCGCTGCTCGACGCGATCGACCGGGGCTTCCACCTGCTCGAACAAGGCGGCGAGCCGCCTGCGCTGGTGGCCGAGGCGAGGGCGAGGCTCGCGCGCCTCACGCCGGACGAAGCCAGGGTGCTGGCGCTGTTGATCCAGGGCGGGACCAACCAGGACATCGCCCGGATGCTGGGCGTCGATTCGCGCAAGGTGCAGATCGATCGCGCCCGCGCGCTGGCCGCGATCGACGCGCCGTCGATCCTGGCCGCGATCCGCACCGCCGCGATCGCCGGCTGGCCGCCCGCCGCCGGCTGAAGCACCCAACCCCGCCTCCTCGTCATCCCGGCGAAAGCCGGGATCTCCCTTGCCCTTTCCATCCTTCCCGCATGAACGACGAAGAGAAGGGAGATCCTGGCTTCCGCCAGGATGACGGAGAGGATCGGGCCGAATGCCGATCCTCTCCAGGCTATTGTCTTGGAGCGATTTCTAGGCAGATGGAAACATCTGCCGACTCGGAAATCGCGGTAAAACAACAATCTAGAGCGGCCGATCCGATGCAATCGGATCGTGAACCGCTCTAGTAGCGGAAGCGGACACCGGCTGTCGCCGCCCGGCCGAGCTGGCCATAGCCGGCGGCGGTCTGGTAGCGCTCGTCGAACAGATTCTCGATCCGGCCGTAGAGCTCGATCGCCTCGGTCAGCGGCAGCGCCGCGCGCAGGTCGACGAGCACATAGTCGCCGAGCCGGTTGCGGTTGGCGGCATCGTCGAAGCTGCGCGAGACATGGGTGATCGTGGCGCCCGTGGTCAGGCCGAACGGCCAGCGATAGTCGCCGGTCACGTTCACCGTCTGGCGCGGCCGCCGGGCGAGCTGGCGGCCGAAATTGGGATCGGTCCGCTCGCGGTTGCGGGCGTTGGTGAAGCTGTAGTTCGCGGTGAACAGCAGCTCGCTGGTCGGCGCGATGCGCAGCTCGGCCTCGACGCCGCGCGCCCGCGCCCGCGCGATATTGGCGTAGGTGAAGGTGCCCAGGTCGAAGTCGATCAGGTTGGTCGTGTTGCGCTGGAACCAGGTCGCGCGCAGCTCGACCGCCTCGCTGATCAGCTTCTGGGCGATGCCGGCGTCCCAGCCCTTGGCCTTTTCGGGCCGCAGGTCGCGGAAGCCGTAGTCGCCGTAGAGCTGGTAGAGCGACGGCGCCTTGAAGCCCTCGCCATAGCTGGCGCGGAGGGTGGTCGATCCCCCGTTCGGCGAATAAGCGAGGTCGGCGCTGGCCGTCGTCGCGTCGCCGAACTGGCTGTGGTCGTCGTAGCGGACCCCGGCGCCGAGGTTGAGGCCCTCGATCGGCCGGGCGTGGAGGTCGAGATAGGCGCTGTCGATGTTCGCCTTGGCGCGCGCCGTCACCGGCGGGCCGAAATAGGCGCTGATCGTGCGGAGCTTCTCCTCCTGATGCTCGGCGCCGAAGGTGGCCCGGACGAGCCCCAACTCGGCGATGCCCTGATATTCGAAGCGCAGGTTGCGCCCGCGCGCGTCGAAATTCTTCACCGGAGCCGCCGCCGGGTCGTAGCTGTCGCGGTCGATCCGGGTGAAGGCGGCGGCGAAGCGGTTGCGGAAGCGGCCGTCGAACAGGTTGGCGTTGAGCCCGGCATAGCCGACGATCTGCTGCTGGCGCTGATATTCGTCGGTGTCGGCGAGGGTGTAGTTCGGCGCCGGGAAGCCGTCGAGGTCGACCTTGCTCTTCGTATAGAAGCCGCGCAGGTCGAGCGAGAGCTGCTCGGTCAGCTCGGTCGTCGTCTTGAGATGCGCGCCGAACAGGTGATAGCCGTCCTTCTCCGTGCCGCTGTCGGCGACCGAGATGCCGTCGGTGGTCAGGTAGCCCGCGCCGGCGCTGATCGCGGTCGGGCCGACCTTGCCGCTGACCGCGCCCGACAGGCGGCCGGTCTCGTAGCGGCCATATTCGCCGGTCGCCCGCACCTCGAACCGGTCGGTCGGCTCGCGGGTGATCAGGTTGATCACGCCGCCGATCGCCTGGCTGCCCCACAGCACCGACTGCGGCCCGCGCAGCACCTCGATCCGCTCGAGATTGTCGGTCAGCAGGTCGGCGAAGTTGAAGCCGCCGCCCGGCGCCGACGGGTCATTGAGCTTGATCCCGTCGATCAGCGCCACCGTCTGGTCCGACTGGGCGCCGCGGATGAACACGCTGGTGATGGTGCCGAGGCCGCCGTTGCGCTGGATCGTCACGCCCGGCAGCGTCCGCAGCAGATCGGCGAGCGGCACGGTCTGGCGCTGCTCGATCGTGGCGGCGTCGATCACCGAGATCGACTTGCCGACCTCGGACAGCTTCGTCTCGGTGCGGGTGGCGGTGACGACGATGCTGTCGGCGTCGGCCTCCTCGGCGTGGGCCGTGCCCGGCAATATCGCCAGGGCCGCGATCAGCGATGTGGTGAAAGTCCGCATTATGTCCTCCCATGGATCAATCCATCGGGGCCGGACGCACGGCTTCGGAAACGCCCCGCGCGCACGACCCCTGTCGGCGTCGTCACGCGAGGTTTTCGCCTCGATCATGTGGTGCACCCCGCCCGCATGATGGAACGACCGCGACGGGCAGGTCTCCTGGCTCTCGGGTCGTCGCGTCTCGTCCGGCCTTCCCGGATGCCGGAGCATCCAGTGACGCGGGATGGACGATCGCTCGCCGATCACAGTTGCGGGGGCAGCTTCGGCTTGCGGGACGATCCCGCTTCCGAATTCCCTTTGATCCCGTTTCCGGGAACCTGTCGCGCCGTGCGCTTTAGGGTCCAAACCCACGGATCGCAAGGGCCGTGACGGAGCGCACATGCCCGGCGGGGCAGGCCAAGCTATTGAGGCGCCTCCACATAGGGCGATGACATGGATGTCAAAGCCGGATATGAGGATGCCGAGACGATGGGGATCGTCGCTAAGGGGTACAGGGGGCATTTTTGCGTAGCTCGCTCTTCTCGACGGCCGTCGCCACGGCCTTGCTCGCCGCATCGTCTTCGCAGATCGCCCTGGCGCAGATCGTCGCGCCCGGCACCGGGCAGCAGATCGCGCCCGGCCGCGACGAGCTCCAGGACAGGACCCGCCAGCAGCCGGCGGCCCCGTCGCGCCTCAAGATCGAAGGCGACATCGAGCGCGCGCCCTGCGCGCTCGACTCGCCCGCTTATGCGAACCTCAGGGTCACGATCAACGAGGTCCAGTTCAACAACCTCCAGGGCGTCAGCCCGGAGGAGCTTCGCGAGTCCTACGCCTCGCTGCTCGGCGCCGACCGGCCGGTCAGCACGATCTGCACGATCCGCGACGCCGCCGCGACCGCGCTGCGCCGCAAGGGCTATCTCGCCGCGGTGCTGGTGCC
Organism: Rhizorhabdus wittichii RW1; assembly: GCA_000016765.1. Taxonomy (NCBI): domain Bacteria; kingdom Pseudomonadati; phylum Pseudomonadota; class Alphaproteobacteria; order Sphingomonadales; family Rhizorhabdaceae; genus Rhizorhabdus; species Rhizorhabdus wittichii. Next base: position 3,501,339 of record CP000699.1, read on the forward strand.
GGTGCAGAAGATCGAGGACGGCGTCGTCCGGTTCGAGGTGCTGTTCGCCAAGGTCGTCCAGGTCCGGGTGCGCGGCGAGGCCGGCAATGCCGAGACGGTGCTGGCCTCCTACCTGTCGCACCTGACCGAGGAGAAGGTGTTCAACCGCTATGTCGCCGAGCGCTACCTGCTGCTCGCGCGCGACATGCCGGGCTATGAGGTCCGCCTCGTGCTCAAGCCCGCCGGCACCGCGCCGGGCGAGCTGATCGGCGAGGTCAGCGTCATCCACACCCCGATCGAGGTCAATGCGAGCCTCCAGAATTTCTCGGCGCGCAGCTCGGGCCGCTGG